>JBDNDK010000074.1:0-10775 GCA_046719185.1 Armatimonadota bacterium
ATAGTCATATAAATTAACTATTGCATCTTTTAGAAATACTTTGCCTCTGAATGGTGGACCAGGTGGAGCTTCTGATGGTTTTATAATATCTGAAATATTAAATGAACCATCTTCTCTTCTAACAAGTGTGATTTGTGAACCATAAATATCAACTCTATTTATAGCCTCTGCACCCTTACCCTGAAATAAAAGCTCTCTCCAATTGTATTTGATTTTAATTAATTCTGCTTTGAAAAGATTGTTTTTTTCAGGTTTACTGGGTCTGCTGAGCACAATATCTTCTAAGAAAAAATTACCAAGTGGTGTGAGATGTGCTTTGCCAATATTCAATTCCCCATCTAATCTTTCTTCAACAAGCGATTTTATGAGAAATTCTGAATTTTTGACAGCATAATTTATTGAACTAATAACAAATATCCCACCCCATATCAAAATTATAATTGGTGGAATGACTGATATTAGAAACATCAGCATTTTATTTTGAATCTTCACTATTAACCCCCTGATAAGGTATAAGTGAAAGACCAAATATTTTCTCAAAGCTTGCCAAATACTTATTCATAACTTCATCTAAAGAAATATCTTTTTTAAGCAACTCAGATATTGATGTTATATCAGATGACTTTAAACCACAAGGATTGATATATGAAAAATGATCTAGATTAGGGCAAATATTTAGTGCAAATCCATGGTAAGTTGTCCATTTTCTAACAGCAACACCTATAGAACATACTTTTTTATTTCCTACCCAAACTCCTGCTGGTCCATTTCTATTTCCTTTAAGACCATACTCAGCAAGTAACAATATTATTGATTCTTCTAAATCTCTAAGGTATGTATGCAAATCCCTGGATATAGATCTTAGAGCTAATATTGGATAACCTACCAGTTGACCAGGTCCATGATAGGTGATATCCCCTCCTCTATCTGTACTGATAACTTCAATACCTTCTGATTTTAAGATATTTTCATCAGCAAGCAAATTACCACAGGATGTGCTTTTTACTCCCATAGTTATCACTGGATCATGTTCAAGAAGCATCAAAGCACCAGGGATTTGTTTTGAAGAGGTTTGATTGTGTAGATTGTGCTGCATATCTAATGCTTTTTGATAGCCAATTCTGCCTAATGTATATAAAAAACACTTATTTATTGTTGAATGCTGGTTTTGATTATTAGCTATGACAGGTTTTTCCATTTGTGTAAATATACCCAATCAATGAGGATATGATTAGCTTTATTATACACCAGCTGCAACTTTTATGCATAATTTGATGATAAGAAGATTATTAGCCCCAATATTTTCTATCAAGGCTTCTATATTGAACAGCCTCAGCAACATGATCTATCTGAATAGTATCTGAATCTGCTAAATCTGCAATTGTTCTTGATACTTTTAATATTCTGTCAAAAGCTCTTGCAGAAAGCTGCAGCTGCTCTATAGCTCTTTTGAGGAGTGATTCTGCATCATCAGTAAGATTGCAGTATTTCCTCATTTGTTTTGGCGTGAGTTGAGCGTTGCAATATAACCCTGTTCCATCAAGCCTTTTTTGCTGCCTTATTCTTGCCAATTTTACTCTTTCTCTAATAGATGCAGACGGTTCTCCAGATGACCTGCTGATAAGCTCATCATTTTTTAGTCTAGGCACTTCTATATGTAAATCAATTCTATCAAGAAGCGGTCCTGATATTCTCTGAAGATATCTTTCAATCATTCTAGGAGTGCATGTGCAAGGTTTTGATCTATCATTATAAAATCCACATGGGCATGGATTCATAGCTGCAATTAGCATAAAATCAGCAGGATATGTGAGAGATGCTTGTGCTCTGGCAATAGTAACAACTCCATCTTCAAGAGGCTGTCTTAAAACTTCTAAAACATCTCTTTTGAACTCTGGAAACTCATCTAAAAATAATACACCCCTATGAGCAAGACTAACCTCACCGGGTCTAGGGTATGAACCTCCACCAGTGAGACCTGCAGTGGAAATAGTATGATGTGGAGCTCTAAATGCTCTTTTTGTGATTAATGCTTGATGATGACTGAGTAACCCACAAACACTATATAATTTTGTTACCTCAAGGGCTTCATCCATTGTTAAAGGAGGCATAATACTTGGTATTCTTCTTGCAAGCATAGTTTTGCCGCTTCCCGGTGGTCCTATCATAAGCACATTGTGTCCGCCAGCAGCAGCAACCTCTAAGCCTCTTCTGGTCATTTCCTGACCCTTAACATCACAATAATCAACCTCATAAGTGGGATCATCTAATGCATCAAATTCTTTAATATCAAATATTGCAGGCAAAATATGATCTGGTTCATTTAATAGCTGTGCAACCTCAGATAAATGCTGAACAGGATATACTTCTACCTCTTGAACAATGGCAGCTTCCTTTACATTATGAGCAGGAACAATAAATTTTTTCTTATCTCCATTTCTAAATCCCATTGCAATAGGCAAAACACCGCTAACTCCCCTAACACTGCCGTCAAGGCTAAGTTCACCCAAAACAACACAATTTGAGGCAAAATCAATATCCACCTGACCTGTGGCAGCTAATATCCCAACAGCAATAGGAAGATCAAAAGAAGGTCCTTCTTTTCTAACATCTGCAGGAGCAAGATTTATAGTAATTTTTCTGGAAGGGAATTCTAAGCCGGAGTTTTTGATAGCAGATCTCACTCTTTCCTTAGATTCTTGAACAGCAGCATCAGGCAAGCCAACTATTGTGAAACTAGGCAGAGCAGGTGTGATATCAACTTCAACTTGTACTGTATATGACTCAATTCCATTAACAGCACCAGATTTTATCTGAGCAAGCATTAATTTTAGCCTTCTAATAAATATTTAATCTATAGTGTTATTATATTCAATTAAAAAAACCTTAGCAAGAAGTTCAATAGAACTTAATTAGATATTTTTGTATCAAATAATTTATTAGCCACTAACTCTATTATTTCTCAATTTTTATATGAATAATTTATTATCATCTCTGCTTACAGCTTGTTCTGGAATTCATATATGGTTTTGCAATGCTAATCTCCATAATCTCCATAATAAAAGCCTATAGTATATAATATCATTACTAGCAGTGTATCTATATGATTATTACCTATTTTCTTTGGAGAAATAATTGAGAAGATCTTATAAAACAAATTTGCCTATAAAAACAAAGATATTCATTATATTAATTCTGACAATAGCTGTTTTCAGTAGGCTTGGTTTTGATGCAAAAAATATCAAAAACACTACCACAGACAGCGGATATTATAAAGTAATTGGCATAATAGATGGAGACACAATAAGAATTTTAAAAGATAAAGAAACAATAAGAGTAAGGCTTCATGGTATAGATTGTCCTGAGAAAAATCAACCATATTATGAAAAAGCAAAACAATTCACCTCAAAACATACATATGAAAAAACAGTATTCATAAATAAACGCACTGAAGATAGATACCAAAGATGGGTAGCAGATGTTTTATTGCCAGACGGTAGAAATCTGAATCATTTAATAGTAGAAAACGGCTTGGGTTGGCGGTATGAGAAATATACACCAAATGATTCTACACTCAAAAATCTTGAAAAAAAAGCAAGGAAAGCAAAGATAAATATATGGTCAGAGCCAGACCCAATTCCACCTTGGAAGTTTAGAAAGAAATAAACTATAACTAACTGCTTATTGTCTCTACATTTGCTCTTGGTATTGTTACTTTTGTGCCGTCTTTGAGTTCTGCTTCTAATACTCTCACCACTGCTCCGCTTTCTATTTCAATTGGGTCCGATGGGAGTTTTGATACACTTGCAAGCTCTCCAAAATATGGTTCTCTAATAATTCTGATAGGTGTGCCTATTTCTAAAACTTGACCTTTTACATCAAGCTGAGTTTTATCTGGCTGAATATCTAATGGAGCAACAATTTCTGGTCTAATAACTCCAGCTCTTATTTGGGTTGCTCCATTTATTGATACTTTTCTTCCATTCAAAGACTTAAGTAAATTGAATGTTCTGTCTGCCATATCTAATTTGCCAAAGCCTTCTGTGAGAATTAAAGTTGTTTCTATGTTTTCCTGACCAGTGATAGCAACGCCTATATCATGTCCTAAATATTCTATGAGTTCAGAATCATATATAGCTCCAACTACTATTCCCTTAACTCCAATTTCACAAGCTTTTTTAAGAGCCTTAGCATTTACTTTAGATCCACCAACAAGCACACAGTCTTTATGATTTTCATTTATAAGTGATTCATCAAGCATCTCTGATGGTGAAGAAACTACAACTTCAAGCCTACCAGTTTTTTCTCCACCTACCCCAAAAATGCCTTGAATAAAAGAAGCATAAGTTTCTATCACAACACCTTCATCAGGCATCACCTCAACTACTTTTCCATTAATATATGCCTTCACCTCCACTGGTGTGGATTTTAATCTTAATCCCAAATGACCAGTGATTGGACTAAATATCTCAAAAATGCCTGAATATGGAGATTTACATTCAGATTTAATTAAACCAAACAATGAACTGCTCTTTGCTACAACTTGCCCTGCTTCTATATTATCACCTTGAGATACTATTAGAGCTCCCGGCACTTCATCAGGCTCAAGCCCTAATATTTCACTTACTTTTATGTTGTATAAAACTCCGGGAATTTCTGCTCTAGCTACAACAGTGATGCTGCTTACTTCATCACCTTCATTAACTAAAACTTCACCCTTTAATGGCAATCTTCTTCTTTTTTTAATAATAGCAGCTTTGCTTATTGTAAGTCCCGGTGTATATGCACTTCCCATCATTCAACCTCCAAACCCAAAGCCTTGTGCCATTCTTTCAGCTTAGCAATTCTTTGTTTGTGGTTTGATGGCAATATAAGAGGCCTGCCTCTGCAGTCTATTATCAAACCGTCAACACCACCCTGCATAGGAACACTAATTTCTCTACCTTTACCTCTACCAACATCAAATTTTCTACTAGGTCTAACAGTAACAGTAGCAATCTCATTCTCAGATAATGGAATAGTCTGAATTGTGCCATATATCATTTTATATTCAGTTCCATTGAAGCTAATTGTACCGCACACTTCACCATCTCTACCATGCCCAACAGGAGCAATGCATGTTCCTAATCTAATAAGGCAATCTCTTTCAAAAACCTGAGCAGCTGCCTCTGGATGAACAACTGACAGCACACCCAGCTGAGGCATCATGAATATTGAATCAACAGCCAAAACAGTAACTCCCTCAGGTTGATATGCATCAAGCATCATATATGCAGATTCAATTCTTCTTGGTGCATGACTTAGCACACCACCACTGCCAATTATCATATCCAAATTCATCATATCAACAAGAGTCTGACCGGTTTCTTTTTGGTCAATAACTTCTCCAATACTTCTCACACTCTGAACACCCTTCAAGCTTCTGGCAAGAGTTTTGTGATGTTCAAAAGAAAGCTCCAATGCTTCTCTTGCAACAGCCTGCTCAATTCTTAAGTCTTTAACTGTTTGAGGAATAGTGGTAGGTCTTATCATCTTGTTTCTGAGAGTGTTTCTAAGAGATGTTTCATCAAGCTCAAATGGCACCCATCTCATTATACTTTCAACACCAGCCTCAGCAAGAACATTACATATTGAATAGCTCATGCCATAATTTGCACTAACAGTTCGGTTGTATATACCATTAAATACAGAGAAGACATCAGTTGTAGCTCCACCAATATCAGCAGCCAACACATTTATGCCCATATCCTTTGCAACAGTTTGGATAATCTTACCAACAGCATTCGGAGTGGACATTATATCTTCACTAACCCAATCACTTAATTTGCTGTAACCAGGTGCCTGCTGCATAACATGCTCTAAAAATAATTCATGAATTGCTTCTCTGGCAGGATCAAGATTTTCTCTTTCTAAAGTTGGTCTGAGGTTATCAACAATTCTAAGGTCAACTTTATCCTTCAATATTTCCTTTACAGATTCTCTAGCATCTTTGTTGCCTGCATATATCACAGGAATAACAGTATTCTGCCCTAATCTTGGTTTAGGATCTGCAGATACAATCATTTCAGCAAGCTCAACTAAATGCTTAACAGTGCCACCATCTGTGCCACCCGACATCAATATCATATCAGGCCTAAGCTCTCTGATAACCTGAACTTTTTCAAATTCTTTTCTACCATCATCTACTGCAATTATGTCAATTATAATTGCTCCAGCACCTAATGCTGCTCTTTGTGCACTCTCAGTACTCATTGCCTTAACAACTCCGGCAACAGTCATCTGAAGACCACCACCAGCACTGGATGTGGATAGATATAAATCTACACCAGCATGGTCTCCCCTCAAACCAGTGATAATTTTATTTGTTTCATAATCAATGATAGTTTTGCCAGATAATTCTTCAACTTCTCTAATGGCATTCAATACTCCAACAGTAACATCATCAAATGGAGATTCAACAGTAGTAGGAGCTTCACCTCTAGTAATAAGTCTGTATTCCTCACCTTTTTTTTCTATGAGAATAGCCTTTGTGGTAGTACTTCCGCAGTCAGTTGCAAGTATACTTTTTATATCTTTCATTTAACACCATAAATTAGATGATATATTTTCCAATAGGTTCAGATGCACAGCAATCAAGATATAAATCGGCTCTAATTCCGTTCTTATAAGCAAAATATCCAGCAGATGCAACCATTGCTGCATTATCTGTACAGAATTTTGGAGGTGGAATAAGCAGCCTGATATTACTTTTTTCAGCCTTATCTCTCATTTCTCTTTGAAGACAAGAATTTGCAGCAACTCCACCTGCCACCATTATATTATTTACACCATGCAATTTTGCAGCTTCTATTGTGCTATCTACCAACTTGTCCACAACAGCCTGCTGAAAACTAGCTGCTATGTCATTTATGCTCATATTTTCATTATTGTTTTGAGCAAATCTTATCACTGCAGTTTTGAGACCGCTAAAGCTGAAACTTAACCCATCACCAACTTTTGATCTTGGAAATTTAACAGCCTCCGGATTGCCTTCTTTTGCAAGTTTGTCTATTATTGGTCCACCAGGATAACCCAATCCTAATGCCCTAGCACATTTATCAAATGCTTCACCTGCAGCATCATCAACAGTCCTTGCAAGTATTTCATATTTTCCATGGTCACTCATCAAAATAATATCTGAATGACCACCAGAAACCACTAGACATACAGATGGAAACTGCATTTCCTCACCATAAAGCATATTAGAATATATATGAGCTTCCAAATGGTGAACAGGAACAAGAGGAAGACCAGTAGAATATGCAATGCTTTTTGCTGCACTAACACCTACAATTAAAGCACCAATAAGACCTGGTCTATTTATAATGGCAACAGCATCAATATCAGAAAGTGTAGAATTTGATGTTGAAAGTGCCTCTTCAATAACAGGCAGAATTAATTCTACATGCCTTCTTGATGCCACCTCTGGCACAACTCCACCAAACTTTTGATGAATATCAATCTGCGATGATACTATATTAGATAATACTTCTCTTCCATCCTGCACTACAGCAGCACTAGTCTCATCACAGCTAGTTTCTATTCCAAGAATTTTCAACTGCCAATTTCTCCCAAGTCAGAACCAACCCCATTGAATATAGCCGACTTCATTTCTGAAAATTTCTTTTGATATTCTGATGAGGTCATATTATCAACCCACATCACAATAGCATTTTCATTATTATCAGTGTAATAGCCTCTTCTGACTGCAACAGGCTTAAATCCATACTTCTTATATAAGTTCTGTGCAACTAAATTGCTTTGTCTAACTTCTAAAGTTGCTCTGTGTCCCCTTCTTTTTAGTGTCTCATCAAGCAATCTAATAAGAAGCTGTTCACCAATTTTGTTGCCTTGATAATCTTTGGCAACTCCAATAGTGGTGATATGACCTTCATCTATGAGGTGCCACATACCAGCAAAGCCAACAATAATATTGTCAATTTCTGCAACAATATAATAAGCAGACCTATTAGTAAGTTCAGTGATATATGCACTTTCATTCCATGGGGCAGTAAAACACTGTCTTTCTATCTCCATAACTCTAGGAATATCTTCTCTAGTCATATTCCTTATATATGCTATCTTAGGCAAAAAAATTACTCCACAATTAATTATTTAAAAACCAACATAAAAATTATTCTGATACTGAGTGAAGTGCTGATTTTATTATATCAGCTAAACCACTTGTTGTCTCTAAATTATCTATTCCATCAATTGAATGCCACATCACATCCTCAGCATCAGACCCTGGCATTATATTTCCTGCAATTACATCTGCCCAATAGCATATAATCACATAATGATATAATACTTTGCTGCCTTCACCAGCAATCACATCATACACATAAGCAATATCACCAATCTCAATTTCAAGGCTGGTTTCTTCAAAAACCTCTCTGCAAACAGCCTCCTGAAGAGTTTCACCCAACTCCACTGAGCCGCCAGGCAAAGACCACTTACCCTTATTAGGTTCATGTCCCCTTCTGACTAGCAACACCTTCTTATGTTTGATAATAAGAGCTGATACTGCTGGTTTTGGGTAATCCAAAATTTTACCTCATAATTATGGCCAAAATGCATAAGAAGGCTGATCTGTAAGAATTCCCCAAACAGTCCAAAATCCACCAACCATACATTCACCAAGTATTATGCCTAAAAAGAATGGCAATGCTTTTCTATAAAGTTTTAATCCACCATATCTTAATATAATAATCTTAATAGCCCAAGCAATAAGCATAGGCATCCATAATTGGTGCATAGCCCAAGAGCTGGACACAGCATAACCAACAGGATGGAACGGGAACCAACCAAGTCTCATTCTAAATGCATTAAGAATAAGAGTAAACACAAACCCTACCATTATAGCAATTCCAAAATTTATATTCGCTGGTATGCTGAGAGTGGTCCAACTCTCTATTCTTGACCATGTTTCATATCTATATATTGCCGGAACATTTGGAGGTCCCATATCTTTAGATGCACCGGTTTGATATATAAGATGCAGTGCAGCCCAGAAAGCAGCTATTGTGCCAACAACAGTAGCTATTAAAATAGCTGAATACATCCATTTGTATGAAGTATTAGTTTTTTCAGCCATTTTGAAAGACTCAAGCTGAATGGGCATTGAATGAGCTCTGTATGCTCTATTAAACCAGAAAAACATGCCCATAATACCCAGTTCTCTAGTGCTGAAATGATGGTTTCCCAAAATTGCAGGAATTATAGAATCTGGTCCACCATTATGCAAGTCATGAGCAGGTGGACCAAGCTCTGCCCTCATTCTTGTGATTGTAATGCTGAGTGCAAAATATATTACAAAAAATGCAATTATTAAAACTCCGCTCATTCCAGCTGCTCTACAGAACAAAGTTATAAATATACAACCAAATATTAGAATCCAAATTGCAGTTTTATATCTAATAGGTTCATCAGAATCATCAAGAGTCTTTCTACCTAAGAAATGCAGAATTAATTCTTTTGTATTTTTTCTTGCCATATACAGAACAAACAGGCAAATGCCCATATATGCACCAAAAGACTGCTCATTTATAAAAGGCATTCCTCTTACTGTTTCCCAACCAAAAGCAGCTGTTGCAACTCTTTGCATCTTCCAAACCCAGAAGAAAAACCAACATGAAAAAGATAAATCAACAGGCAACAGCACTCCTAAACCAATGCCAAAAGGATAATATGACATTGGCAATAGTCCTATTGCATTCCAAGGCCTAGTTGTAAACAATCTGCCCATGTCAGGATTTTTAATTGCAATTCCCGGAATATCAGGATTTAATATATGTAATCCATTTATAATGTCTATAACAGCAACAATTCCAAATCCTATCCAAAAAAGCTTATTCTTGAATAATGGATAACCCTCTGCAGTCATATCCATTGGAAGTTGAATAAGAGGATAGCTGAGCTTTTCTCTTTCCATCCATTGTTTTCTAAGAAGAACATTCAAACTCAAAAACATTGTGCATAAAACTAATATGAAAGCAGTCCAGCTGGCTATTGGTAAAAGCCATGGCTTGTAAACAAGAGGATCATATAAATTTCCACCTAAGAAAAATCTCTTAATAGCATAGCTATCAGACATCACAAGCCATTGAGGAACTGTTGTTTTGAAAAGATTAAGCCAAGGATCATCAGCACCAGTATCCATAGGATATGGAATTATTGAAATCAGAACTTGGATAAAATCATGTGCAACAATTGCAGACCCAATATTCATCATCACATAAACAGTTATTAATTCTGCTTGTGAATAAGCAAACTTTGGAAGATATTTTGATAATAATGCATTTATGCCTATCATCAAGGTTAAAACAAAAATTGAGCTGTAGAAAATTGATATAGTAGTTGGATGACCTTGATATCTAATTATTTCACTTAGAAATATCCAATAACTGAGTATGGGTATTAAAATCACACCAGTTAGTATTGCTCTAAGTGTGATGCCTTTTGTAATATTTTTCATATGCCTCTCAAAAACTAAAATTAAAAAATTACAATTACTTGATACAACATAACAATTATATTATCCTTCTAACAAAAACAAAAGAGTCGGAAGTTTTTCCCGACTCTTTTGACTGCTGCAATATTTATAAATATTATATATAACTTTCCTTTTGCAGCACTTTCTGTTATTAACAGAGGAAATTATGGCAGCAAACCTTCCTCCATTTATTAACAGCTTATCTCCCCTTCCCATTTTTACAAATGGTTTTATAATTATA
>JBDNDK010000075.1:0-10765 GCA_046719185.1 Armatimonadota bacterium
ACCACCTTATGATGTGAAGCATATTGTAAAAATCTATGATTTACTTAGTAAACTTGGTGGTCCTAATGGAGTGATTAGAGCTTCAGAATTTTTCTTATACAGTGAAAAAGACAGAGAAGCTGTTAGAAAATGTCAGGAATTAGGACACAAGTATCCAATTGTAACAGGTTGGATAAGAGCAAATAAGCAAGACTTTCAGCTTGTTAAAGAAATGGGACTCAAAGAAACTGGTATATTAACATCAGCTTCTGACTATCATATATTCAATAAATTTAACAAAACAAGACTTGAGATGCTTGAACAGTATCTTGATCTTGTAACTACTGCACTTGAATCTGGACTGGATGCAGTAAGATGCCATCTTGAAGACATCACAAGAGCAGATTTTGATGGTTTTATTATTCCTTTTGTTCAAAAGCTGATGGAAATTGCACAGCAATCAAAAAAAGTTGTTAAAATTAGGCTATGTGACACAATGGGTTATGGTGTGCCTTGGCCAGAAGCAACTCTTCCAAGAAGTGTGCCTAAAATGATTCATACAATGATTCATGATTGTGGTGTTCCTAATGAATGGCTTGAGTGGCATGGTCATAATGACTTCCACAAAGTTAATATAAATGCTACAACAGCTTGGCTTTATGGTTGTGCTGCAGCAAACTGTGCATTATTGGGATTTGGTGAGAGAACAGGAAATCCTCCACTTGAAGGTTCAATTATAGACTATGTATCAATCAAAGGTGAGCTTAATGGTATTGATACAAGAGTGATAACAGAGATTGCTGAATACTTCAGAAATGAAATTGGTGTGCATATACCTGAAAACTATCCATTTATTGGTACAAACTTTAATGTTACAAGTGCTGGAATACATGCTGATGGTATGCTCAAAGATGAAGAAATATACAATATCTTTGATACAACTGAAATTCTAGGCAGACCTGCAAGAGTTAATGTAACAGACAAATCTGGTCTTGCTGGTATTGCACATTGGGTAAATTCTTACCTTGGACTCAGACCTGAAGTGGCTGTTGATAAGAGACATCCCGGCTTGCAGCAGATATATGAATGGGTTAAACATCAATATTCACTAGGCAGAGTAACATCTATTTCAGACTCAGAAATGCTTTTCCAAGCAAAAATGCACTTACCGGAGTTCTTTAAGAGTGATTTTGATACATTAAAAGAGCATGCATTTGATATTTCAGAAAAGATTGTTGAACAAATTGCATTGCATCCATCTCTAAAAAGTATGGATCATGAAAAAATTGAAACAGTTCTAAGAAGTGCTGCAAACAAACATCACTTCATACAATTCTTATATGTTGTAGATTTGGATGGGAATAAGATCACAGAAAATGTTACTCAGCCTCAATATAGAGAACAATATGGAACTTATGGATTAAATGAAGACTTCAAAAATAGAGATTGGTTTGAAGGTGCATTGAAATCTGACGGAATTTTCATAACAGATTTCTACAACTCTAAAATCACCAAGGCACTTGCAATAACATTATCATCTGCAATTAGAAATGATAATGATGAGATAGTTGGTGTGCTTGGTGTTGACCTTAAATTTGAAGAACTAGCAAGAATGCATGAGGCAGCTACAAGAGAAGATTTTGACTTAGGAATTGAATAGATATAATTATTAATTTAATTCACAGGCAGTGTTTAACAATCAAACACTGCCTTTTTTTTGTTGACAATTAAAATAATTATATAATAACAGTTGACATTTGATATTTTGGATATATACTACTACAAAAAGGGTGATTTTATTGTATCTATTGGGTATTATTTTGTTTCAAAATTTTTATTTTCTGGTATAAGTTGCCAGAGGATTAGTTGTGGGATATACTGAAATTAAAGAAACACTTTATTTTTTGCAGGATTAGTTGCTCAGATGGTTGTTTATGTGCATCAAAATTTAAGACTTTATTATAAAAACAATTACTCTGGTATGAGTGATAACAATATTGTTAAATTAGCTCAGTCAGGTGATATATTAGCGTTTGAGTATATTATAAAAAAATATAAAAATCTTGTAAGAACTAAAGTGAAACCATATTTTCTTGTAGGTGCTGAAAGAGATGATCTTATTCAAGTGGGCATGATTGGTTTATGGCATGCAATAAAAGATTTTCAGCCAGAAAAAGATATTTCTTTTATCTCATTTGCAAGAATATGCATTGAAAGACATGTGTTAACAGCTATAAAATCAGCTACCAGACACAAACAATCACCTCTTAACAATGCAGTTTCTATTGATTATTTCATTGATGAAAAAAATCCAGACTATACACTATCTGATTTATTAGTATCTGATGATGATTTTGATCCTGCTCAATTGCTTATGAAAAAAGAAGATAAATTAAGATTTATTATGAGCTTAAAACACCTCCTTTCAAACTTTGAATGGAAGGTATTGTCTGAATATAACTTAGGTAAATCATACAAAGAAATTGCAAATGACTTAAAATGTAATATAAAATCAGTTGATAATGCTCTTGGAAGAATAAAAAAGAAAGTTGGATATGCAGAAAAAGAAGTATATGCATACCCAGCTTAGATATTAACTAATTCCCTATTTGAATAATCTATATTAAAACTCCAATCCAAAAGAGTTATTTTTTTCTAGACTACAACAGGTCTTAGTTCTTTTATTTGTCCTTCTAAACCTATTGTTACAACTAAAAGAGGAATTTGTTTTCCGCTGTTTTTAATAGCTGTTTCAGTAAGTACTCTTAATCCTGTGCAGCATGGCACTTCCATAACCATAACATACACAGATTTAATGTCATTTTTTGTAAGTATCTCAGTTAATTTTTCTACATAAGAATCATAATCATCAAATTTCGGGCATCCTGTAACTAGAGATTTTCCCTTCATAAAATCCTGATGAATATTGCCATAAGCAAATGGCACACAATCAGCTGCAACCAATAAATCAGAATCATTGAAATATGATGCTGTAGGATTAACCAACCTAAGTTTTACAGGCCATTGTCTTAATGCTGATGCAATGTTTCCTAAACTGGCAGATGTGTCAGTATCTATTTGTTCATTTCTTCTGTCAATTGTCTTTGCAGATGGACAACCACAAGCTTTACTTTCATCTTTTGAATAATTATGATTATTCATTTCTTTTTTTCTCCTTTCAACATGTTCCATAGCTGCTTTCTCATCAAAATCATCAACTTCTCTTTGTTCTATAGTTAATGCTCCTGTAGGACACTCTCCCAAACAAGCACCTAAACCATCACAATACTTTTCTGCAACCAATTTTGCTTTTCCATCAATTAATGCTATAGCACCTTCTGCACATGATGGCACACATAATCCACATCCATTGCAGAGTTCTTCATCTATCTTAATGATGTTTCTAATTTTTTTAGCCATTGTTATATTCTCCTTGTTGAATATCAAATGTATCTTACAATAAGATGATACCTCTGCATAAAGGATAAAAATTTGACATAGGTCAATTTTAGAAATATTTTTCAAAAAAACACAAAAAAAGCGGAAGCCATAATAGCCTCCGCTTGATTATTTATTTTATTGTTAAATTTATTTTACTCTGATTTTATTTCTACAGGGCAAGTAGCAGCTTCAATACCGCCTCTCTTACTCCATAATGTAGCTCCAACTAATGCTAGAGCAGCAATAAAAACAATAGCTGTTCTAGGACCTGGAGGAATAGGAAGGATACAAATAGGAGCAATAAGAACAGCCACAAGGTTCATAACCTTGATCATAGGGTTAAGAGCAGGACCAGCTGTATCTTTGAATGGATCACCAACAGTATCACCAACAACAGCAGCCTTGTGTTCGTCTGTACCCTTGCCACCAAACATACCGTCTTCTATTTTCTTCTTTGCATTATCCCAAAGGCCACCAGCATTAGAAAGAAGAACAGCCATCAACTGACCAGAAAGAATAGAGCCTGCAAGGAAGCCACCAAGTGCAGCAGCACCTCTGATAGGATCCTGATATCCAAGTCCAAAAGCTACAAGCACAGGAGCAGCAATTGCTAATACAGCAGGGCTCAAAAGCTCTTTCTGTGCGGCAGCAGTTGCAATATTAACACACTTCTGATAATCTGGTTTACCTTTATCAGAACCAGATCTTGGATCATAATCCATAATACCAACAATCTCTCTGAACTGTCTTCTAACTTCTTCAACAAGTTGGAATGCAGCTCTGTTTACAGCATTAATAGCAAATGAACAGAACAAGAAAGGAACAGCACCACCAATTAAAAGACCAATAAACACTTCAGTCCATTCAACATGAATACCTGTTTTGAATAAAGACCTGAAAAGTTCATCTCTTGTATAACTTTCAGCTTCAATAAAAGATGGTGGTAGAATCAAAGCATCAGCCATATATGATCTAAACAATGCAACAGCAGCAAGAACAGCAGTAGCAATAGCAAGACCTTTAGTTAAAGCTTTAGTTGTATTTCCTACAGCATCAAGCTTAGCAACAATCTTATGTGCATCTGGGCTAACACCTTCTTCTTTTAATGCACCAGACATTTCAAAGATACCATTTGCATTATCTGATATAGGTCCATAAGTATCCATAGCAAGCATAAAGCCTGTAGTAGTAAGAAGTCCAAGACCAGAGAGTGCTATACCATAAGCAGCAAGTGAAGGATCACCCTTAAACAGAAGCATTGAAGCAAGAATAGAAACTGAGATCGCAACAATACTCCATACTGATGATTCTAATCCAGAAGCAAAACCACTTAAGATTATTGTAGCAGGTCCTGTTTTAGCTGACTTTGCACATTCAGTAACAGGGATTTTTTCTGTAGAGGTGAAGTGCTCTGTGAGTTTATCAATAGCAATTGCAAGTAGAATACCCATAAGGTTTGCACTTGCAAATCTCCACCATTCAAATCCTTCAATAGGCTGAATCTTCACAAAGACAAAATATGATACTAAATAGAAACCAATAACAGCCACAGCAGCAGAAACAAAGAATCCAACATTAATAGGCTGCATTGGATCCATATCCAAATCATCTTTACCATTAACTGAATAGATACCAATAATTGAAGCAATAACACCAACTGCTCTAATTAGGAGTGGATATACAATAAGAGCTAAAACAGCAGCACCACCACCAACAGCAGCAGATGCAGCAGCACCCAATATAATAGCAGCAACAAGTGTTACTTCATAAGACTCAAAAATATCAGCTGCCATACCGGCACAGTCGCCAACATTGTCACCAACATTGTCTGCAATTGTAGCAGCATTTCTTGGGTCATCTTCAGGAATACCTTGCTCAACTTTTCCTACAAGGTCGGCACCCACATCAGCAGCTTTTGTGTAGATACCACCACCAATTCTCATAAAGAGAGCAGCAAGACATCCACCAAAACCAAATCCAATAAGAACCTTCATAGATTGCTCATGGAAAATAAAGAAGATAACACAAGCACCAATCAGACCAAGTGCAACAGTTGCCATACCTGCAACAGCACCAGCTCTAAAAGCAACATATAAAGCTTTTTTGAAGCTTTTCAGAGCAGCATTTGCAACTCTAACATTTGCTCTCACAGCCATCATCATACCAATATAACCAGCCATATATGAAGCAGTAACACCCAAAATAAATGCTATTGCAACACCTACATAAACTGGTATTCCATTTTTTACAATTTGGAACTCTGGAACACCCTTATAGAGGAAGAAGAGTCCAATTGCAATAATAACTACAAACCAAACCATAACAGAAACTTGCTTTTTGAGGTATGCCATAGCACCCTCTTCAACAGCTTTAGCAACATTCACCATACCAGGTGAGCCGGGATCTTCCTTTGTGATTGCAAAAAACCACTTCAAGCCAAACACTATACCTAAAATACCGCAAGCAAAAACAATGTAGATAGCAGGCCAAGTCATACCTAGCTCACCAAAGTCAGGAAGCTCAATAGCTTCACTTGCAAAAGCAATATTAGGTACAGCAAAAAGCACTGCAAATAGTCCTAAAACAAATATTGCAGCACTTCTTTTTCCAAAGATTTTGCTCAAGCATTCAGCTAAAGCCTTGGGATTCTTTAGAATCATTTTGTTCTATTCCCCCTTGTTTATTATAAACATAGAAAAAGCCGCTTCTTACTCAACACTTCTTGCGACGAGCATGGCGGCAAACTATTTAGAAGCTGCGGTACAATGCAGTCCAAACCCACAAATCATTGCTGATTATAATGTCAAATCAGCTCAATTGTCAAGCAATTCAATCAACATTAGATCATGTTGAAAATAAATTAATGAAATATTACCTATTGATTTTTGTTAATCAAAAAACCTCAAAGCTCTTATCTGACAAACATCTATACATATCATCGGCGAATTTCACAGATAGATTTCTAACTTTTTTATACATATTTATTGCAGATTGTCTGTCATTCAAATCCCAATAACATTTAAAGATATTCCAGTATAATGCAGGATTTTGTGAGTATTTCAAAGCATTCTCAAACGCTTCAATAGCTAGTCTATATTCTTTATTTTCATAATATGCTGCACCCAACCAGCAGTATGTATCAGAATCATTAGGATTATATTCAAGTGCAGATTTAAAGTTTTCAATTGCTTTTTTATAATTCTTTGTTTCAAAGTAATATACTCCACTTACAGCTAATGATTGATATTTCTTACATTCAACAAGCAAGACTTTATCTAAAATTTTCTTTGCTTTTTTAAAATCTTTAAGATACAAATATACTCGAAATAGCTTTACAAGAACTTCAATATTGTCATTTGATGCTTTAAGCACTTCTTCTAAATAATATTTTGCACCATTATAATCCTGCTGATTGTAATATAAATCCGTTATTCCTAAATATGCATCAATATTAGATGGTTCTATTTCTATCACTTTTAAGTATGCAGTATAAGAATGTGCAATCATTCCAATTTCTTTATATGCATTTGCAAGTTTCAGAATATTCACTAAATTGTTTGAATTAAACTTCGCTTGCTCCTCTAATCTTTCTATCTCTTGAAGAAGCTTGTTATTTGATTCCGACATAGTAATCCCTCTAAAAGTATTAAACATAATCAATATATTATTCAATGAGAAATATTATTTTCCTTCTGATATAATAAATAAAACAATGCTATTAGGATGTTTATATAAATGAAAACTTCTTACCACTGCCACTCTGTTCTCTCTGATGGTGAAAACTCAATAGTTGAAATGGTGAACTCTGCAATTGAGCATAAAATTGATGTGTTTGGAATAAGTGATCACTATGTTTTAAGACCAGATCACAATGATGTTTGGTGGAGTTTGAAACTAGATGGATTAGATGATTATGTTAATGCTGTTCTTGCTATTAAAGAAAAATATAAAGATAAAATTGATATAAAACTTGGACTTGAAGCTGATTATTTTTCTGAAACTGTAGATGAATTAAAAGAAATAATATCAAAGTATAATTTTGATTATGTAATAGGTTCTATTCATTTCCTTGATGGTTTTAATGTAGATGAAAGCAAAGAAAATTGGGATAATCTCTCTGAAGATAAAAGAAATGAATGTATGAAAGACTATTGGGGAAAAGTAGCTGATATGGCTAATTCAAAAGCTTTTGATTTTGCTGGTCATTTAGATTTATACAAAAAATTCGGATATCACCCTACTGTTGATTTAACTAAAGAAATGCAGAATGCCTTTAATGCAATTGCAGATGTAAAACTGCCAATAGAGCTAAACACTTCTGGCTGGTATAAAGAATGCCTTGAACAATATCCATCTATGTATGTTTTAAAAGAATGTTTTAACAGAGATATTGATATAGTAGTTACTGCAGATGCTCATAATATAAAGCATGTAGATAGAGATTATGATAGAGCATTCAAAATGCTTTCTGATATAGGATATACAGAAGTATGCACATGGAATAATAGAGAGATGATGAAAATAAAATTCTAAAAGTTATAAAAATCTAATGTCACTCCAAACGCAGTGAAGAGTCTAATACAATTTAGATAGATTCTTCGCTATCGCTCAGAATGACATTACGAAAATTATCTTTTATTATCTATGCTGCTGAATAATCTTCAAAGAATGCATTTTCTTTGAATGCTTCTGTCATTATATCAACTACACAAGGATCAAATTGGCTGCCTGCTCCAGCCTGTATTCTCATCAAAGCACCTTTTGGAGTTATTATTCTATAATTAACAATAGATGACATTGTATCATATGCATCAACAACAGAAAGAATTCTGCTAATTAAAGGAATTTCTTCACCTTTAAGATTATCAGGATATCCAGTGCCATCCCATCTTTCATGGTCGTGGCTAACAATATCACCAAACATACACATTTCCTCACAACTTGGAAGACAATTAAATATTTTCATAGTCATTCTGGAATGGCTTTTAATAACATTTTTTTCCATATCATTCCATCTGCTTGTTCTACTCAAAATTTCAAATGGTATACCTAATTTACCAATATCACTCACCAGCCCTGCTCTATATGCCATGCGAATTTCATCATCAGAAAGCCCCATTCTTCTAGTAAGTATTTTTGCTAATTGAGCAACTCTCATTGCATGCCCACTAGTTGTAGGATCCTTCAAATCTTGCACCATTGAAAATACATGCAATACCTTATCAATTTCATCAGAATCATGGAGATTATCTGGATATCCGATCTCATCAATTTTTGTTTCAATTAATTTTGGAAGTTCTTTTGTACTGAATAATGCTTTATAAAAATCAGCGTCCTTTGTTGTATTTAACACTGCTTCCCAAATATCTTGAGACCAAATGCATCCTGTTTCCCTTGCAAAATTTTTGAGTGCAAAACCTAGCTTAAACTCACTTGTAAAACCATCTTCAAAATTTATTTTATCAACAATGGCAAGTATTTGACTCCCAACTCTTATTTCATTTCCTCTTCTGCCATAGGGATATCCATTACCATCCCATCTTTCATGATGACTTAATATATATTGAGTAACTTGTCTAAAACCAGAAAATATATTCAGCATCTCTGCAGATTTGACAGGATGATTTCTAGCCTGCGGATCTTGTTTTTGTTCCTCATAATCATCATAGTCTCTTAAAGATTTTCTCAATCCTACTGCTCCAATGTCTTGAAGCAGTCCAGCATAGAATACATCTTTGCATATATTCGGTGCTATATTAGAAGCTATCTTTTCAGCAACCAATGCAGTTCTCCAATTATGATATGTACTGCCATTAGGTGTGATATCAATAGCATAAGATAGTGCCACAAGCAATTCAACTGGAGTCATAGGTCTTGTAGCTTCTAATTTTGTTTCACTTCCCATCTATTAATCTCCAAATTCCTACTTATCACTTAGACTTCAATTATTTTGAATAAAAAATACTCACCAATTACTAAATTCCATATTTTGACTGAAAACATGAGCATAATTCACATAAATTATTAATATTTTATGCATTTAATAATATTACTCTGTAAATATCAAATGCTCATCTCTATTAGGTAGTGAAGGAGTTTTGATGTTGGAATCTATGCCTAATATAGCAAAAACTGGTCTGTGATCACTATTCTTTGAAGATAATACTTTTGAATTTATAAAAGAAACACCACTTCTTGCAAAAATATAATCAATTCTCAAAAGTGGCACAATTGATGGGAAAGTGTAGCCTGTTCCCCATCCTGCTAATTTGTGTGAGTCATTAAGGTCATAATTCAGAGCATTATAAATATGGCCTCTTGGAGGAGTGTTGAAATCACCAGCCACAATTATAGGATCTGGATATGAATTGATAAGCCTTGTTAAGGTCATCAACTCTTCTGCTCTGGCATTCATAGTTGGATTATCTTTATTAAAATTTACACCCTCAGGTCTTCTATTAGGACTGCTAAAGTGAACATTTATAATAGTAAGAAGCTTCCCATTAAAATCTACCTGCACAACTAAGCATTGTGTGCCTGTTATATTTGATAAATGCAAAGCTCTTTTTGTTAGCATAGGATACTTTGAAAAAATATCCAATTCTCCATATCTTGCATTTTCATAATCTGGTGTAACCATACTAAGCATGGGAATAGGAGCAGCCCAGTGTTGGGTACTGTTTGATTCCTGCAAACATATAATATCAGCATCTAAACTGGCAATATACTTAGCTAGCTCTTTTTCACCATATCTTCCCTGATGAATGTTGTATGTTAGCACACTAAGTTTATCATAATTTTCATACTTCACATCTCCCTTGGGAATATTGAAGCCAGTAAATAGCATAAACCATAATGAAAACACAGCTATATTGAGAATAATACAAGTTTTGTCCCTTTTGAAAATTGCTAAACCAATTAGTATTAGTGTTGGTATTATATATGGATGTTGAGGACTGTATGAGATAATTGTTGATATCCAGGTTTTCTCAGCCAAAATGAAAACAAAGATATATAATACAAATAGGAATGCTATGTTGATAATTGATATATGCAGTCTTTTGTCTACAATTTTACTTAAAACAGATTGCATTATTTATAAAAATCCAATTATTATATTATATACTTGCCTTTTGCTAATAAAATAACATAAGGCACATATTTATTTATTTTAAAAACTCTTTTGCTGTTTTCAATGCCAATTGATAATTGCTTAAACTAACAGTCTGAGGTATGCTGTGGTCAGAATGAAAAATATAATTCCATTTCCCATCAAATACTTTAAGCTTAGATGTTACTTCTTCCTTCACATCTTCTTCTGACTTGGATAATTTTGTAACATCCA
>JBDNDK010000076.1:0-10483 GCA_046719185.1 Armatimonadota bacterium
TTTTCATACACAAGTGCCTGTGGAGAATCAGATGAGCAAGAGAGATATATTCTTAATATTAAAGTGTCATCTTTTTTTTCGTGATATAAAGCATAACCTGTGCTATCCGGACCTCTATGTTGACATCCATCAAGCATATCAACAAGATATTTGCCAATATCACCAGGTTTTGGAAGGATAATCCCAGCTATACCGCACATTTTTCCACCTTCTCTGCATCTCTTATATATGTGAATTTTTCACGTATTGCCTTGTCAATATTTGCTGGAATGCCCTCAGGTTTGTGTTTTGCAAGTATGTCCAGAGCTATGGCATGTGCTCTTTGATAAGTGTCAGGTGAGCCTTGAGCTTCCCAAAATTCTCTTTGCTGTTGATCACTCACTGTTGCCTTTGCAAATTCTGTTCTCATATACTTTACTGTATGTTCTTGACCAAGGAAGTCTCCACCAGCACCAATTTCTTTAATAATATCTAAAGCAAGAGTTTCTTCATTCACTTCAATGCCTCTAAGAACTCTTAAAACTCTTCCAATAATCTCATCATCAATGATAAGTTTTTCATAAGATGCTGTAAGGTCAAATTCCATCAAACCAGCAGCATCATGGATATAGTTGGCACCAGACATTGCAACAAGCAGATTGCTCATTCCACTTTCATAACCTGCTTGAGTATCAACTGTTTTAGAATCAGTCATACCAGCTGTTGAATAATATGGAAGTTTGTAAAACTGTGCCATTTGACTAACAGCTGAGTTTATCATAGCTCTCTCTATTGCACCTGAAAGGTGATCCATAGTGCTCATTGAAACAATGCTTCCAACGCTGCCAAATATTGCAGGGCAACCCTTGTTTACAACTTGTGTTAAAACAATACCAGAAAGACTTTCTGCTACATGAAGCATTACATTTGATGCCATTGTTATGGGAGAAGTAGCTCCACACAGTGGTTCTGTTGGTACTACAACTGGCAATCCTTGTTCACATATATAGCAAGTCATTTCTCCATAGATATCATCTATCTTTAGAGGACTAATTATTAGTGTAATAAATGAAACAAAAGGGTTAGCTCTTAAGTTATCTATTCCACCTGCTACCATTGATGCCATTTCAATAACATCTTTGAGTCCTTGCATTGAATAGATGCCACCCATTATATGCTTATTTGTGTTTTTTATTGCCCAATAGAATCTGTTTACATCAACTTCATCTATTGCCGTAACATCATTTGGATAGACATTAATTGTATGCAAGTGTATATTCTCTAGTGCATCTACAAAAAATGAGAATAGTCTTACATCTTCTGTTGTTGAAGGACGACGTTTTCCAGTTTCAAGATCTAAAACATTAATTGCTGTTCCCCCAGTTCCCAAGTGAACATTACTATTTTCTAGAACAACATCATGTTTTCTATCTCTTCCACATAGGGTTATACTGCTTGGAGCAGAAGCAATTGCATCTTCAACCATAGCTCTAGAAATCTTCACCATGCATGTGCTGTCATCAACATTTGCACCTGCTTTTTTGAAGTATTCTCTACCTGTTTTTGTGAAACATTTAACACCTGTTTCTTCAAGAACTTTCAGAGCACCCTCATGGATCATTTGAACATCTTTGTCACTTAATGGCTTATACTGGCCGCCTTTGTATGCCAATTTAGTCTCCTTTCTGTCTGAAAGTATCAGACTTTGCAATAAAACAGTCATTGATAACAAATCTGTTAGCAAGTCTGCTTCATATTGCAAAAATATTCTTTATTGATATTAGTTTTACATGATTTAATTTCAACATGTTTACGCTATTGTTAATCAGTTGTTTCATTATCATTTCATTGTGTTAACAATTAGACATTTGAGTTCAATAGAGGATAAAAAAAGCAGAATTAAGAAATAAAAAAATTAAAAAAACACTTGAAAAAGAGTAATATGTTTCTAAATAAAGTGTTATTTTAACAATATTATTTCAGATTTATTTTAATCAAGAGGTATGAATTATTTATTATCAGACAATTCTTTTGTTACTTCTTTTAGTTGTGAGATTATTTTAATATTTTGAGGACATTTAGGTTCACATATTCCGCATTCAATACATTCCTCAGCTTTTTTACCAATATTTGGTCTATCAGGATTACTGAGAAAACTATATCTTCTTTTAGCAAGGCTTGTGAGTCCATAAACTCTATGTAGGTTCATTATTTTGAAATTTTCAGGAATATTTACATTATTAGGGCAGGGCATACAATAACTGCAGCCTGTGCAATAGAGTTCAGCAAGTTTTTTGTTTTCTTCAAGTGATTTTAATATGTTAATTTTTTCTTCATCTGATAATGGTTCCTTTCTAGAAGCTATTTTGCAATTTTCTTCAACTTGCTCAATCGTATTCATTCCTGAAATTGCACAGGTAACATTTTCATTTGAGAAAACAAATCTCAATGCAGTTTCAGCAGAGCTTTTTACACCAGTTGTTATCATATCCTGTATCTGTTTAGATGGTGCAGCAAGGCTTCCACCACCAACTGGTCCCATCACTATAACACCCATACCTTTTTGATGAGCATATGCAATTACTTCTTCATATTGTCTATCTAATAGATTATATTGAATTGTAAGACCCTCAAATTCACCAGAATCAATTAATTTTTTAACATTTGCAGGGCTATCATGGGTAGAAAAGCATATATGTTTTATAAGACCTTCATCTTTTGCTTTATGTACTGCTTTCATTCCATTATTTGCAATAAGAAAATCATCATAGGTTTTAATGCCCAAGCTATGCACAACTTGATAAAAATCAATATAATCAGTATCCAAATTTGATAATGATTCATCTAGTCTTCTTTTCCAACCATCTATAGTAAAATCTCTTAAAGGATTTTTTGTTGAAACATATACTCTATCTCTCCAACCTTTAAGTGCAACAGCACATTTCTTTTCACTATCACCATAAGCTAATGCTGTATCAAGATAATTTACGCCTAGTTCAAATGATTTTTGTATTACTTTAACAGATTCTTGTAGATCTTCAGGAAGTCTCATTGCACCAAATCCAAGCAATGATAATTTTTTTCCTGTTTGACCAAAATTTCTATATTGCATTATAACCTCAAGATTTTTATTCAAATAATATTGTGATTAATAATTTTAGAGTATATCATATATAAATCATAAATAGTGAACTATTAAAAGGTGACTATCATAAATTTATCAGTAAAAATCTGGAACCTTTTTTCTGATAATTATCGTAGAAGATAGTAACAATATGTTTGATAATCTTTTTCTCCTTTCTCCTTTTTACCCCGATTAACGGCAAAATCGGGGTTTTATTTTTTATTATTTTCTAATTTGTAAAAGGAAAGACTGTATTTTCTAAAAATTGCAAAAAATAATTTTTTATGTGGAACTATTTGTGTAATGTAATCGTAGAATAAATGTAACCAAAGAACAATATTTCTCTCCTTTCTCCTCCTTTTGGCAGCTTCGGTTTAGGCAGACTGAAGCTGCCTTGGTTTTATATGGTGCAGTAAATCAGTGGTGGAGATTTTACAGGATTTTTTTCAACACATATTGCATTATATATAATTTCTTCTACGTAATCCATTTTATTTTTGTCATTGGCATAAATGGTGGCTATAATATCATTATTCACGACTTTATCACCAATTTTTTTATCTATTATTAATCCAACTGAGTGATCAATTAAATCATCTTTTTTTATTCTGCCTGCTCCTAAAATAACTGCTGCTTTACCAATTGCGTCACATTCTATCTTATTTAGATATCCAGATGATCTAAATTTTATTTCTTTTTTATATGTTGATTTTGGAAGAATGTCATAGTTGTTTATAATATCAGGATTACCGTTTTGTTTTTCAATAATAAGTTTGAAAATATTTAGAGCCTCACCAGAAGTTAATTTTGATTCAATATCTTTTAATGATACATATATTCCAGCAATATCAAGAGTGTGTTTGGTTAGCAATATACAAAGCTCTCTAAAAAAATATGGTCCTTTTCCTTTTAGTGTTTCTATAGCTTCAATTACTTCCAATGAATTTCCAACAGCTTTTCCCAATGGCTGATTCATATCAGTTATCATTGCAGTTACTTTTCTTCCAAGTTCTTTACCAAGTTTTACCATCAGATTTGTAAGCTTTTTTGCAGAAGCAACATCTTTCATAAATGCACCAGAACCTACTTTAACATCTAAAGAAATAATATCTGTTTTGCATGCTAGTTTCTTGCTCATAATGCTGGAAGCTATTAGAGGAATACTTCCAACAGTTGCTGTTACATCTCTTAATGCATATATTTTTTTGTCTGCAGGCACCAAATTAATACTTTGGCCAGATATACAAGCTCCAATTTCTCTAATCTGCTTTTTGAATGAATCAATTGGTATATCAGTTGTCATTCCCGGAATAGATTCAAGTTTATCAAGAGTACCGCCTGTAAATCCTAAACCTCTTCCAGAAAGTTTTGCAACTTTTAATCCAAAAGATGCAAGCAAAGGAATAAGAACTAAAGATGTTTTATCTCCAACTCCACCAGTGCTATGTTTGTCAACTTTTATTCCAGATATATCATCAAGATCAAGAGTTTCTCCGCTTTCAATCATTGCATTCGTCATATATTTAGTTTCATCAAAACTCAAACCATTTACATAACACGCCATCAAAAATGCAGACATTTGATAATCTGGAATATCGCCATTTGTGTATCCCAAAATTATTTGTCTTATACTATCTTTTGTTAGATGTTTTTTATCTCTTTTTGCAGAAATTATATCTAAAGTTGTAAGATCCATAATATAATATTTTATACCTATAGAAAAAATCCTCTTAAGATTTTACAATTTTATAAACTAACAAGGAAATGACTTAAATGAAAAACAAAACAACCATAAATATTTTTGTTTCCATTATTATATTTTTATTTTCGAAAAATATATATGCAAATGATTTAGGAATTCCAAAAGATTCTTATGATAGAATTGTGAATTTACTTACTGCTACAAGAGACAGGCTTTATGAACAAAATGATAGAATATGGCATGCTGGAGAACATGCAAGGAATATTATTGTTTTGAGACTAATAACAGAATTAGATCCAACTGATGTAGATGCCTATGATAATGCTGCTTGGCTCTTGCAAAGCGATTTAAGAGATGATGAAGCTGAGATATTGCTTATTAAGTCTTCAGAAATAAATAATTCAGAGCCTGATCCATTTTTTTATTTAGGTTATTTTTATTATATGCATGAGAGATTTGAAGAGGCTTTAACAAATCTTGAAATTGCAAATTCATATCAAAACATCCCACCTTTTTATAGAAGTTTATTAGCTCATGCCTATGAGCTTGCTGGATACAATTACACTGCTTTATCAATTTGGTGTTTGATAAAACTTAATGATCCAAGCAATACTTTGGCAGATGCACATATAACAAGGATAATCACTGGTGGCAAACCATCAAACATACCGAAAATAATGGGTGAATCAAGAGCGTATAGAAGAGAATTAAAGGAAAAAGGGTTGCCATATTGAGTTATGAAGGAATATTTATTGGAACAGTATAACATTCATACAAAGTCTTATAATAACTTGAAAATGTGCTGAGGTATTATAAATACACTAATATGGTGTGCAATTTACCAGTTTATTTTGTAAATCATAAAGCTTTGAAATAAATGACCCGATAATCTTGTAAAGGAATACATCAAACTGTATTTCTTTACAAGAAAATAATTATTTACAATACTTTAGGATCATATTGTATTGGAGGTTATAAATATTGAATATAAGTAAGTTAATATTGTTAGCTATTATATTAATTTTAATATCATCAAATGGGTTTGCTTCTCAGACTCTTACTCTATCCCTCGAGTCTCCAACATTATCAGAAAGACCTGTTTCATCACCTACTACACAACAAAAAGCAGTAAATATCTCTGCTCAGAAAAATACAAAATCTACACCGACAGATAATTCTGTAACTGTTGGTAGAGTTGGTGTTGTAAAAACTTCAAATGCAGCAATATATAAATCAACTGATAGAAGAAGCAGAGTGTTATCAAGAGTTGCAGTTGAAACACCGTTGGCAATTCAAGATACAAAAGATGGATGGTATGCTATATTATTATCAAATGGTTCTATTGGATGGATACCTGCTAATGATGTATTATTGATGAATTATGATTTAGTTACAAAAAAGGATTATAGTGTGAGACAAACAAGATCGCCATACACAAGCAGATCTGGTTCTGCAAGAGGAAATGACCATGAAATCATTAGAACAGCTTTATCATATACTGGTGTAAAGTATCTATTTGGTGGAACAGATCCT
The DNA here is from genome assembly GCA_046719185.1 of Armatimonadota bacterium. Classification (GTDB taxonomy): domain Bacteria; phylum Armatimonadota; class UBA5829; order UBA5829; family UBA5829; genus JBDNDK01. The sequence continues at coordinate 6,339 of JBDNDK010000076.1, forward strand.
AATAAAGGAATGGACTGCTCAGCTTTTGTTCAAGATGTTTTCAGACAACATGGAATATCATTGCCTAGAACTTCTAGACAGCAAGCAACAGTGGGAATGGAAGTTCCATTAGATCAGCTTCAGGTTGGAGATAGACTCTATTTTTCTTGTAATAGTTCACAAATAGACCATTGCGGTATATATGCAGGTGATGGTAGTTTTATTCATTGTTCAAAATCAAGAAATGGTATTGGTTTTGATAGCTTGTCATCAGATTATTGGTGGAAAAGTTTAGTTACTGCAAGAAGATAATTAGAATTATATTCAGATATTTTGCAAACCTGAGTGTTCCTTTACATTCAGGTTTTTTGTTTTTATAGAATTATATAGCAGGTTTTTGAAGTATTTGTTGTTTAATACATAAGAGATATGTTTGATGTTGATACAGAGTTGATGATCAAAACTGCAAATGATGATGAATCTGCTTTCAAAGAACTTTTTGAACGCAATTATAATCGTGCAGTTAATATTGCATATAGAGTGATTGGTGATAAGGACATTGCAGAAGATATATCATTAGAATCATTCTGCAATATATATAATAATAGAAAAAAATATTCACCTAAAGCCAAATTTACCACATATCTTTTTAGAATAGTAACAAATCTTAGTATCAACAAATCCAAATCAAAAAAAGAAACTGCTTGTGTAATATCAGAATTTCTAATTCCCATTAGTTCAGTTAAAGAATCAACACCAGAAGAAAATATTGCACAATCAGAGCTGGAAGAAAAAGTAAAATCAGCAATTCTCAAACTTCCATATAGGCAAAGGTTAGCATTAATATTTACTCAATATGAAAAAATCAGCTATTCAGAAACAGCCGAAATTCTCAAAGTGTCTGTTAAAGCTGTTGAGTCATTGGTTCACAGAGCAAAAGAATCACTAAGAAAAGAATTATCTGAATATATAAAAAAATAAATCGCAGGTTTTGCTTTTATATACTGTTATAAATATTGAAGGTGTCTAAAAATGAAAAAATGCTGTTATGTAAAACAACTGAATATGTATCTGGACAAAGAATTCTCAGAATCAGAAATTAAAGAGCTTGAAACACACATAAGTTCTTGTGAAGAATGCAAAAAAGAATTAGCAGAGCTTATTTCATTAAACTTACTGCTTGCCAGTGTTAAAAATGTTGAATCTGATAAGAATTTTGCAGATGTTCAGAGAAAGATTGCAGATACTAATACATCTAACAAAACTATGAATCAATTGTTCGGCTTACCAAGATGGTCTGTTGCAGCAATAGCAGTTGCAAGCATATTATTTGGATTTGTACTAGGCACTACAAATTTAAAGGAAACTTTGCAAGATAATCCTAGCCAAGAGCTTGTGGCAGATGCAATGGAACTCTGGACATTTGATGACATGGTGGCAGCTTCATTTGTGTATGGTCAAAAAAATACACATAATGGATCAGACAATGGAGGTTCATTATGACAAAGAACAGACTAATTTTAATTGTGATGATTGTTGCACTAGGTACAGCATCATATCTCACATCAAAGCATGTGCTGGCTCAAAATTATATACAAAAGGAAGTTGCACCTGAGTTTTTAATTCTGCAGAATCATTTGCAACTCACTGACTCACAAAGAAAAGCGATGGCAAAGATTGATAGTGAGTTTGCTCAAAGAAGACCAGAACTCAGGCAAAAAATTGTATCTGCAAGATTAAAATTGTTAGCAGTTCTTGAGGATGAGAATTCAACTGTTCAAGATGCACAAGCTGCAATTACAGTTTTAAACAATGCTCAGCATGAAATGCATTTAGATACCATCACATACACTATTTTGCTTAGAGACAAATTAGAATCAAAGCAAAAACAACAACTTATAGCCACTATGACCAGAGGAATGTGTGCAGACTATTGTTCTATGGGTAGAAATCAAGGTAAAGGTAAACAAGGAATACCCGGAATGCTTCATTGCGGTGGTAGAAGAAATCAATAGTTTTTTAAAAGTTAAAAATTTTTGGAGGAACACAAAATGAAAAAGGTTAATTATCTAACACTATTTCTAGCATTGATTATGATTTTAGGAACTGGTCTTGTTGTAGCACAAGGAACTGGTCCAAGATATGGCACAGGTCCAAGAGCTCAGCAAGGAATGGGATGCCCAATGATGCCACAAGGTGGACAGGGAATGGTTCCCGGTGCAGGTATGGGCAGATGTTGCCCTGCTATGGCTCAGAATTTTAATTTAACTGATGCACAAATTGCTGGTATGAAAGAAATTAATGAAAGAACAATGGCACAATCTAAGTCTTTAAGAGAGCAAGTTGTTGATAAGCAAAAGCAACTTGCAGAGCTTTGGAAAACACCAGATGTTAATGCAGGTGCAATAAAAGTATTGAATTCTGATATAAATGTTATATACAGTCAACTTTATAACATAACAGTTGATGCAACTATTGCTCAATATAATTTACTTAATGATGAGCAAAAGCAAATCATTGCACAGAAAGGTGTTGCAAATTGCTGTTGTATGAATTGTGGTTGCTGTGGTGCAATAGCATGCTGCTGTGTAACAGGAACTAAATGTGACGGACCTTGTCTTGTGATGGGAAGAGGATGCCCTAAGATGGGAGCCGGCTATGGAATGGGACCTAAAGAGGGCACAGGTCCAAGAGCCCAACAAGGAACTTGCCCAATTCAATAGATTTTTCTTTTAAATATGAATCATCTAAAACACCCAGTTGTATAATAGCTGGGTGTTTTAATATAAAGGAGGATTATACACAGCAACAAGCTTTAGGATTTTATCAGAGTTTGAATCTAGTTTTACTTCATCAGAAATTCCAACTCCAGCAACCCATACGATTTTCTCATCATCTCTTAATATTGCAATTCTATGCCTGTTTTTTTCTTTAATCTTTTTATCTACAAAAACATCCTGAAGTTTTTTTGATTCTTTCATCCCCAATGGTACAAATCTATCACCATCTTTTTTTGAGGTAATTGTCAGATTTCCATTAATCTTATTCATATCTATATATGCAGTATATTCATCACTTTTTCTATAATCGGGGTTATCTACATATTCAGAAATTATTTTTACACCAACCGAGTTGATATTAGTCTCTCCAGATAATAATAGTGGTGTTTGAAAAGATATGCTATTCTTATTATCAAGTTCTTTATTTATTTTGAAGATATTATTTTTGCATATGGCATATAAATTTTCTGATGGCAAAGATATCTTGAAATCATTTTCAATGCATAACAAATCAACTATTTCTTGAATATGATTAAATGATATAACTTGAGTATTATCTTTTACTCTTTCAATCTCTGTTCTTATAATTTTACTCGAAATTGCTTGTGGGAGTTGAGATAATCTTCTAGCATCTAATCCATCTTGAAAACACAAGTTATTGATACATAAACTAGACTGCAATTCAATAAAAAAATCTAATTCATTAGATATATTTGCAAGTCTAGTTAATGCTGATTTGAGCTGAGGATTATAGTCATTAATAAGCTTTGGGATAAGGTCATTTCTAATTAGATTTCTAGTGTAGTCATTGCTTGCATTGGTGCTGTCAATTCTATATGCAATGTTGTTCTCTTCAATATATTTTTCTATATCAGCTCTGTATGTGTTTATAAGAGGTCTTATATAAATTCCATTTCTAGGCTTAATTGAAGCTAACCCAGTTATACCTGTTCCTCTTAATAAATTAAATAGCAATGTTTCGATTCTATCATCTGCATTGTGTCCAGTTGCAATATAATCTGCATTGATTCTTTTAGCAGTTTTTTCTAAAAATTTTTTTCTAACATTTCTTGCAATCTCTTCCAAACTGCCTTTTTGTTCACTTTTCAATTTTGGCACATCAATAGATTCAGTTATTATCTCAATACCATAAATACCACATTGTTCAATTACAAATGCCTCATCATCATCAGATTCCTTGCCTCTAATATTATGATTCAAATGAGCACATACAATTTCAATGTCAAATTCATTTTTTTTTGAGATGAGTGAATGTAGTAATGCTGATGAATCTGGTCCTCCTGAGTATGCAACTAAAATTTTGCTGTTTTTGTTGATGAGGTTATATTGATATACTGAAGAAATAATATTCATTGGAATTATATA
>JBDNDK010000077.1:0-10469 GCA_046719185.1 Armatimonadota bacterium
TCGACATTGATTTTAATTGCAACCTTGATTGGACTTGGCTTGGGATATTTCCTTGATAGCAAGCTGGGGACTAAACCGTGGCTTGCTTTTATTTTTACAATTTTTGGTTTAGCTGCTGGGATATATGAATCTGTGAAAATACTTATGGGGGCATTTATAGATGATGGAGATAAATGATGCCTTCATAAATAGAGTATATAAAGCCAGCATTATTGTTGCAGTTATTGGTGCATTTGTATGGTGGATATCTTTAGGAATTGTGTCTGCAGCTGGCTGGATATGCGGAGCATTATTATCTGTTGCGGTTTTAAGAGCTTATGAAATTGCGGTAAAAAAGCTATTTAGACCTGATATTAAAAAAAATAAAAATATCATGACTAAATTTTTCCTAGCAAAATTACCGATAATGCTTTTAGTCCTAAGTTTTTTTGTATGGATTGCAAAACACAATTATATTTTTATAATTTCTTTTATTGCTGGAGTAGCACTGGCTCAGGCTGTAATTGTATTGAAAACAATAGGCATAGTTATTGGCAATCATATTAGTAATGAAAAGGGGAATAACTAAGTTTGGAACACGGTGACGGGCACGGCTCAGGTGTAAATATACACTTTCACACTTGGCTGCATTTTCTAGTTTCAAGACATATAATACCGGATTGGATTCCTGAGTATGTTGCAAATACTTGGATTATAATCCTTATTTTGTGTATTCCTGTGTTTATTGCATCTAGAAATTATAGAGTGCACAATCCTAGCAGATTTCAAACATTCCTAGAGTGGATAGTAGTTGCATTAAATGGATTTGTGACCAATCTTGTTGGAAGTAAAGAAGCTAAAGTTCTCACACCAATAATTGGCACTTATTTCATATATATTCTTTCTATAAATTATGAAGGTTTAATACCGGGTTTTGGTAGTCCAACCACTGATATAAACACAACAGTTTCTCTAGCACTTTTTGCAATTGTATTAGTTCATTATTTTGGCATTACAAGGCTTGGAATTGTTAATTATTTCAAGCATTTTCTTGGTGAACCATTATGGCTTGCACCTTTAATGTTTCCAATACACATAATAGGAGAGTTGGCAAAGCCTTTATCACTTTCTATTCGTTTATTTGGGAATATTCTTGGTGAAGATATGGTAATTGCTATTCTGATTGTTATTACAATTCAGATGGCTGGTAATTTCTTGTTGCCGATGCAGTTTCCTATGGTTCTTTTTGGATTGTTTGGAGGTTTCGTGCAGGCACTTGTTTTCTCAATGCTTGTAGGAATATATATATCTGTGGCAATTAGTGGCCACGAAGAGCATCATTAGCAAAATCAGCTTATAACTTAAGGAGAACGACTTGATATGGAAATGATTTATTTTGCGGCATTAGCTCTTGCAATTGGACTTGGAGTTCCTATTGCTGTAATTGGTGGTGGTATTGGTCAGGGTAAGGCTGCAGCATCTGCTGTTGAAGCAATTGCTAGACAACCAGAAGCTTCTGGCAAAATCCAGACAGCTTTAATTATTGGTTTGGCTCTTATTGAGTCTTTGGTTATTTACTCTTTGCTTGTATCACTTATTCTTCTGTTTATGGGTATTCCAAGTGTTAATGGATTGGTGGAGAAAGTGCTTACAAGTGGAGCTGCAATAAAGGGACATTAATTCTGCTTTTGCAGTTTTGATGTGTGATATGTATAGATCACTTGATAATAACATCAATAAACTGGAGTCAATATGGTTGATATAATTCCCGATGCAAAAGTGCTTATACTTCAGTTTGGTGCATTTTTGATAGTTCTTTTGGTGCTGAGAGCGTTTATGTTCAAACCACTGATGCAAATAATACAGACTAGGCAGGAAGAAATTGCTGGTCAGTATGAAAATGTGGATAAAACACTGAAAGAAGCAGATGAACTGAAGAAGCAGTATAACGAAAGGCTTGCCAGTGTGGATGATGAGCTGAAAGAAAAAATTGCATCAGCAATAAAAGAAGGTCATGATATGAAAGAGCAGATATTGGAAGAATCAAGAAGACATGCTGATGAGATAATTTTAAGAGCTCAAGAAGAAATTAAAAGGGAAACCGAAGTTGCAATGGTGAACCTTAAAAACACTGTTGCTGAGCTGGCTGTTGATGCCGCTGAAAAGGTAATTGCTGCTGAGCTTGATATTGAAAAGCACAAAAAGCTGATTGATGACTTCATCGAAAACATCGATGAGGTGAAAAAATGATAGAGAAAAGAATTGTCAGAAGGTATGCAACAGCACTTTTTAAGGCTGCCAAAGATGAAGGTGTGATTGATAGGATTGAAAGTGACCTTGGTCTTGTAGCTTATGTGATTGAGATGTCTCCTGAGCTGATGAATACTATCAAATCACCTGTGGTGCCTAAAGATGTTAAAAAGAACATTGTAAAAAGTGTTGCAAATGATAGATTGCATCCTATTACTCTTAATTATCTTTATCTACTTATTGATAAAGGTAGAGAAGAGGCAATTCTAGACACTGAACAAGAATACCTTGACCTTGCTAATGAGGAAAGAGGTGTTGTTACAGCACAAGTTGTTACTGCAATCAAGCTTGATGAAGAGCAAGAAAACCTTTTGAAAGAAAAACTTAAAAAGATGACTGGTAAAAATATTCATCTTGTGAAGGTAGCTATACCTGAGGTTTTGGGTGGAGTTTTGATTCGTATTGGTGACAGAGTGATAGACGGAACCATTCGTGGTCAGTTAGATAAAATGAAAGAAAACTTAAAGTAATTCTAAAGCACGGAGTAAATATATGGCGGTTAATATAAGACCGGATGAGGTTGCTCAGATACTGAGATCTAATCTTCAATCTTATGAAACAGATCTGCAGGAAGTTGGTGTTGGAAGTGTGCTCCAAGTTGGAGATGGTATTGCAAGAGTATATGGCTTGCAGGATGCCATGGCAGGAGAACTTGTTGAGTTTCCAGACAACATTATGGGCATGGTATTAAACCTTGAAGAAGATAATGTAGGTTGTGTGCTTTTAGGTCCTGATACCACTATAAAAGAAGGCATGCAGGTTAAAAGAACAGGAAGAATCATTGATGTTCCTGTTGGTGAGGCTATGCTAGGCAGAGTTGTGGATGCATTGGGCAATCCGCTTGATGGAAAAGGTCCTATTCAGGCAACTGAAAGAAGACATGTAGAAACTAATGCCCCGGGTGTTGTGGAAAGACAGCCTGTTAAGGAATCACTTGCAACAGGCATTAAAGCTGTTGATTCTATGATACCTATTGGAAGAGGACAAAGAGAGCTTATTATTGGAGACCGTCAGACAGGAAAAACTGCTGTTGCTATAGATACAATATTAAAACAAAAGGGTGAAGATGTCTTTTGTATATATGTTGCTATTGGTCAGAAACTTTCTAATATTGTTCAGATTGTGAAGGTTCTGGAAGAGCATGGAGCAATGGAATACACAATAGTTGTTGTTGCATCTGCATCAGACCCTGCACCTCTGCAGTATATTGCACCATACACTGGTTGTGCTATGGGTGAGTATTTTAGAGATACAAAAAGACATGCATTGGTAGTATATGATGATTTGTCAAAGCATGCTCAGGCATATAGACAAGTATCTTTGCTATTAAGAAGACCACCTGGAAGAGAAGCATATCCGGGAGATATTTTCTTCCTTCACTCAAGATTGCTTGAAAGAGCAGCTAAACTTAGTGATGATTTGGGAGCAGGCTCTCTTACTGCACTTCCTATAATTGAAACACAGGCTGGTGATATATCTGCATATATTCCAACTAATGTTATTTCAATTACTGATGGACAGATATATCTTGAACCAGATCTTTTCTATGCGGGTGTGAGACCTGCTATTAATGTTGGTACTTCTGTATCAAGAGTAGGTTCTAGTGCTCAGAAAAAGGCTATGAAAACTATCACTGGTCAGCTGAAGCTTGATCTTGCAAGATATTGGGAGCTTCAGGCATTTGCTCAGTTCTCCAGTGATCTTGATAAGGCAACACTTGCCCAGCTTGAAAGAGGTTCTAAGGTTGTTGAAATATTGAAACAGCCTCAGTATTCTCCATGTGATTTGAGTGAAGAAATTTTCATAATATATGCTGCTACTAATGGATATCTTGATGATATTCCGCTTAGTGAAGTGGCTAGATATGAAAAAGAGCTTAATGCTTATATGAAAGAGAAATATGCTGATTTAGGTCAGACTATAGATAAAACAGGACTTTTAGATGAATCTCATTTAGAGATACTTCAAGGTGCTGTGAAAGAATTTACAGAATCATTTAAGGTTGAAATCAAATAATGGCTAGCGTAAAAGACCTTAGAAGAAGAATAAAAGTTGTAAAAAACATAGCTAAAATTACTAATGCTATGAAGATGGTTGCTAGTGCAAGACTAAGAAAAGCACAAGAGCAAGCTGAGGCTGCTAGACCTTATGCTGAAAAGATTTATGAGGTTATGCTTAATCTTGCTGATTCTGCAGGCTCAATTGAGCATCCACTTCTTGAGGTGAGACCGGAAAAGAAAATTGCTTATGTGATTATTGGTGCAGAGAGAGGACTTGCAGGAAGTTATAATGCTAATGTAATGAACCGTGCTCTCTACACTATAAAAAAACATGATAAAAATGATGATGAGCATGTAAGACTTTTTCTTGTGGGTAGAAAAGCAATCGCTTTTTATAGAAAACTTCCTTATGATATTGAAGATACTTTGGAGCTTTCTGGTAATGGGGTAAGCTTTATGGATATTAAAGCTCTCACTACCAAAATTAGAACAATGTTTGAAACTGGTGAATTGGATGCTGTGTATTTGGTGTATTCAAAGTTTATTTCACCAATGAAACAGGAACCTACTGTAGTAAGAGTGCTTCCTATGGTTGCACCTGAAAAGCCTATTGAGGCTGGAACCTCTGATATGATTTTTGAACCTAATTCAGAAGAATTACTAACAAAGCTGTTGCCAAAGTATGTAGATACTGAGTTTTATCAGGCATTTGTGGAAGCACAGGCAAGTGAGCAGGGTGCAAGAATGACTGCTATGAGTTCTGCTACCAAGAATGCTGAAGAAATGATTGTAAACTTGACTCTTGAATATAACAAGGCAAGACAAAGTGCTATCACTAGTGAGATACTTGAAATTGTAGCTGGTGCTGAGGCATTGAAATAAACTAAGGCAGATCTTTTAATTCGGAGGTCAAATTTTGGCTACTGGAAAAGTTGTACAGGTTATTGGTCCTATTGTTGATATTGCATTTCCACCAGACCAATTGCCGGATATTTTAAATGCTATTGAAATTTCTGGTGTGGAAGGAAAGACTCTAACTGTTGAAGCAGCTCAGATGCTTGGCAATGATACTGTCAGATGTATTGCTATGCAGACAACTGATGGTTTGGTGAGAGGTGCTGAGGCTGTTGATACTGGAGGTCCTCTTACTGTTCCTGTTGGAAAAGGAACTCTAGGTAGAGTGTTTAACTTACTGGGTGATCCTATTGATAATAGAGGACCAGTGCAAGCAGAAGAAAGACTGCCTATTCATAGAATGCCTCCAAGTTTTGAGGAAAGAACTCCTACTGTGGAAGCATTTGAGACTGGTCTTAAAGTTGTTGACCTTATATGTCCATACTCAAAAGGTGGTAAAATTGGTCTCTTTGGTGGAGCTGGTGTAGGAAAAACTGTTCTCATTACTGAGCTTATCAGAAATGTTGCCACTGAACATGGTGGTGTTTCTGTCTTTGCTGGAGTTGGAGAAAGAACAAGAGAAGGAAATGACCTCTGGCTTGAAATGCAGGAAAGTGGAGTTATTGATAAGACTACTATGGTATTTGGTCAGATGAATGAGCCTCCTGGAGCTAGATTAAGAGTTCCATTAAGTGCTCTTACAATGGCTGAATATTTTAGAGATACTGAAGGTCAGGATGTTCTTTTATTTGTAGATAATATCTTTAGATTTGTGCAAGGTGGTTCTGAGGTATCAGCACTTTTAGGAAGAATGCCTAGTGCTGTAGGTTATCAGCCAACACTAGGAACAGAAATGGGTGCTCTTCAAGAAAGAATTACATCCACAAAAAGGGGCTCTGTTACTTCTATTCAGGCTGTTTATGTTCCTGCTGATGACCCAACAGATCCAGCACCTGCAACAACATTTAGCTTCCTTGATGCTACAACATATCTTGAAAGAAGCATATTTGTAAGGGGTATTTATCCATCTGTAGATCCTCTTGCTTCAACTTCAAGAATTCTTGATCCATTGATTGTTGGTAAAGAGCATTATGATTGTGCTAGAAATGTTCAGCAGATACTTCAGAGATACAGAGAACTGCAGGATATTATTGCAATTCTTGGTGTTGATGAACTTTCTGATGATGATAAAATGACTGTTAATAGAGCAAGAAAGATTGAAAACTTCTTATCACAACCTATGTTTGTGGCTGAAGTGTTTACTGGTCTTGCTGGTAAGTTTGTGCCTATGTCAGAGACAGTTAGAAGTTTTAATGAGATTCTTGAAGGCAGATGGGATCATTTGCCAGAGCAGGCTTTTTATATGGTTGGAGCCATTGAAGATGCTGTTGAAAAAGCTAAAAAAATGGGAGTGGAAGTATAGTTTCCATTAGAAAACATTATGCCTGAAAGAAAATTTACCGTTGAAATTATAACACCGGACAAAGTAGTTCTAAAAAATGATGAGATTATATCTCTTGTAGTTCCCGGAAGTCAGGGCTATATGGGTGTGTTGTCTCATCATGCACCATTAATTACAGAACTTGATATTGGTGAAATTGACTACACTACATTTGATGGTACACAAGATTGTATTGCCATTTCAAATGGGTTTCTGGAAATTTATGAAAACAAGGTAACTGTGCTTGCGGAAAGTGCTGAGCTTGCTTGTGATATTGATGTAGAAAGAGCAGAAAAAGCATTGCACAGAGCTGAAGACAGAATAAGACTTCATACTGATGATATTGATATAGACAGAGCAGAGTTGGCTATGAAAAGAGCTATCAATAGACTGCATGTTGTGCAGAAGTATAGAAGTTTGCATTAAGTTCTATGATAAAAGCCGAAGAAAACTTCGGCTTTTTTTGTTTTTTCTTTTTAACTAGATAACCTCTTCAAGTTTAATCAAATTTCTTATTATTGAAATATCAGAGCAAACTTTTTTCTAGTCATTAAGCATTGTATTCAATTGATTGACATGTATAATGGCATAATGATAAACTTTTTGTTCAGGAAAGAGGAGTTTGTTTTTTGCTTAAAGATATTATTTTTAAAGATACTTTAAGTTTTTTATTATAAATCCTACTCATCCTGCAGATTCTAATATGAAAGGATAAATTATTATGCTTCACGAACCTGCAACCCCTGTGGGTAAAGACCCAGCTGCACCATACAAGGCAAAGCTAGGGATATGGATGTTTTTGTTGTATGCAATTTTTTATGTTGGCTTTGTGGTGATAAATCTCTATAACCCATTGCTGATGGAAAAAATTATTTTGTTTGGTTTGAATTTGGCAACTGTGTATGGCTTCTCTCTAATTATAGTTGCTTTAATTTTGGCTCTTATTTATGACAAAATGTGTGCTAGTAGAGAGTCTGCTCTAGATAACAGCACTGATGAGGAGGCAAATTGATGGCAATTGTTGTATTTGTTGCATTTGTGCTGTTTGTTGTTGGTCTTTCTTTTTATTTAGGCAGTAAGACAAAAACTTCTTCAGGCTACTATGCTGCTGGTGGACAGATTCACTGGGCTGTTAATGGTATTGCATTTGCCGGTGATTATTTATCTGCCGCATCTTTTCTTGGTATATGTGGTCTTATTGCAACTCTTGGTTATGATGGATTTTTGTATTCCATTGGATATTTAGCTGGCTGGATTGTAGCTTTATTTGTTGTTGCAGAGCCAATGAAGAGATTAGGTAAATATACTTTCACAGATGCTTTGGATTCAAAGTTTAATTCAAGAAGTATTAAACTAGCTGCTGCTATTAGCACTCTGGTTGTTTCTGTTTGTTATTTGATTCCTCAGATGGTTGGAGCCGGTGTTTTGGTTGAACCTTTGCTTGGACTAACTCAGCATTGGGGTGTTATCATAGTTGGTGCTGTTGTTATTACTATTGTTGCAACTGCCGGAATGGCATCTACCACTTATGTTCAGTTTATTAAAGGTGGAATGCTGATAGTTTTTTCTTTAGTTCTTGTTATTGCTGTATGTGTTAGGGGTTTTAATACTCAGCCTGATAAAAATATTGATAAGTCTTTTTATCAATACAAAACTCTATCTGCCAGTATTGATGGTGATAACATAATAGTTAATGAGCCGGGTTGGACATATGTCCAGAAAGCTACATTTGCCAATGATGATTTTGTTATGCTTTCAAAAGATGGTAAAGAAACTTGGTGGCATATCAAGACTGAAGATGATAAAATTTCTCTAAATGAAACCCAGTTTGTTTCGATAGGTCAAGATGGCAATAAGATTATAAATGGTGAGCCTGCATCTGCAACCAATAAACTTAGACAAGTTGGAAATGTAGAATATATAAAGGGTGAGAAAGTAATTGAAAGAAAGAGTATTACTCCATTTAGTTTTTTATCTGCTCTTAGTGATAAGGATACTGTTGTAAGAAGATGGAAAGAAGCAAAGATTGTTGATAAAGATGGATCTAAAGTATCTATTTATTTTTCAACATTAACTCCAGGCAACCAGCTGATGAGACCCGGACTTAAGTTTAAGGTTCAGGGAACACCGCTTGAGAAGACTGATTTTGTTTCTCTTATGCTTGCCTTGTTTTTAGGAACAGCTGCTCTTCCTCATATTCTGATTAGATATTACACAGTTCCAAGTCCTGCTGCTGCAAGAAAATCTACAATTGTAGCTATAGCCGGTATTGGATTTTTCTATATACTTACTTTGTTTATGGGTCTTGGAGCCACTGTGAATGGTGTGCTGAATCCTGCTGATAGTAATATGGCAGCACCTTTGCTTGCTAAATCTTTTGGTGAGCTTTTATTTGCAATAATATCTGCTATTGCTTTTGCAACTGTTCTTGGAACTGTTAGTGGATTGATTGTAGCTGCTTCTGGTGCTGTAGCACATGATTTTATTGATAGATTCTTAAACAAGAAAATGGATGACAAGCAAAAGATAATTGCAGGCAAAACATCTGCATTTATTGTAGGTTTCCTTGCTATTGTTCTTGGTATATTATTCAAAGGAATGAATGTAACATTCCTTGTAGGGTTGGCATTTGCTGTTGCTGCATCTGCAAATCTGCCTTCAATTGTGATGCTTCTTTTCTGGAAAAGGACAACAGCAATGGGAATTACTGCTTCTGTGATTACAGGCATTGTTTCCTCACTTGCTTTAATTGCTTTATCTCCTGATTTGTATAAGCTATATGGTTTGGATCCAACTATTGCTCCAATTCCATTCAGTAACCCTGGGATTATTTCAATTCCATTGAGTTTTATTGTATTAGTTGTAGTATCTTTGATGTCTCAAAATAAACAGGAAATAACTGCATAGTAAGCAGTATATGAATATATATTTTTTTTCATGTGCACTAATGGGTAGAATCTTATTGGTGCACATGAATGAAGAATAATTATTACAGACATAAATATATGAAGAATACTACAAGGGTTGATTTTCATTGCCATTCATTATATAGTGATGGTTGCCTTTTGCCTCGTGAATTGGCAGAGCTTCTCGCTAGAGATGGTGTAGTTGTTGCTTCTCTTGCAGATCATGATTGCATAGATGGCTTAGATGAATTTAGCCAAGCACTATCAAGAAAAGAAGTTGGGTTTATCACAGGTGTTGAAATTACCACTCAATATAATGGTATAGAAACACACCTTCTTGCGTATGGTTTTGATTCCTCAAATTCTGAACTGCAGGCAACCCTGAGTAAGATTAGACAATCAAAAGCTCCTAATGTTCAGAGTATTGCAGATTCTATAAGAAGAAAAAATAGTCATCCTTTAGAAGATTTTTCCACTGAAGATGTATCATCAGATAATAAAATAGACATAGCAGATGCTATTTCATTGGTTCATAGAGCTGGTGGTTATGCATTTCTTGCTCACCCTCTTGTATTTTGCCAAAATATCAAAGAATTAGAAAAGATACTTATTGATTTAAAGGCAAAAAATTTAGATGGTATAGAAGCTATATATGAGCCATATAGCACAGAGCAAAGAAAGCAGCTTGTGGAATTGGCAAATAAACTTGGATTATTGGTGAGTGCAGGCACTGATTCACATGATAGAAAACCAAATAATGGTGATACATTTGGAATAGATATGCCAACTGACCTTTGGAAAGAATTCCGTGATAAAGTTTTTTCAGATAGATTATCTCAAAACTCAGTTACTCAGCATCATTCATTAGAGCATATTAGAAGAAAATTCCACTGGAGAAATTTTATTTTTCATTTTATATCTCCTACAGTGCTTGCAATA
>JBDNDK010000078.1:0-10420 GCA_046719185.1 Armatimonadota bacterium
TCGCCCGGGTCGAGACAGACGCGCTGAAAACCGCGCAATTCCTTGACCGGACGTGTGACGCTTGCGCCCTCGGTACGTGTGTACATGTAGGAGTCTCAATTTGTTTTTCTTCATTTGCATAAACTACAGAAAAAGAAAACAATAAGAATAATAGCAGCAATGATAATCTAATAAACATCTAACCTACTCCTTTAGAACAACACAGTTTTTTATTAGACAACTAATAAATCAATAATGTTCATTTTTGAGCAATATGGTTTTTTATAATAATATCACAATATAAAAGCTTTAATATAAAAGTTATCCACAACCTGTGGGTAAGTTGTGGAGAAGTGTAGAAGTCTCTAATAAAAACTTACACAACAACTACATCTATATTAACTAATAAATACAAGCTAAACAATGAAATTTTTGATAAAGATTGAAAGAATAGAATTATACAGCTAGCTCTTTTTTCATTTTCTTTATTGCTCCAGCTAATACCTCTACTAAATCTTCTACTTCCGAAATCACTCTTTCTCTTGAACTTGGATTTATCACTAACTTATCAGGCTGGAACCAATGCCTCTTGTGTGTTTTCATTAGCTCTTTGCATATGTCTTGTGATATTCTAACTCCAGTTGCAAAATTTACATTTATTTGATTTTGGAAGATATTTATTGATGATATTCCAATCTCATAGCATCTTATTCTGAGCCTTAATATTGCCAGCATATTCCATACTGGTGCTGGAGGATCACCAAATCTATCTTCAAGCTCATCTTGCACAGCTTTCACATCATCAACTGTTTGAACTGATGCCATTTTCTTATAAAAAAGTATTCTATGAGCTTCAGTTGGCATATAATTGTTTGGTATAAAAGCATCAACAGGCAATTCAACAGGAGGCAATATGATTTCAGTTACTTCTTCACCTTTCAATTCTTTTACAGCTTTTGAAAGCAGTTGACAATATAAATCAAACCCTACTGCTGCCATATGTCCGCTTTGATCCGATCCTAATAAATTGCCAGCTCCTCTTATCTCAAGGTCTCTTAATGCTATTCTATAGCCACTTCCAAGATCTGTGAATTCTTTTATTGCAGCAAGCCTTTTTTCTGCTGTCTCTGAGAGATTTTTCTCTGGTTTATAGACTAAATATGCATAAGCTTGTCTATCTGATCTGCCAACTCTTCCTCTTAACTGATATAGCTGTGCAAGTCCAAGTTTGTCAGCTTCATTTATAATAATAGTGTTTGCATTTGGCACATCTAAGCCGCTTTCTATGATAGTAGTGCAGACAAGTATGTCAAACTTTTTCTCATAAAAGTCCATCATCACTTTTTCTAAAGATGACTCATTCATTTGCCCATGAGCAATTTCTACTCTTGCATAAGGCACCAATTTTTGTACAGCATTTGCAATGTGCCCAATATTTTCCACTCTGTTATGAACAAAAAATACCTGCCCTCCCCTATCTAACTCTCTAACTATTGCATTTCTGATTAAATCTTCTTCTGCAGGTCTTACAATAGTCTGAATAGGCATTCTTCCTTCTGGAGGATCATTTATAACACTCATATCTCTGAGCCCAATTAAAGACATATGCAATGTTCTTGGAATTGGAGTAGCAGTCATAGTGAGCACATCAACTTCTTTTCTAAGCTGTTTTAATTTTTCTTTATGTCTTACACCAAATCTTTGCTCTTCATCTATAACTAATAAACCCAAATCTTTGAATTCAACATCTTTTGAAAGGATTCTATGAGTGCCTATGAGAATATCAATCATTCCATATTTAGTATGTTCTAATATCTCTTTTTGTTCAGCTTTTGACCTAAATCTTGATAATACTTCTACTTTGATAGGAAATGCAGCAAGCCTTTCTCTAAATGTGTTCAAATGCTGATGAGCGAGCACAGTAGTTGGAGCTAAAACAGCAACTTGTCTGCCCTCACTAACAACTTTGAATGCAGCCCTAACAGCAACTTCTGTTTTGCCATATCCAACATCACCACACAAAAGCCTATCCATTGCCTTTGGCTGCTCAAGGTCTGCTTTTACATCGTTTATTGCACTTAACTGATCTGGAGTCTCATTAAATGGGAATGCTGATTCCATCTCCTGCTGCCAAGGTGTATCTGGTGCATAAGAATGACCTTGCAAAGCTTGCCTCCAAGCATATAATTCAACTAAATCTTTTGCTATTTCTTCAACAGCTTTCTTTACTTTCTTTGTAGCTCTAGCCCATTCAACACCACCAAGTTTATGGACATGTGGCTCTAATCCATCACCACCAATATATTTCTGAACTCTGTCTATTTGGTCTGTTGGAACATATATCCTGTCATTGCCTGCATATTCTAAAAGCAGATATTCTCTTTCCACTCCATTTTGCTTTAATGTTGTGATACCTCTGTAGTAGGCTATTCCATGAGATATATGAACAACATAATCACCCTCTTTTAGATCTAATACACTAGATATTGGAATTCCCTCATGACTAGGTTTTCTGAGTCTATGCATTCTCTGCATACCAAAAATCTCAGAGTCTGTAATAACCATAATCTTGGCTTGAGGCAGCTTGTAACCAGATCTTAAAGGTGCATGAGTGAGATAGCATCCTGCCTTTTCAAAATCTGAATATATGAGATAATTTGAACTTATTCCATGTTCATCTAATATTTCTTTGAGTCTTTTATCTTTGTTTGATGCAATGATTACTGAAAAACCATTGTCTGCCCAGGTTTTTATTTGGTCAAGAGCTGATTCAACTTGACCATTGAATGAATCCATCACACCACCATGCAATGTGACAGTGAATTCTGAAACAGCCCATGCAAATGACCTAGGAAGAAGAGTGAATAATACTCCTGAGTATTTTGATAGATTTGCTGATATTGTTTCTTCAAGAGGCAAATAATGTCTATGTTTCGAAGCTAAAAGAAGTCCTTTGCCTGTTCTGTTTATGATTGCCTCTGTGAAATCATCTTCATGCTTTTCCCATTGAGATTTCACCTGAGAAGGCTCATCTATAATTATAATGCTGTCTTTTTTTAGATAATCAAATATTGTGTTTTCATTAGGCTCAAGATAAGGAAGATAAAACTCTATATCATTAAAAAATGATTTATTTGAAAGCTTGAAAATATCATCTTCTACTTTATCTGATATTCTTTGGGCAGATTCACCATCACCAGCAGACCTAAACTTTTTCACTTGTGCATTTAAGTCTGTTCTGATTGATTCAATAGCTGATTCTACTCTTTCCTCAGTCAAAAGAATCTCTCTTGTAGGAAGAATAGAAACAGAATCTAATTTGTCTGTTGACCTCTGAGTGGAGCTGTCAAAATGCCTTATGCTTTCTATCTGGTCTCCAAAAAACTCTATTCTCACTGGATAGTCTTCATTTGCAGGGAATATGTCAATGAGTCCACCTCTCTTGCAGAACTCACCATGTCTATCAACAACTTCAGTATGCTCATATCCCAAAGCAACTAATTTCTCTGCAAGCTTTGTTATATCTGCCTCTTCATTTATCTTGAGGTCACATTTATATTGCAAAATAGCTTCTGGTGGAAGTGTTCTTCTTAAAACTGCTGATATAGTTGCTATTACAACTACTTTTTCTCCACTTGCAAGCCAAGTGAGTGTATGCAGTCTTTCACCAATTGCAGATGCTGGAGGGATTCCATCTTCATGAATAAAAGAATCACTTGGTGGATAAAAACATACTTTATCATTTGGGATAGCATAATATGGAAGATCTTCCGCAAGCCTTTCAGCTTCCTCTAGGTTATGTGTTATTAACAACAAACTGCCTTTGTTTTTGTGAAATAAAGAAGCTAGAAAAGGAGCTTTTGCAGAAGTTGACAAGCCTTCGATTTGACAGTTGCCATTTGTTGTTTTTATGAAATTTAAGACTTTAGCAGCCTCTGGAATTTTATCTATTCTTTTTAAAACTTTTTCCAAACCCATTAATTAACACCTTAATCAGTACGCACTTTTAGGGACAAAGGATATCCCCCTGCCCCTTTATTTAGATTTTCCAATAAGTACATTTGCTCCCAAGATTGTGTCAAGGAACAACAATTTATCCTGTTACTTTCAAACCTTCATCTAAACATATTAGATAGTTTTGAATAGGCATGTAGTCTGTTAATGAATTGCCTGTTCCAAGTGCCCAATAGCCATCATTGAAGCATTCTTCTATATGTTTTCTGGTGTATTTTCTAAGAGTATCTTCATCTGCTCTGCAGATAACATCCACATCAAGACCACCAAGAGGAGTTATTCTTTTTCCATATTGCTTTTTGAACTCACCAACAGGCATTATTGCATCTTCAAATGAATGCTTAGCATCTATCTTGCAGTCTTCAATTATATCTTCATAAACATCAGCAAGGTTTCCACAAGAATGCAATATAAATGGTTTGTTGTTTTTGTGTGCTGCTTCAGCCATCTTTTTGTATGTAGGGAATACATACTTTCTAAGATTTTCAGGACTTAAGAAGGTTGCTGTTTTGAAACCTAAATCATCACCCTGTCTTAATGCTCCAATAAAGTCCATCTGTGCTATTTGTGTATCTGCATAGATTATATAATTGCCAATTTTCTCAAACATCATATCAACTAATTCAGGGCAATCAAGCATAGCATAAGAAAGCCCCATAACACCCATCATCTGGGAAACCCATTCAAAAGGTCCCATACATACTCCACCAACTATTTTTGCTCCATTTGGAAGGTGCTTTGCTGCATTTTCAAATTGACTGAAATCAATTGGATCTGTTTCACTAGGCCAATCATACTTTTCAAAATCTTCCATATTTTGTATAACAGCTTTTGCTTCACTGCCTTCTGATGCACTATTGTGTCCTTCACCAAGTTTGCATTTCAAGGGTATTTCCATAGGCACACAGTCAAAACCCATATCAAGCCAGAAATTTACATATATTTTCCAATAGTCTGGGGTGTCATAGTTCATTTCATGGAACTTTGTGCCAGTCTTTTCTGCAATAAATTCAGGGCTTGCATAATGTTCATAAAATGGAAGGTGATTAGGCTTTCCTTCCCTTTTTAATACTTTTAGAAATTCCTCAAAATTGGGTTGTTTTTTTATATTAAGCAAAGTTTTATCCTCCGAATAATGTCTATTTTAGATATATATTTTTTATGTAATCCAAAATCACTTTTTTGAATTGACAGCATATTTTATCTAAATCTATTTCATCTGGTTTGAGCCATTGATATTCTTCATGTTCATCACTAATTTTCACATCAGAATTATATACTCTGCATTCAAAAAATAAATATATCACTCTATTTGTTGGGCTTTCAGATTCAGTTGAACCTATCAATCTGATTATCTCTGGATTAAGATTGGTTTCTTCATTAATCTCTCTTATTAAAGCATCTATAAACTCTTCATGCAAATCAAGCTTGCCACCAGGAAAATCATATAATCCAGGATTATTTTTTGAGTCTGATGATCTTTTTAAAAGCAGAATTTCATCATTGTTATTTAGAATAATGGCTTTTAGAGATAGTGTAAAAGGCTTTTTTGACATATTTCTGCCTACCAACTTGTTGCTTCATCTGGTGCATCAGCAAGAGTATTGGCAAACCAATCAGCACCATTTAGTTCTTCTTTTGTAAAACTAGTCATAAGAGCTAGACATTTTGCACCAGCAGATTTTGCAGCCTTAACACCATTTACAGCATCTTCCACAACAAGACATTCCTCTGGTTTAAGTCCCAGTTTTTCAATTGCTTTTAAAAATATTTCTGGGTTGGGCTTTTTATTGACAACATCTAAGCCATTAACAACAGCATCAAAAGTATCTGCAGATATACCAATCTCTCTTAGATTAGTTTCCATCTTGATTTTATCTGCACTAGTAGCAACTGCCAGCTTTAATCCTTTTTCTCTGGCTTTTTTTATGAAGGTTAACACACCGGGAAGAGGTTCTAAATTATTGTGAACTATTTCTCCATATATTTGATATGTTCTTGCTTTGATTTCCTGAATGTCCCAATCTAAATTATATTTCTCTGCAACCCCGCCAACATATCTATCCTCACCTGCTCCAACAAATGGAAGAAAATCCTCAGCCTTAACTTCCACACCTCTTTCAGCAAACATCATCATAGCAGCTTTACAGATATATTTCTCAGAATCAACCAGAACTCCATCCATATCAAACACTATTCCCTTTACCACTCAAAACCTCCATATACCAAATAAAAAGTTTACTGGACTATATTACCATATTTAGAGTTTTTATTGTGAGGATATAATATATGAGTTTATATATTAGACATTGAATCTCTGTGCATCCAAGCTCTGTTTAGGCTCACATTGAGTCCTAATAGATGCATTCTCACCCTGTCTTCAATGGGGAAAAAAGTAGATGGGGTTTCTAAAGTCAACACCTGACCACCACATTCTCTATATGCATAAAATGACTTAGGAAGTCTTGTTTTTCTGTAGGTTGATAAGTTTAATCTAATAATACCGTTTTTGGCTCTTCTATTTTCTATTACATGGCTTCTGTTAATTGGATAACCAAAAGTTGATATCTCATGTATAATCGCCTCACCCAAATATTCTGTAGATTTTTCACCAAATTCATACATATAAAATCCTGGTGAGTCATAATCTTCATGCATTTCATAAACTAAATCAAAACATCTGCCTTTTAATCCACTCATTATTATTTCTATCTCTGGTGAAGGCTTTTTTACTCTGAATTGTCTATTTAAATCAATGCCTTGTGAGTTTTCCCTGATTCCTCTTTCCCAGCCATAAGGATTATCACAAGGATATATAACAAAGCTGTAGTGAGTTAATAATGTGGAATTATGAACATTATGTTCAATAAACTGCAATGCAGCTTCCACACCAGCAGGTTCATCTCCATGTATACCTGCAGATATAAGCACGCTTAATTTGTCAGATGAGGGAGTGCCAATATGAACTAAATACATTGGATACTCCCTACCCTCAGCTTCATATTTTCCAAGAGACTCCAACCTAACCCAATCAGAATCAGTAGCTTTGTATATTCTCTCAAGAATTGAGTTGTAATCTCTTATTATGTTAATTTTATTATCTACAACAGCTTCATTGGTCATTTTCTACTAACACTTTCTGTGTCTATTAAACATAAGATAAAGCTTGCTCTAAATCCGCAATAAGGTCATCAATATGTTCTATGCCGACAGATACCCTAATCATATTCCTTTTTATTCCAGCTTCTGCTCTTGCATCTTCAGGCATAGATATATGTGTCATGCTCCAAGGATGTTCAATTAATGATTCAACACCACCAAGAGACTCAGCCAGTATAAATAATTTTACATTAGCAAGAAACTTATCACAAGCCTCTTCTCCACCTTTTAATAGAAATGAAAATGTTCCTCCATAGCCTCTTGCCTGTCTGCTTGCAAGTTCATGCTGAGGATGAGATTCTAATCCCGGATGCAAAACTTTTTCTATTTTAGGATGCTCCTCAAGCCATCTAGCAATACCTAAGGCATTTTTATTGTGAGCTTCCATTCTCAATGCTAGAGTTTTTAATCCTCTTAATACAAGAAAACAATCAAATGGTGCCTGACAGCTTCCCATTGCATTTTGATAAAAATATACTTTCTCTGCAAGCTCCGGATTATTAACAACAATTGCTCCACCAACCACATCAGAATGTCCATTAATATATTTTGTTGTAGAATGCAGCACTATATCAATACCAAGAGATAATGGATTTTGGAAATATGGAGATAGAAATGTGTTGTCACATAGAGTAAGCACACCCTTTGACTTTGCAATTTCAGCAATTGCTGCAAGGTCTAATATATTCATTAATGGATTGGTTGGGCTTTCTGTCCATATTAATTTTGTATTTGATTTAATTGCTGATTTTAGTGCATCTAAATCTCTAAGATTAACAAAATCTATTTCTACTCCATTTTTTGCAATAACACTCACAAGAAGCCTATATGTGCCTCCATATAAATCATTATGGACAATTATATGATCACCTGCTGCAAGCAATGCAAGGGCTGAGACCTCAGCTGCCATGCCAGTGCCATACACAAACCCATGAGAGCCTCCCTCAAGCTGTGCAATACAATCCTCTAATGCTTTTCTGGTTGGGTTGCCACTTCTTGAGTAGTCAAACTTACCCATTTTCTTTACACCTTCATAAGCAAATGTAGATACTTGATATATTGGCTGCATTACAGCTCCATAAGCAGGATCTGGACTTTGTCCTGCATGCACAGCAAGTGTTTCAAATTTCATAATTTTTCTCCTTAGTTTTATATATTAGATTGCATAATCCATAAAATGTCGAACATCTAATCCAAGAGCTTCATAAATTTCAGCTCTCTTTTCTGCAAAATCCTGATTGGTACGATGCCTTGGTCTAAAAAAAGGCCCCTCAACTATTTTTGCAATTCTTCCTGGCTCTGATGCCATTACAACAATTCTATCTGCAAGAAAAACAGCTTCATCTATATCATGTGTTACAAACACAATTGTTCTTCCTGTTTCCTGCCAAATTCTAGATATTTCTTCCTGCATTTTTATTCTATTCATCATATCCAATGCAGCAAAAGGTTCATCCATAAATAGTATTTCTGGTTCAACCGCTAATGCTCTTGCAATAGCAACTCTTTGCTTCATACCTCCAGAGAGCTCCTGTGGATGACAATTAGCAAAATCAGATAAACCAACCATTTTAATATATTTATCTGCAATTTCAGCTCTTTTTTCTTTTGGAGTTCCATTTTCTTCCAATCCAAACTCCACATTTCCCCTCACTGTTCTCCATGGAAATAATCCATAATCCTGAAAGATTAATATTCTTGATGAGTCAGGTTTTTTTACAACATTCCCATCAATAATAATCTCCCCTTCACTTGGAGATATAAAACCAGCTATCATATTAAGCAAAGTTGTTTTCCCACATCCACTAGGACCAAGCAAACAAATAAACTCACCCTCTGAAATGGCAATATCTGTTTTTGATAAAGCAGTTATTGCTTCACCTCTTGCATTTGTGTATAACTTGCTTGCATTATTAACTTCAATTTTAATTTTCTTTTCTTTCATTGCTGAACCACTCCCCATAGCTTTCTGATAGAATTTTCCGCCTTTGTTATGGTTCTATCAATTAACAATCCAAGTAATCCAATAATCAAAATAGCTACTAAAACTAAATCTGTTCTGAGCATATTTCTGCTGTCTATGATTAAATAACCTAATCCAGACTTCACACCAAGCATTTCACCAGCTACCAAAAATACCCAAGCTGAGCCAATTGCAATGTGTAAACCTACCATCATTGCAGGAAAAGCTGCGGGCAAAACTACCTTTATCAGCAATCCAGCTTGATTTGTGCCAAAATTCCTAGCCACTTTCAGATATGTTTGATCAACCTTTCTAACAGCTGATATTGTTGCAAGCAATATTGTATAAAATGCAGCTATATAGATAATAACTATTGCTGGCAGATTACCTATTCCAAACCACAAAGATATTAAAGGAAACCATGCAATTGGAGATATGGGTCTAAGCAATTGCACCAATGGTTCAAAAGCTGTCCATCCTCTGCTATACCATCCAAAAATAAACCCTAAAGGTCCTGCTGTTACAACAGCTAACCCATAACCAATAAAAAACCTCACAAGACTTGATCCTATATCCTCCCATAGTTGAGATGTCATAGCTAATTCTGTAAAACCACTTCCAACATCTATTGGAGATGGAAACAAATGTTTTGAATATATCTCAAGATAACTAATGACCTGCCATATAGCTAATAGCAATAAAATTGTCAAAGAGGGCAGTATGATTTTCTCTGCTTTCAAAAAGATTCCTCCTCTGCCTTAAGAACTTCTTCAACATTGATAGATTCTTTTAATAAGCCTCTTTTTTCCATTTCTGTTTCTAGGTCTTTTAATTCATCTTTCTTTATGGACAATTCAGAATATTCCACTCCCCATTCAAATGACTGATGCCATGTCTTTTCATTTATTTTGAAATATTCACCAGCAATTTTGATTACCTCATCTTGATGGTTATCAATATAAATTCCAGCCTCAACAATTGCTTCAGCTAAAGAATTTAATGCTTCTCTATGTTTCTTTGCAAAGTCTGGATTTGCAACAAGAACACAGCAAATATAATCTGGCCATATCTCTCTAGCATCAACTAATTTCTTTCCATGCCCAGCAATGATTGATTCTGAGCCAAATGGTTCTGCAACAATGTATGCTTTTATATCACCTCTTGCTAAGGCTGCAGGCATATCAGGTGGTGCCATTTCTACAAAATCAACATCATCAATTGTCATGTTGTTTTTTTCTAACAGTCTATGCAAAAGCGGGCGTGATCGTGATGGACAGGTCCACAGACGTGATCCGCGCGATCGCG
>JBDNDK010000079.1:0-10386 GCA_046719185.1 Armatimonadota bacterium
GAAACCCTTAAAAATGACTATAACATAGACACCTATGACTCAATATCTGCAATGGTGGAATTTGAGAATGGTGCCGCTTTTGCATTCAACACCAGCTGGGTGCTTCCTAATTCTTTTGAAGCTATTGTAAATCAAGAAATAAGAATTGTAGGAACAAAGGGTCTATGGGAAGTAGACAGCCAATATAGAGGCTCCAGAAGCTGTGTTATAGATGAAGGAATGAAAACATATAACAACAACTTTATGAGACAGATGCAGGATAAACAAGGTAGAGAAATATTTAAGGGATATGGAATTGAGTCTATAGAAGACTTTGCTTATAATGTGGCAGCTCTGCAAAATGGCAAAACCATTGATGATTTACGTGGCACATATCCCGATGGTGAAGATGGATTAGAAGTAACCAAAATAGCAGCAGCAGTGCACAAAAGCATAGAATCCGGAAAAGTGGAGAGCGTATAGTGATGTCCAAATCAGTTTCAAAGGCAGTGATACCAGCTGCAGGTAAAGGTACAAGACTTTTTCCATTAACAAAAGCTGTGCCAAAAGAGCTTGTGCCTCTTGGTGCAAAGCCTGTGTTGGAGCATATTTTAGATGAAACTATTGAATGTGGGATAATGGATATTCTGCTTATTATCACTGAAGAAAAAAATGCTATAAAAAAACATTTTGGCAGTAATTATTGTGGAGCTAATATTGAATATGCATATCAAGAAGTGCAGCTTGGGCTTGCTGATGCGGTGAGGTATTCAAAAGACTTTGTTGGTGATGATAATTTTCTTTTGCTGCTTGGTGATTCACTGATATATTCAGACCATTTTTCCATGCCCACAAAAAGATTGATTGAAACATTCACAAACACAAATGCTGATTGTGTGATACTAGTTCAGGATACACCATTTGAAGAGATACATAAATATGGAATGGTAAAGCCAATATCTGAGTTAACTCAAGAAAGCTTTGAAATTTGTGCTCTTGTGGAAAAACCTAAACCAGAAGAATTTCCCAGCAAATATTCAATTGCTGGAAGATATATTTTCACTCCATTTATATTTGATATGATTAATATTACACCAAAGGGAGCTGGTGGTGAATATCAAATCACTGACTCAATTTCTCTTCTAATTGAGAACAAGAAGCATGTATGGTGCAGTGCATTAAGAGATGATGAAACTAGAAGAGACATAGGCACTTTCGACATCTATTTTGAAGCATTTGAAATAGAGGCAAAGAAATATTTTCTGCAAAAATAAAATTCGTCAATATTATTTACAAAAAAATACCAGCATTAATATTACTAAATTATTATATTTTAATGACTTTAACCACTATAATTGCTCAATATCGCTAATGTTGTTGACAAACCGTTTTATATTGCTATACACATACATTCTAATTCAAATTATTTCTATAATTTAGGGCTACATTTTAAGTAATTTCAGGTAGAATGCAGTATTGTTTTATTAAATATAATGTTGTAAAATAATATTTGCATTGTATATATTACAATAGGCTTTTTTTAAGGGTATACTAAGCTTATTATATCTTTAAAAATTATTTTTATTTTTTATATAATTTCGGGAGTTTTCGATGAAAAGTGAATCTGTCACTGTAACTAAACCAGACATCTACAACAACTTGTATGATATCACTCATGTTGTAAAATCTGCAAATAGACCATTTCTTATTGCTGAAGAAAGAGAATTGAGTGTTCTAAGAAGAGGTCTGACAAAAGATGGATGGAAAAAAGAGCTCTATACTTCAACTAAGGTTGATCTTGATGATATTTATGTTGCAAAAGGACTCTTGACTTATGCAAATGAATGCTTAAATAAAAAAATTGAAATCCCAGAACAATGTGAATTTGAACACACTTTTGCATATGGATGTAAATGTGGACCATTTATATCTAATAATAAAAATCAAATAAAAAAGAGTCCTTCCTCAAATCTTGATATTATTGAAATGGCAGATTCTGAATATCAGATGAATTTACACAATGCTCACATTGAACTGGCAAGAGCAACATTATCTTTAGCCCTTGTTTATAGTATTGAAAGAGATAAAAAATTCTCTGATAAAGCAGCTGAAATATTAATCAAATATGCCAATGCCTATCCAAATAAAATGCAACCGGGGTTTGCAGGTATGCTTGGCAGACATTTATGTGAATCTGTTTGGATTATTCCACTTGCACAGGCATATGATTTGATATACTACTCAAGAAGTTTAGATGAAATACAAAGAGCTCATATAGAAAAAAGTTTATTTGCTCTAGCTGCAGAATGGCTCTCTACTTCAGACTGCAAAGGATATCAAGGAATGTGGCATTTGAGTGCTATAGGCTGTATTGGATGGTCTATAAAAAGCCCCATTCTAGTGGCACATGCACTTGAACAACTGCACAAGAAGCTTCAATCAGAATTGGGAATAGATGGTTTTTGGAAAATAACTCCAAGACTATGCCATTTCTATCCTCTCAATGCATTAATACAATTTACTGAAGCCTCAATAAGAGCTGGAATAAATATATATGATTGGGAATTTGCTCCAGGCAGAACAATTAAAGAAGCTTTTTTAGCTCCAATAAACTTTACATATCAATCATTAAAAATAGCTTCAAGTGATGAAACACACCCATTGTGCCATCTTCCTATGCAGATTTATGAGGTAGCACATAGAAGATGGAATGATTCAATTTTTGGATGGGTGTTGCAAAAAGGATATAAAACAGGAAAAACAGGATGTTCATATAGTTCTTCAGATTCTTGCTGCTTAGAAATAAGTAGGAATTCATTTTATGCTATGATGTTTGGAAGAGATATACCTGGTAGGCTGCCTACACCAACTTTTAAATCTTGTGATTATCCTGAACTAGGGGCAAGTGTGATAAGAAATGATGTTTCAGTGGTGACTCTTGATTATGGACCATCATCTGATGATCATGCAGATAAATTAAGCTTTACATTTTTCTCTAAAAATAAGCTTTTGATTCCTGATACAGGTTCTCTTGGTGATAGATCACTACAAAATGGATACTGCAGAAGCACCGAAGCACATAATACAATTGTAGTAGACCAAAAAACACAAAAGAAAAATTCAGAATATAACATAACAAGAAACTTCTGTTCTGAGCATTTTCAAATAATGGATTTATGGGATGATACTGCTTATGATGGAATAAAACATCAAAGGTCTATTGCACTTCTAAATGATGTACTAGTTATAAAAGATACCCTTGAATCAGAACAGCAACATACTTATGATTGGTTCATGCATTGTCCCGGAAA
The DNA here is from genome assembly GCA_046719185.1 of Armatimonadota bacterium. Classification (GTDB taxonomy): domain Bacteria; phylum Armatimonadota; class UBA5829; order UBA5829; family UBA5829; genus JBDNDK01. Next base: position 3,291 of record JBDNDK010000079.1, read on the forward strand.
AGCTGAGATAATTTGTGATAGCAAAGTTGGGAATGATGATTTTTCACAATATAAAACACAGTGGATAACAAAACCATATCAAATTATAAATTCTTGCAAAATAAATTGGATATGTGATGATATCAAACTTACAAGCCAGATATGGACATCTAACTATATGTCTGAATTTATTTTAGGTGAAGCTCCCTACCTTGAAGACAAAAAACTAAATGTGCTTGCTGTAAGACAGTTTGGCAGCAGAGCACAGTTTGTATCTGTATTTGTAGCACGTGAAGACAATAATCATGCACATATAAATAGAAGAGGCAGATTCATTGAAATTGCTCATAATGATTTGAAGGATTATATTGTAATGGAAGGTGAAAATGAGCTAGGTAATGCAATTGAAACTGATGCTTCATGGGCTGCATTGAGAGTATGTGATTCTGAAATTCTCTCTATATCTGTAATATTGGGCACTTATTTGAAGTATAATGATGCACTAATTGTGCAGGCACCTGAAATGACAAAGTGTATAGAAGTTTTCTTTGAAGGGAAAAACCCAAGCGTGCATTATAATGGTATTGATGATGGCATTATACAAATAAAAACATCTTCAAAGGCAATGAGATTAAATGGAAACAGAACATCCGCAACTCAAATCAAAGGACTAGCACATCTAAAAATTACTCCGCAAATGATGAATATACAGAATGAGTTATAAAAATTATCAATACTTGAAGCGAGAAAGGAAATATTATGTCCTTTCTTTTTTATTTGTGATATATTAAATTTATAATATCAAAACTATTTCACAACAAATGAAGGATTTTTACTTCATAAAATACTAGTAATAATAACAGTAAAACATGCAATTATTCCAATATAGTTTTTTCTTTTAGAGTTTTTATTGTTCCCAAAACGTTATATTTATAAAACTTCATACATAATTTAAACAGCTGTAAATTTGCAAAATGGCACACTTCTTGCAGAACAATAAATGTATACTGACGAAATAAAAATGACACAAGGAATGTGTAAACAAGGGCTGGAGGATGCTCATGGTCACTAAGGGCAAGGTTCTCGTCGTCGATGATGAGATAAATCTCTGCCGGATTCTTGGAGCTAAGTTATCTAAAAACGGCTATAATGTAGAGACTGTTCATGATGGACTATCTGCTGTGGAGAAGGTCAGAGAGTCTGATTTTGATGTTGTTTTGCTTGATTTAATATTACCAAAACTTGATGGGCTCAGTGCACTTACTGAAATCAGAAATTTTAATGACACATTGCCTGTCATTGTGATGACAGCTTGTGAAAACTATGACTTTGAATCCACTGCACAAAAACATGGAATATCTGCATTCATAAACAAACCTTTTGATTTGCAAAATGTTGTTAGCCTGATAGGTAGCTTATCCAATAAAAAAAATAATAATAATGGTGATGCCACAACTGACCCTGCAATACTTTTTGCAATAGGCGAGGAAGTAACAATTCAACTGGCAAATAGCCCTACATTTGATGTAATAAATACTTGTGTCACAGATAGAAATGGAAATTGTGTTGAGTTAAAAACACCAATCGTTGATTCTAAGCCTATGGATATTGAAATTGGTGATCAGGTAAAAGTAAACCTGCCGTCAAAAGAAGCTTTCTACAGTTTTACAAGTAATGTTGTTGCAGTTAAGAATGAAAAAGATAATTGTTTTGTGCTTGAAAAGCCATCTATGATTTATAGAATTCAAAGAAGAAAGCACAAAAGATTTGAATCATTGATACCTATAGAATATATGCAAGGTATAAAATGGGAAGAATCAAAAACACCTAAAAAAGGACTAGCCCACAATATAAGTAAAGGTGGAACTTGTATTGAAGTGGAAGAAAATATCCTTATTGGTGATGTTTTGAGCATAAAACTCTTGCCTAAAACTAATGATGAGATAAGTGCAATTGCAGAAGTGCTTAGAACAAATAAAAATGATAACGATAAATATATTCTAGGGTGCAGATTTGAAACTGTAGATACTGAAATAGAAAATTTATTAAAGAACAGTTAGAAGTTAGAATAATACATCTAACTTCTAACACTATATATCACCAACCTGATTTTCTACTGCACAAACCCCATGTTTTTAAGATTGTTGTAACTAATTTTTACTGATTCTATAGGTGGTTTTGAGCATGAATCCTGTTCAACTATAAAATACTTGCAGCCTGCCTTTAATGCACTTTCAATGATATCTGGGAAATTTAGTATTCCATTTCCAATCTCTGCAAATCTTCTCTCTTGATTATCTGCCATATCTTTGATATGAAGCAATGGAATCCTTCCAGACAGCTTGTCTATGAAATCTATTGGTTCAACATTTGCATACCTAACCCAATATGTATCAAGCTCAAATTGAAGAAATGAAGCATCTGATTTTTCTATAAGAATATCAAAACCTGTTTTGCCATCAAAAACATCAAATTCAAAAGCATGATTGTGATAGCACATTTGCAAGCCATTATCTTTACATACTCTACCAGCTTCTGTTAATAATGATGCAACTTTTTGATATCCTGCAGCATTTTCTCTCCAATTATCACCAAGATATGGACACACAATAAACTCACAGCCTACTTCCAAAGCCTTATCTATCTCAGCCTGCATATCTGCTTCAATAGCCTCAATTGGCACATGTGCACTTATTGCCCTAATATTTAGACCTCCAAGAAAATCTTTAAGCTCACTTGGTGACATACCACCTAGATTACCCGCTAATTCAACATATTTATATCCTATTTCAGAAACTGTTTTGAGAGTTTGCTTAAAATCTTTATCACACTCATCTCTTAATGTATATAACTGTAAACCAACTGGTATAAAACCCATATTTTCCTCCATAAAAAAGTATATATTATTTGTATTTGGTTATATTATCCCAGCTTGCTATTAATGTCAATTAATTTCTTAGTAATAAAATATTATTGAATAAAAGCTTATTTTGGAGTTATACTACCGACTTATAAATATATACTAAAAAATAAATATAAGGAATCTAAGATTATGAAATTAAAAAGATTTACTATAAGTGCAATAATATTATTATTTTTGTCAGCTTCATTGTCTGCTCAATCAAGGTTGGATAGAATCTTAAACAATATGGTTCTTGATGCGTATACACCCAATATAAACAGAGAAATATTTAAAGTAATAGAACCCCATAAACCACTAGGTCAAACATTTACAACAGGCAGCAATATTGTTGAAATCTCAAGAATTGCTGTTGCTGTAGCTTATTGGAATGAATCTTGGCAGGAAAGTGAATCATTGGTGGTTACTATATATGACTCACCACAAAAAAATAAAATTCTAGCAACTGATAAAATTCCATATTCGAGAAGAGCATGGGATCACCAAGTTCTAATGTTTTATTTTGACCTAAAAGTTCAGCCAAATAAAGAATATTATTTTGAGCTAACAGTAGATGGAGGTGACAGTGTTATAAATGGCATCTTCACAGGCGGTAGCTACAATGGTCAAGCCTATGAAGGTGTTAACACTTCAAACACCAATATATGGTTTGAAATTCATTCAAGGCCAGTTTTTGATAGAGATGCAGCTTATGCTGATAGATTTTCAATGTTTAACCTTAATTATCCCGGTTTGGAAGAAGTCAAAAAATATGTAAATCAGAAAAATTGGGATTCTGCAGTAGATGAACTAATAAAATTTTATGAGAACAGAAAAGACTTGTTCACAGAAGGTAATGTTTCTAAACCTATGCTTAATCCTGATTTTGATACTTCTGAACTTGATAAATTCATATTTGAGTATAAATTGGTTGTTGATGATGGAGAGATTATAGACCTTGGACCAAGATATAATCATTGGGTAAATTGGGCAAAAAAAGGTGGAATAGGCTTCACAAGAGTAGGACTTCACAGATACTTCAGAGCTGCATATCAAAATACAACAGATGAGAAATATGCAAAAGCTTATGATGATTTTTTATTTTATTTCTTCAATGATATTCCTAGTCCAATAAGGTCTGGATACATTAAACCAGACCAAAAGGAAGTACCTGCAAACTTTAGTAATGGTATTGGTGGTGGAAGAATGTGGGATGGATTAGGACTTGCAGCCAGAATTGGACTTACGTGGTGGAATTATGGTGGATTTATAAATTCTCCAAATCTCACAAGAGATATGAGAGCAGCAATGATATTTAATGTGCATGATATGGGAGCTTTATTATCAAGAATGCAAGCAGGAGGAAACTGGGAAGCTACCATAGGAAAAGCCGTGTTTGATTTTGGAGATCAGTTTCCAGAATCAACTTATAGCGATAAGTATTTTAAGCAGGGACTAAATATAATTCTTTCAAATATTGAAGATACTCTTCATCCTGATGGCTCCAGTTGGGAGGCATCAGCAAATTATCATAATATAATTGTGAATAGATACCTTTCAATTTTTAAAAGATGCAAAGAACTGAATATTGAGATTGAAAAGAAATATAAAGACTTAGTAGAAAAATCTGTTGATTTTATTTTATATACTCTTCAACCAGACTGGAATGCACCAGCAAGAGGTGATTCAGGATTTTTTTCTGAGCCATTGGATCATCTCAGAAGAGGTGGAGAATATTTTAATAGGCTAGATTTTATTTGGGCAGGAAGCAGAGGAACTGAAGGAACAAAGCCCTCTAAGCTTTCTTATGCCTTTGATACCAGTGGTTGGTTTGTGATGAGATCTGGTTGGAATACTGATTCTTTGTATCTTAATATTCATAATGGACCTAACAGAGGGCATGGGCATTATGATGCTCTCTCTTTAATTGTGATGGGATATGGAGAGAGATTTATAGTTGATCCGGGAATTACAACATACGGTACACCAGAAGCTGATTTTATGACGTCAACAAAGGCACATGCCACAATAACAGTTGATGGCAGAGATACAAGACAAGATTTTGGAAAAAATACCTTTGGCGTTGCAAATGATATTGAGTATATAAAAGCTGAAAATGCTGGATATAACGGCTTGAATGATGTAAAACACACAAGAACTATTGTGTTTGTTAAAGATGATTACTGGGCTGTTTTTGATGAAGTTAATGGTATTGGAGAATATGAGATTACATCTAGATTTCCATTTGCACCGGGCATATTGAACATACTAAACCCATCAGGTTTACTTACTACCTTAAATGAAAATGCAAATTTATTGCTAGTTCCTGAAAATGGACACAAAATGAATGTTGAGGAATATACTCATCAAATTGATTCTAAGATAAAAGATGCACCAGCTGTTTTGTATACAACTAAAACTTCTTTGCCATTCAAACATTCACAGCTTTTGCTGCCATATAGAGGCAAAGAAATACCTAATGCTTCTATTAGGAAAATAGTTAGTGGGTTTTATGAAATCAAAATAAATGATAGAACAGATTATATTGCTATAGGTAATATTGATAATGCCTATGTCAGTTTTAATGGGAAAGCTGTTTGCATAACATACAACAAAGATGGCAATCACAAAATTAGAAATTTTGACTCTGAAAAAGTATATATAAAGAAACTGCCTATTCAATAATAGCTGAATGGTTGAGAATAATCTGGAACAGCAGTATTATGTAAATCGTATAGTAATTAGTGGTTGTATGCAGTCTTGTGTTTAATACAAGAGTTAGAATTTTGATTTTTATGTCATTCTGAGTTTTGTTGAAGAATAACAATGATTGTTTTTAAGATTCTTCGTCGCTTTGCTCCTCAGAATGACATAAATATATTTGGTGTATTGAAAATAAGTTCCCAATACATTTAACTCAATTGAAAATCTAACTTTTACTGCAATTTGATCCAAGATGCATAACCAAGTATGTCTATTTTGGAGTCTTACTTACTTGAAGGCTTATAATATAAATTATTTGCCATTGAAGCTTTTCTTGGGCTTAATAATTTTTTTCAATATAATATCTTCTGCACATTCACAGGAAAAGAGCAAGTCAACAATGCTTGCTGAGTTAACATCTGCTTCTGCTACTATTCTGCCGTCACTGACAAATAATAATGTAAGAAAATTACCTGAAAGAACTCAAGAGATTGCTCTTGATTTGATAGTATATAGATGGCTCACAAGTTTCAATGAGCTTCCAAATGAAATACAAAATATTGATATAGTTATAAAAGAACTCCAGCAAAATCTCAGAAATGAAACTATTGATTTTGCTGTTCAATATTTCCCAAAAGATAGAGGTTATACTACAGGCACTAATCCTCCACCAAAGAACAATCAAACTGCAATAGATTTAACAGATCTTGGATTGAATTTGAAACTGGCTCAAGATTATTCCAATAAAGCACCACTGCAAGCAATTGCTGCATTAAAAATTGCTCTTGATATAAGCCAAAAACAAAAACTTGAACTCACAGAAGCAGTTATATTAAATTATATGGGTGATATCTATTTGTATGATATGAATCTATATAAACAAGCTGAAATTTGCTATAGACAATCAAGTTGGGTTTTGAGTGAATATTCTTGTATGGCATCAGCTGCAAAAATATATGAAGACTGGGGAAAGCTCAACTCGGTAACAGGTAAACATATAAATGCAAGTGAACATTACAAAGATGCTGCAAGAAAATGGGAAGCTCTATCTGGCAAAGAAGCTAAGGGTAATAAATATGGAGATCTAGCAGGACTTAATTATATTAAAGCTGGTCAAGAACTGATTAAAGCTGGCAATATAACAATGGCTGTTGAAATAATGACAGAAAAAGGATTAACACAGCTAAGGACTTGGTCTCATTCAACTAAAGAATATGATCTTTTGATAGAACACCTTATATCTCTTGCAAAATTTGCTCTTCAAAGATTTGAACCGGAACAAGCATTTTCTCTTTTGAAAGAAGCACAACAAGCTGCAAGTAAAGCACAAAATCCATTATTGATTGCAGATGTATATAAACTTCTTGAAGCCACTTACACAGAGCTCAATCAACCACAAAACACTTTGGCTGCAAGAGACAAACTAAATAGAGAAATTAGTACACTAACTGCCAAAGGTCAGCTTGCACTAGAAAGACTGCAGAAAAACAATAGCCTTAGTCTTTCAGAAAAAAA
>JBDNDK010000008.1:0-28471 GCA_046719185.1 Armatimonadota bacterium
CGGGCTCCATCAATTTTATATCAATATCTTGAATGTTTATTGGATTGTCATTGTTGTTGATAAACTCAATATTCAAAGTATATGGCAAATTGACAATATGGTTAAAAAACATAGTATCAGAAAGAATTCTTGAGTTAACAATTATGTTTTCTGGATTTGGTGGGAAATCTGTTAATATAAAGCTTTTATTGTTGCTGGCATCTATCATACCTATAGAATCTTTACAAGTTTGTATAGGATAATATATAATTCCTTTACACCAAGATGGATCATACACATCTCTCTCAATTTGAATATCATTATATGATTCCAGTCCTCTCTTGATATTGTCAGAAATATCATCATTAATAGGAGTTCTGATATCATATCTATACAAAAGCACCTGTTTATTTTTATCATTTTGAGATGCCATTACCCTTTTTGCTCTCGTTACAGCTAGAGCTGCATCAGCTCCTTGATGATTGATTGATAGTATATCAAATGAATCTGATAGTCCCATTGAATACAAAAGTTTAATCTCATTTAAGTTTACAGAATCAAGAATCACAACATTATCAGATGAAATACCTTTTATTATTTTGTATGCTTCTTTTTGAATGTCTGCTTCAAAATGTGTAGATGATAAAATCAATTTTACAGGATACTTGATGATATAGTATTTCACACCCATATCACTAGCTTTCTTTGCTATATGCTTTATGAAATCTAAACACAACTGCTTGTTTTTGTTGTAATCTATATTTTCACTGCTCTTTAAGTTATCTATAAAAAGATTCAAAGCTAATATTTTGATTTTATCTAGTTGCAGATACTTATTGTTTTGAAAAGATGTTATATCTATATCATTTGATGGAGTTAGACAATCATTAAGAGAAACATCTATTAATACACTGTTAAACCTGGATTTACTGATGGCATCAAACACAACATCATCAGCAGTTATGCAATCCTTAATATTATCAACTGAGCTGACTGCAAATATTTTTTGATTATCTATGTCTGCAAATACTCTTCCTGCAATTAAAAAAACAAAAAAAGCAGTTATAATCTTTTTCATTATTTCCATCCTCTAATTAAATAAGTTATTTAACTTCAAGAACTCTTATTAAACTTGTATTTCCCGGCACCCCAACAGGAAGACCAGCTATGATAACTATAGTGTCTCCTTTTTTTACCATTTTTTCTTCTAAAGCTGATTCTACAGCATTAAATATTAATCCATCAGAGTCTTTTGCCATCTCTACATAAATAGGCATCACTCCCCAACATAGAGTTAGTATCCTTGCAGTTTCATTGTTTGAAGCAGCAGCAATAATTGGTGCATGAGGCCTATATTTGCTCACAATTCTTGCTGTTGTGCCAGTGAAAGTGCAGCATATAATAGCAGGTACATGCAAGTCTCCTGCAAGTTTTGCAGCTGACTCACCAATAGCCTCAGTTACATCATGAATTGTGTATTGCATTCTTTCTCTGCATTCATTAGTAAAATCCACAGATTTTTCAGTTTTTCTTGCAATTTTATCCATCATTTTTACAGCCATCACTGGGAAAAGACCAACAGCCGTCTCTCCAGAAAGCATACAAGCATCAGTGCCATCAATTATTGCATTAGCAACATCAGTAACCTCTGCTCTTGTAGGTCTTGGATTTCTCATCATAGAATCAAGCATCTGTGTAGCAGTGATAACAGGTTTACCAGCCTTATTTGCATGCCTAATTAGCATCTTTTGAATGGTAGGAACTTCGTCTATGGGAAGTTCTATTCCCAAATCACCTCTAGCAACCATTATTCCATCATAAGCATTAATAATTTCAGCTATATTTTTTACAGCTTCTGGTCTTTCTATTTTTGCTATAATAGGCACTCTCTTACCCTTAGCTCTCATAACTTTCTTTAATGGCTTTATATCATCTGCACTTCTAACAAATGAACTTGCTACCCAATCCACACCATGTTCAAGACCAAACAGCAAATCTTCTTTATCTTTCTCTGTAACACCGGGAATATTATAGCTTGCACCAGGAACCGTAAAACCTTTATTTGAGGATATCTCACCACCAATTATCACTTTTGCAATAATATCTGTCTCTGTGGTTGAAACAACTTTAAACTCCAGCTTTGCATCATCAACAAATATACTCTGGCCTTTTTTGATTTGTTTTATAAGCTCAGGATATGGGAGATTTACCTCATTTATATTTCCTTCAACTTCTCTTGTGGTGAATATAAATGTCTGATTTTCTTCTAGCTCCACAGGACCATTTAGTATCTTTCCAATTCTGAGTTTGGGTCCACACAAATCTTGAAGAATGCCTACATTCTTACCTAGTTTTGCTGATATTTCTCTAATTACTCTAATTTTTTCAAGATGTTCTGCATAATCGCCATGTGAAAAATTAAGCCTTGCAACATTCATTCCAGCATTTATCAATTTTTCTATCATTTCAGGTGAAGAGCTTTTGGGTCCAATTGTGCAAACTATTTTAGTCTTACGCATATAAATCCTCTCATCAAAATTACAACATTTAAATTTTACAATTTCTACTCAACCTTTATCTAGGATATGTTATTCCAGTCTAATATATGAGTCAAGTATTAAAGTTTCAATTAGATTAAATATTGGTTAATACAAATTGATTACCAAATAATTATATCAGCACTATAGATCTATATAGATACACCATGAGGCATTGAGATGTTTTTTCCGATAATATGATATACAAAAATCGATTTGAAAAATTTTTTGAGCTGTTAATGCATTTTAATATGTGTGTTTATCTATATAAGCAGGTATTAATTACATGTAATTATGTTTATTCAAAATATAGTAATGGTTTTAATGTATGAGGTTGAAAGATATGTCTGACAGCATTAGATGGACCCCAAAAGCTTCCACAAAGATAATAGAATATTCTGGTGAAATATCAAAAAATAATAGTCAATCTTTTAAAATAAAGAAAAATGAATACAAATCTCCTCTTGGAAGTATAATATGCAATTTTTCCAATGATTATAATGTTGATTTTAATCCTGATGGTTCCAGTAATAGCTACTATAAAGGCTGCAGAATAACTCATCCTGATAATAAATCTAAGGCAATCTATATCAAAGACAATGACACAAATGAAGTTTGGTCATTAAATACTGCATCAAAATGTGGAAAGCAGACTCAATCCACTGTTGAATATACACCTGGAAAAGCTAAACTTAATAATATCACAAATAAAATAGAATCTACTCTTGAAATAATATGTGCAGACCATAATCCATGTGAAATAATGAGAATCACAATCAAAAACCTTTCTGCAAAAGAGAGAAATATTAGCATAACTTCATACATAAAACCAGATGTAAATCCTGTGATGGAAGCTGTTATGATTGATGAAAAAAGTATGCTGATGAGGATGCCGCTTGGTTCAAGTTGGGCACAAAAAGAGAAAGCACTTGGAGATATAATATTATTTCAAACAAGCACTATTAATCCCACAAGATGTCAAATAAAAGAAGATGGCTTTTTTGGTGAAGATGCTTCCATTTCGAAGCCAAACCACATATTAGATAATGATTCCTTCTGCAATGAAGGAATTACAAGTATGCCAATTATCAGCATGACTTATGATATAGTAATTCCAATTGAAGGTGAAGCTCAAATTGGTATTTGTTTTGGAATAGCAGAATCAGAAGAATCTGCAATGAGAATAGTATCAAACCACAACACTCTTGAAAATATAGAAACACAAATAAATGATACAGATTCTTCTTGGAAAGATATTACATCCACACTCAAAATCAAAACTAATGATCCATACTTTGATGCATTAATTAACACATGGCTTCCATATGAATCATATTGCGGATGGATAGACAAAAGATGCAAAAAAGAGCTTCTTAACCCATACAACTCAGCAGGAAATCTTAGAAGATACTATCCTATTGCAGGATCTCTTTCTGAGTATCTTTTAGAATCCATAATAGACTTCACTCATAGACTAACTATGAGTGGTGCATTCTCTCCAGATGATGAATCTTTTGTTATTATTCCACCAGAAGAACTATTGTGGCTTGTTATATCAACTTGTGCCTATGTCTCTGAAACTGATGATTATTCAGCCCTTAATATAAAAACACCTCTTAAAGATGGAATAGAAATGACCATAAAAGAGCATTGTGAGAGAATTCTATTGAAGTGTAAAAATGTATATGATTTAGAATCAATAAATCCATATATTTTAGAAACAGCATTTCAAGAATGGATATATATATCAAGAGATGAATCAGAGATAAATAAAGATATCTTGGATACATACAAAAAAAAGATGATAAAAAAAGAAGCTTACAGTCCAGAGAAAAGATCTTTGCCTAGAAAAAATCAATATATTCATTCACTAACACAATCTCTATCAGAAAAAACATCTAGAGAAATTATAGACAATGCTATAAATTACTGTGATGAAAATAATGAAGGATGCATCGATACTATACTTTATAAAGTCCTTGCAGAAAAAATGATTGGTATAAAAGCAACTGCAAATGGCCTGATGATTAATCCAAATTTGCCGGAAAATATAAATTATGTAAATGTCCATAGAAGATACAGAAATGATACATACAAAATATATATAACAAAAAAAGACACCCTCAAAAAAGGACAGGTTGTTATTTTAGCTGATGGAATACCAATTCTTGGAACTATGCTTCCATATAGTGGAGATTGTATGGAGCATAATATTGATATCATATGCGGCTAAAAAACAAGATATCTGCCACCTAACATTCACATATAGTCATATTATTTTCTCATTGCATACTTGTTTTTATTTATAGATGTGAAATATCCAAAGTTATAACAAGGTATAATTACCTGTATTTCATTTTTATGGAAATAAATGCTGCTATCTTGGTTAAACATCGTTGATAATTGGTAATATATCCAAGAATGCGTTTCCCGAACTAATCCGGGCATTCTAACACTGGCCCTTAGATAAGTAAGTAAACAGATTGATTATTTGTGCCGTTAAATAAAAATCTGTAAACCGGACAAAGTATGAGGAGATGCTAACCTATTCATTAACAAGGAGGAAAGAACAATGAAGATTAGCACTATCTTTAAGACAGGCAGCATAATTGCTATATTTGCCTTGGCAATATTTGCAATGCCTGCAACAGCAGACCTAGGTCCCGGTACAGATGTAAGTATTGGTATAGAGGGTGCTGGGGCAACTATGTCGTACACATCAGTTCTTGGAAAAACAATTGTAAATACATTGTCAGTTCAAGACCTGCCCAGAGCAACATTTGGGCATTTTCAATCAACAGGTATGATGGGTCTCCCTCCAGGATTCCCACCAGCTTCACTTGCAGCTTTAACATATAAGCTTGATTTAGCTTATGTTCCTGGAACATTCACAATTGCCGGCGGAATTGGAAGTGCAAGATATACTGGAACATGGCTATTCTATGAACCAGCTGCTGGAGTAAATTTACCTAACTACTATGAAAAGGCAAATGTTGATGTATTCTTTAGATACAATTCTCAATATACATCAGCTGCTATTGATGGTGGTTGGATGATGGAAACAGGAACAGCTGCTAACCCAGCTTGGGACTGGAGTATGGCTAACCCATTTATGGTTATCAATGGAACTTGGGATCAAAACTCTCAAATTGGTAACATTGCAACAAACCCATATTATGGTCAACCAAGAATCAATATGCATGTTCACGGTGCTGTAGTTCCTGAGCCAGGTGCAATTTTACTTGGACTTGGTGGTCTTGGAAGCATTGCTGGATTTATGAGATTAAAAAGAAGATAAGTATATCTTCTCTTAAAACAGTATACAAGTCTCCAGTATTTTACTGGAGACTTTTTTTATTAATGAAACTGCATAATTTTGGAACACCAGCTACAGATATAACAACCCAGCATTAATACTATGACAATATTACAACAATATGTTCATCACTTAACAATTAAGAAACAATATTAATACTGCTATTTATTTTTATACCAGTAATTCTGCCAGATTTCTTAAAAAAGTATAGCCATGGCAAGCATGTTGCGTTACAATACATTAAGATTGTGGGATACTAATATAACAACTTTTATCTCATACATCCTTAATGAATGCATTGTTTTGAATTTGTTAGGGTAAAAGTCAATCATGGATGATTAGGAATTATCCATTCATTATAGATTTGTTTAAAGTCTGTTTTGAATGGGCTGCTGGCACAATGTAGATGACAATACCGAGTCCGTCATTTATGTGTGCAAAAAATTATTGAGTGAAGAGAGGAGAATTTCTATGAAAATTAGATCGTTTTTTGCAATTTTGGCAATTCTTGCAATTGCAATAGCTTCTCCTGCACTAGCTGATTTACCACCTGGTACTGATGTTAGTATAGGAATTGAAGGAGCTGGTGCAACAATTGGCTACACAACAGTTCTTGGAAAGACAATTGTAAATACAGTTTCTGTTCAAGATCTTCCAAGAGCTACTTTTGGACATTTCCAATCAACAGGTATGCTGGGACTTCCTGCTGGATTCCCACCTGCATCACTTGCAACTCTTACATATAAGCTTGATTTAGCTTATGTTCCTGGCACATTCTCAATTGCTGGTGGAGTTGGTAGTGCAAGATACACTGGAACATGGTTATTTTATGAGCCAGCTGCTGGTGTAAATCTTCCTAGCTACTATGAAAAAGCTGATATTGATGTATTCTTTAGATACAATTCAACATATACATCAGCTGCAATTGATGGTGGTTGGATGATGGAAGCTGGAACAGCTGCTAACCCTGCATGGGACTGGAGTATGGCTAATCCATACATGGTTATCAATGGAACATGGGATAAGATCTCACAAATTGGTAATGAACTCACTAACCCATACTATGGTCAACCAAGAATCAATATGCATGTTCACGGTGCTGTAGTTCCTGAGCCAGGTGCAATTTTACTTGGTCTTGGCGGTCTTGGCAGTGTTGCTGGATTTATGAGATTAAGAAGAAGATAATATAGTTTAAAACTATATTTGAATTATTGAGAGGTTCAACTGCTCGGAGTTGAACCTCTTTTCTTTTTTTATTTTTATTAATTCCTTAACTTTTCATCATAATATTTGATATAATTTCCCTTGATATTATTTTAATTTTTTGGAGATATCTTTAATGGCCTCAATTTTTGATACCACACCTGACTATAGAAGATTAACAGAAGTGTTAACAGGCAAGAAAGCTGATAGAATCCCTATTTATGAATTCTTTAGTGATCCAAATATCCAGATGGAGGCAATTGATAACAATAATCTACCTGATCCATCTAATTTGGGAAATGATGAAGAATTAAACACCCTTATAAGAAATCAATACTATCTTGGATATGATTATCTGCCTGCAAATGTTGATTTGAATTTCTCAGGTCTTACTGGTCTGCAAAGTATGGATTCTGAAGGAAATATAAGATATTTCCTAGATGAACAGCACAATGCAATTACTTCAAGAGAAGATATGGAGAAATATCCTTGGCCCAAGCCAGAAGATCTAAGTTATCATAGGATAGAATATTGCTCAAAATATGCTCCTGAAGGAATGAAAGTGGTTGCAAATCTTGGTGGTGGTTTGTTTGAATGGGGAACTTGGCTAATGGGTACTGAAAACTTTTGTCTAAAAATATATGAAGATCCAGACTTCATAAAAGATTTTCTAAAGCGAGTAAATGATCAGCAGGTGGCTGCAGCATCTGAATCTGCAAAGCATGAAGATGTGATTGCTGTTATTCTAGGTGATGATCTTGGATTTAAAACCCAAACATTTTTGCCACCAGCAATACTAAAAGAATACATTTTCCCTGGATTAAAAAGAGTATGTGATGCTGTCCATAATGAAGGCAAGCCATTTATTCTGCATAGTTGCGGTTATCTTAATGATGTGATGGATGACTTGATTGATTTTGTTGGAATAGATGCAAAACATAGTTATGAAGATGTTATAACTCCAGTTACAAAAGCAAAAGAATTATGGGGAGATAGAATAGCTCTTTTAGGTGGTGTTGATGTTGATTTTCTATGTAGAGCTGATGAAAGCAGTTTGAGAGCATATGTAAGAAACATAATGGAGAAATGTGGAGACAAGGGTTTTGCTCTTGGAAGCGGCAATTCAATAGCTAATTATGTGCCACCTAAATCTCTCAGAATAATGAATGAAGAAGCAATAATGTGCCAAATGTAGCTTAATGTGCAGTTTTGTATTTTATCATTCTTAGTGTAGTTCCAGAATCAACACTAATGCTGACTTCATCCATAACGGATTTTATACAAAATAGACCTCTGCCAGATTCATCAAGAATGGGTCTTTCAGGGTCTATTTTTTTATTGAGTTTATCAACAGGAATTCCAGGTCCATCATCACTAACAGAAATAGCAACCTTATCTGGAGTTGCAAAACAGCTTACAGTGATTTTTCCATTGCCATCAGCAGGTTTTCCATGTTTTACAGCATTTGCCACAGCCTCACCAACCGCAAGAACTATATCCTGACAATCAGCATCATCAAAACCAACAGTCTTTACAATATTTGCAATTCTGTGTCTAGCTTCCTTACTGCAGTTTATGGAATATGGCAAACAAAAAACATCTAATTCCCAAGGTGTTGAATTGGAATGATGATCACAATTTGCAGAATTATTAATATCATCACAAAATAAATCTGAAAGAAGAGTTTTTTCAAATACCTCTTTTACTTTTGAGCTTGCATCTTTTATATGAACTTGCCTATTTTTTTCTCTATAAACATTTGCACCCTGAGCAAAAGGTTCCAAAGCACAAACTTCTAGGCTATCAACACCACTAAAATCAAGTGTTACACTCCCCGGGTATTTTGCAGCAAGCTCATTTAGAATTGAAACTAATTCTTTTATGTTTGATGAGTCAGCTTCTCCACTCAAAAACACAAATGGATGATTATTATCTACTTTTACAGTTATTTTTAGATTTGTTTTTTTAGCTGTTTTAATCATATTCTTTTGAACAACCCACCTTGGGTAAACATTTTACAACCTCAGAATATCATCACTTTTTATTTGAGTCAACTACTATTAAAATAATTTTGTAAAAAGTTTTTCTTGAATTAACTCTTATTTTTAAGACGATATCTGAAAATCCCATGTTTCATTTTTTGTTATCTTCTTGTGACTTTTAGGATCCCTGCTCCTCCATCAAGAAAAACAATATCACCATTTTTTACAATTCCATCTATTTTTCCGCAGTCTGATATTATAGGAATTCCATATTCTCTAGCCAATATTGACATATTTGAAAATAAAAATCCTCTGCTAAAAATTATTCCTGAGGCAGATAATAGCAAATGCAGCCATGCACTTGTTTGAGCTGGTGCAACCACTATGTCTCCATTTTTAACTTCAGAAGCCTCTTTAGGATTCCTTACAATCCTGATTTTTCCACTAACTTTTCCAATACTGCATGGAAGACAAGTTATCACAGAATCATTTGAAATATTATCATAATTATTTTCTGTAAACTTGTCTGGAACACTATATCTATTTTCTATCCAAAGATCATGTTTTCTTTCAGCAACTAATTTTGCAATTTCTCCACAAAAAAAGTTTTTTCCTTCAATATCTTCCTCAAGTATCTCTGAATATCTTAAATAAAATATATCTGATGCACAATTTAGTATTTTTTTTGCATTAAGTCTATTGCCAATTTCCATCATCAGCATTCTTACACCAGAACACAATTTACCCAAAACAGCTTCACATTCTGATCTTCTTCTTATCCAGCTTCTGGATATTTGTAGTGCTCTTTGAAATCTATTTTTTTCAGAATAAGTTAATTTCTCTAATGCAAAGCTTGTAGCCTCTCTATATTTTTCTTCAGCATCTGTGTGCATTGCAAGTAATGATGGAGTTTTTATCTGATTTGTCATTCCGGCAATTATATAGTAAATTGAATCTAAATCCTCGGTCCAGCTTATAAATGATGATGGATCAAACAGTTCATTCAAATCACAAAAAGCATATCCCCAATCACAGGCAAAGCTATAAACTTTATTTTTATACTCTGTCCACCATACTGCATCATCTATTTTGTCACTTTCTTTTGCTGCTTTTAGTTCATATGCCATATCAAGAAGCATAGCATCTCTGATCACAAATGGATCATATATCCCTTTTAGAAGTTCTTTGGAATATGAGGTTTCAAGTCTGCAATCTAATATAACCTGTTCAAAAATTATAGGCAGTCTGTTTACACAATCCTCAGCAAAAGCAAACCATCCCCAACCTTCCGATATAGAATCCACAGCTTGCTTTAATAATGCAAATATTTCAAAATTTTCTACACTAGAAAAGTCTTTTTTTAGCAATTGATGAGATAGCTCATTTGCCTCTGGATAGAATATTCTATCCCATTTATCAATAGCTTCCTCAGCAAGAGCTAGAACCCTTTTTTCTGAAGGTATTTTCTCACCAATAGCAGGTGTTCTTTCATATAAATAGCCTTTGCATAATGTGAGAAGTGGTTTGCCTAATAATCCTTTTGATGTTACACTTTTGCAAGATTTAGAAAGAATATCTCTAGAAAATATTGAAACTGGTTTAGTGGTGAGTTTCTTCCATTCACCTTCAGATGGAATGACACTATATACACTGCTTTCAAAATGGTATTGTTCTTCTATAGCATCTGCTTGAAATATCCACAACATATTTCCATCATATGCCCATTCCACATAAACAGGTTTGCCAAAAAATTCTTCAATCATCAAAGCAGCTTCAGCAGACATTTTAACAACATCATCACAATATGCAGGCATTGGAAATTCTTTTGATTCTATAATTGAAAAATTTCTCAGGTTAACAGAACAAACTGCTTTCCTCTTCTCTGATATCATACCATGTATTTGGGGATTTATTACCATCTTTATAAATGCAATACCGGGGTCAAATGAAATAGGATATGCAGTCTGCACAGTACCTGAAAACTCAGTATCTATCATACACTGCACAATAACTGCCATCTCCGGCTGGCTTTCTATATTGTGTTTTATTCTATAGGCAGCTGCTTTACCACTCCATAAAGATGCCCATACTCTTTTTACAGCTGCAAGCAGTGCATTTGCTCCAGAAACATTTAGAAAGCTTTCATACGCTCCAGGAAATGATGATATACCATCTTTAGATTCAATAGCACTAGACCTTACAACAACATTTGGGTTTTCTTTTCCACATAACAAACCAAGTGAATTATATTCAGAAATTATAAAATCTCTTATTTCCTCATTTATTGGAGTGGAGAGTATTTTTTGTCTGATTTGTTCTCTGTCTTCAGCCTCTTTCCAATTTGAAGAAGAAAGCTGAAGGCCAGCAGACCACAAATGAGATGAGTATATATGAGCAGGTATCACAAAACCCGGCAATACTTTGAAACCTGCTGATAAAGCTCTAGATAGATTTTTTGCCTTTATTCCAGTCTTGTTATTTTTCTCCGCATCACACAAAGATATAACAGCGGAGAATTTATTCAATGGCACATTCAAACCTGTTTTGAAGTTATTTATTATACTCTAGTGAAGAGTGCCTTCTATATATCTTTCAGCTGCAAATGCTGCTGTAGCACCATCACCACAAGCTGTAACAACTTGCCTAAGCAATTTACCCCTGATATCTCCTGCTGCAAAAACACCATTTATATTTGTTTGCATATTTGAATCTGTTTTTACATATCCATTCTCATCAAGTTCCACCTGACCTTCAATCAATTGTGTATTTGGAACATTTCCTATCAACACAAACACACCATCAGTTTCTATTGTGCTCATCTCACCTGTTTGAATATTTTGAATATTTATTGATTCAACATTATCATTGCCACTGATTTCATTAACAACACTATCCCAAATAACTTCAATCTTAGGATTATCAAACACTCTTTCCTGAATAATTTTTTGAGCTCTAAATTTATCTCTTCTATGAATTATTGTTACTTTGCTTGCATATCTAGTTAAAAATTGAGCGTCCTCAAGTGCAGTGTCTCCACCACCAACAACTACAATATTTTTTTCAGCAAAGAAAGCTCCATCACAAGTGGCACAATATGAAACACCTCTGCCTAAGAACTCTTTTTCTCCGGGCACACCCAATAACCTTGGTCTAGCACCTAAACATAGAATTACAGTTTTTGTATAAATTTGTTCTTTTTCGACAGTATGAAGAACCTTCTCAATACCTAGTAGATCCATCCACTCAATTTCAGCAATTCTTTGCTCTGTTCCAAACTTTTCTGCCTGTATTCTCATAGCCTCAACTAAATCAAGTCCAGATATAGGCTCTTTGAAACCGGGATAGTTTTCAATAGTCTCACACATCATTATCTGACCACCGGGATATGCCTTTTCAATAAGAAGTGTTTTTAATCTTGCTCTGGAAGCATATATGGAAGCAGTAAGTCCTGCAGCTCCACCACCAACTATAACTACATCAAAAATGATAATCACCCCCAATATTCATATTAAATAAAACAAACTAATCATTATTGCAATTCCTACAAATTATACCAGAATAATTATACATCTACACTAAAACAAGTAAATATTATTTTTAACAATAAACACAAAACACAGCTGATTTCCCTGTCATGAATACCAGTTTTAAGCCAATATCTAAGGCATTATTATGTGCTCTTGCTAAACACATGGAATTAAATAATTGTCAGGGAGGTAAGCAATGACAAAACTTTCACTTTATCTTGCATCGTTGCTTTTGGGGACGAATTTTTCAGCGTCAACACCTCCAGTACAAACAGCCACAACACAAACACAAATAGTGCAGGTTACAGAAATTGAACAACAATTCATAGACCTGACAAATGAAGAGAGATGGAATCAGGACTTAGGAGTGTTGTCAGTTAATCCACTCTTGGTCCAAATAGCAAGAGAACACAGCAAGGAAATGGCAGAGAAAAACTATTTTGATCACTACTCTCCCACTCCTGGGCTGAAAACACCAATGGATAGATACCTATCTGGTTATGGGAAGAGACCAACTTGGGCGTATGTTGGTGAAAATCTTTTTTATTGTTCGATTGTGGATGTACAGCGGGGACATAGAGCACTGATGCAGAGCCCTAAGCATAGGGACAACATCCTAAACCCACGATATGAGCAAATGGGAGTAGGAGTATATATCGGTAAAGACGGGCGATTCTGGGTAACTCAGATGTTCTTATCACAAATAGACTAAGGAGTAACATGAGCAATGTTCTGGGGCAGATAGATATAAATCTATCTGCCCACTTTTTTTCTTTGTTATATTAAATTATCAGGATTTAAGCCCTTAAGTTCATCAAGAACAAATCTGCCATTCTTTCTTACTTGCACACCATCAAACCAAATCTCTCCACCACCATAATCTTCTCTTTGAATTGCAACCATATCCCAATGAATCTTGCTTCTATTGCCATTATCACAATCTTCATAGGCTTGACCTGGTGTAAAATGGAAGGAACCATCTATTTTTTCATCAAATAAAATATCTCTCATTGCATGTTTGATATGAGGATTAAATCCTAAAGAAAACTCACCAATATACCTTGCACCTTCATCAATATCTAATATTTCATTGAGTGCTTTGGTATTTGATGATGTAGCTTCTACAATTTTGCCACTCTCAAATACCAATCTGATATCATCAAAAGATTTGCCTCTATATATAGTGCCTGCATTATAATGCATAACACCATTTACACTATCTCTAATCGGCACCGAAAAACATTCTCCATCCGGTATATTTCTTTCACCCACACAAGGCTTTGCAGGCATTCCTTTAATTGAAAATTCTATATCAGTATCCAATGGACCAACAATTCTTACCTTATCAGTTTTTTCCATAAGTTCTACTAGTGGTTTTACAGCTTTAGCCATTTTGCTATAATCTAAATTGCAGACATCAAAATAGAAATTTTCAAATGCTTCTGTACTCATACTAGCAAGCTGAGCCATAGAAGAACCTGGCCATCTGAGCACAACCCATTTTGTTTTATTCACTCTATAATCCAAAACCGGCTTTATCCAATGTTCTTCAACAATCCTCATCTTTTCATCAGGCACATCAGAAAGCTCATTGATATTAAAACCACCTCTAACTGCTATATATGCTTGGAAGTTTTTCATATATTCAAGGTCATGCTTTCCCATTATCTGCATCTGCCCAACAGTTGCATTCAAAAATAATGATCTTCTGACACTTATACTGTGAACATTCACAAAAGGCACACCACCAGCCTTAACCACTGTATCCACCAACAAACAAGTCATCTCACTTGGTATATCATAGGCATCAATTAAAACATTTTCTCCCTGCTTCACTTGTGTTGAATAGTTAACTAATACCTCTGCAAGCTTTTTCATTCTGATATCAAACATAATAATATCCTCCCACCATAATAAAAAACACAAATATTTATCTAAAACAGTATTCATATTTATTCAATTTAAAATAACTCTAATAAAAAATCCTGACCATTTTCACTATTGATCAGGAAATAAAGTAACTCTATATAAAACTGGAATAATTTACTTTACTGTCACTTTCACAGTTTCTTTTGTTGCATTTCCAGCAGAATCTATTGCCTGTATTTCGATTTTTCTTTCACCAGCTGATAGGTCTTTTATTGCTATGCTAAAGTCTTCACTGAAGCTGTCAAACATTCCATCTGATGGCACACAAGCATACCATTGACCATCATCAATTTTATATTGCACACCTGCAATTGTAACTAATTTTGTTGATGCATTTCCTGTTATTTTAAGCTCTTTATCTTTTTCAATTGTTGTTTCTTTTGCTGATAATTTGAGAATAGGAACAGTGTTGCATATAATAATTGGTTCAGACAATGCATCAGCTGTTAAATAATTTAATGCATCACTGATTTTATCACTTGCAGTAACTTTAATCACATATATACCATCTTCTATCTCTTTTGTGTTCCATTTAAAAGATGTGCTGGTTGTTGAAGTTGGTTTTGTGCTTTGTATGATATCTGAGATAATAGATTCAACATCAGATTTTGTCTTATTAAGCACTTCTTTCTTCATATCCTCTGGGATATCTTTTGATTGCTTGAGTGTGCTTTCTACTTTTTCTGTGATTTCTTTTTCAGTTTTTGCTTGTTCTACTTTGCTCTCAGATTTATTATTTAGAGGTTTCCAATCATTAGTGCCAAGTTTTGCATAGAATAAATCATAGGTGAGTTTGTTTTTATCAGGGTCCTCACCTTTCCATTTAACTGTTTGCTCACCAGACCATGCAACCGGTTTGCTTGGTTGCGTGATACTTACAGTTGGAGCAGAGTTTGCTGTTAGATATGTGATATTAACTGCAGAAAGCTTCGGAGATTCATTGCTTCCATTTGCTTTCATATTCACTTTATATTGAATATATCTTGCTTGGTTCTCTTTTATTTTCTCACCAATAGGATTAGTATATTCACTTGACCAATCTGACCAAGTAGAATCAGGTTGTGCTATATCACCAGTTCTTGTTTGAAGAGTAACATTACTCCCATCTGGCACAATAGCCATCCAGCTAATCTGTCCCCAATTTGAAATAGACTTTGTATCATAAACAGCAGATATATAACTACCTTCAGATTTCTCATATTTTGCACTATACAATGATCCAACATTTCCAGTGCTTGCATACAATACTTTTGAATCTTTATCAAAACTAAGTGATAGAAAATCAACGCCAGTTTTTGATGGTTTTGTTACACTCACATCTTCATCTGGAGATATCCTTACAAGCTCTCCATCAGACACTGCAAATATAAAATCATTCTTATCACAAGCCATACTCATCACTCTTTGAGCTCTGGAGTATATTGTCTTAAATCTGCCATTTGGTTCTATTTTATATATAGCACCTTTTGGAGCTGTGCCGGCATATATATTGCCTTTAGAATCTGAAATCACACTCACTACAGATTCTTCATTCGTGTCTAACACTACAGATTGACTGCCGTCGGAAAATATTCTATATAAAACACCATCAATCCCTGTGCCAGCTAACAAGTTGCCATTATTATCAATCTCAAGGCACAACACTTGACCAGCAGCCAGCTTTGCAAACTCTTTTGATTTATCATCTGAGCTTATCTTATATATCTTACCTGAATCACCCATGCCAACATATATATTATCTTTTGCATCTTTTACAAGAGTTAATGCAAATCTTTCATCAGCATCAAAAATAACTTTTCCCTTGCCATCTTTTGTTATCTTGAATACTCTTCCATTTGGTGATGTTGAAGCATAAATACTTCCATCTTTGCCTGCTACCATAGAATGAACCTGTTGTTCACCAGTTTCAAAGAAAAGTTTTTCTTTACCATCTTTTGATATGTGATATATTCTTCCAAAACCACCGGTGCCTATATAAACACCATTCTCATTTGGTAAAACACACCAAACATACTGTTCTTTAGTTTCAATTAGTTTTTCCAGCTTCGGCACTATCTCAAGTTTGTTGTTGCTTGTAGCAGATGTTCCCTCAAAGGTGCCTTTGCTGAACTCATCTTTTTTGCTTTGAGACCAAGTGGTAACAGTTCTAACTACAGTTTCTTCATTGCTCTGAGTGATTTCAATTTTTTCTTTTGCTGATTCAGATTTTTCTGAACTACCATCATTGCTCTCATTAGAATCAGTATCATCAATTTCTAAATCATCAGAGCTTTCTGTCTTTTCTGAATCATCACTAGAAATTATAGAATCTAAGTCAATATCCTCAATATTATTCATTTTTTTGAAGGGACTAGAGGACAAACCTTGCATTCTAATGATTGTATCTGCGGCATCCATTGCATCAGAAAATATTGTAGTAGAAGAAGATGATGAAGATGAAGATGATCTGGTTTCTGATGAATCCTTCTTTCTAATTTCTATTGATAATCTTGCAACACCAGTAACAATTGCATCTTCATCAAAAACTTCTTTCACCTCATCTCTTGTAACTCTTACTCCTGAATTTTTGGAAGATTTCATAACACTGGATATTGCAGTAGGTAAGCCAGTCATTTTCTCCCCAGCCACACTAACTGTTGTATTTCTCATTACAAGCTTCATCACCAGCTGATTATTCTTTTCTTTTTCAAGATGTTTCTTTATTAGCTGGTCAACATTTTCTGCTTCTGATGTGCCAGAACCAACAACTACAGATGGCAAATTTTCATCTGACATATCTTCTGCAAATATCATAGGCATTGTGGACACACCTAAGAATGCATTTCCACCTTGAACCACCAATTGAACTCTACCATTTGGTGTAGAAGACGGAACATTTATTTTGAAATATTTAGTAACTGGATCCTGTTTGTATGGTCTTAACACTACACCAACTTCTATATCTTCACCTGGTTCAAACACACTGTCTTTTACAAATATTCTCTCAATATTATAATTCTTTCTGCTCTTTTCTATAGTTACTTTCAGATCCACTGATTTCACATCTATTGGTTCAAACTTATTGAAACTCAAAATCCTTAAAAGACTAGAAAGCTCATTAACAGCAGAAAAATCTATCATTATGGGATCATAAACCATATTTTCTCTTGTTATCTTTCCAAATCTTTCTGTCTCTACTTCATATTTTACATTGGCTGTTACTTCACTAGGAGTTGGATGTACCTGATATATTGATTCACTTGATAATATTCCAAGAAGAGTAGAAGAAATTAGCCTATGATTAATAACATTCATTTTGAATGTCTGTTCTCTTTTTTGTGAGTTGTCCTGAATATGCACAGTCAGCGGAATTGTTGTGGGCATTCTATCTATCTCACCAGCAACAGACCACGGTCTATCTTGGAAAATCCTACCAACTGTTTTTAATGGTGTAGCAAGTTTGTATGATGATACATATCCTGAAATAATATCTTCCACATAAGCAGTCGTCATAGGAAGGTCAACTGCTCCAAATGAAAGCATTGGATGACCAAATGCCAAAAGTCTGCCATCTCTAATATAAGTAACAGTCCCAACACCTGTTAAATCTATATCACCAGTCGCAAGAGAAACACCAACAGCAGAACCGGGCTCAAGGGTTATATCCATATCTTTTGCATTATCAGAAGAACCAGGACCAGCTAATGGCATCAGTCCAAACCGCTCAAGTTCTTTTGATAGTCTTTCTAAACCTCTTGGAGTCATACCACTAACTAATAATGGAGTCATAAGAGGCTTCATATGCAATATATTCTTACTTTCTTTATTTGCTTCTGAACCAAAATTATTTATTGAAACACTATTATATACATTACCGTTTATTTCAATTGGTTTATCTAAAGCAATATTTGAATAATCAATTGCAAAACTAGATGGAATATTAAAATCCCAAGCTTCCAACATATCGGATATAGGAGTTATCATTCCTATTGGTTCTCTTGCAAATGTAGGTCCAAAACCAACTGCACCAATCAATTTGCCATTTATATAACAAGGGCTTCCACTCATTCCAGAAATGACTCCAGCTTCCCTTTCTGTAATAGGTCCACCAGAAAATTTTGCAAGTATAAGGTCTCCACCCATATTCATTTTTCTCAAGATTCCCAACACTTCAAAGTCAAACTTTTCAATCTTCGTACCTTGAAATACTGTCAGCCCATAACCAGTCATTCCTCTTTCAATTTGAGAAACTTCCATTATCTGAGCTGCATCAATTGGGTCTAATGGTGGTCTTTTGATGTTAGTTTGTGCAAATAAAGAACTTGCAATAAAACAAACAAATAAACATAAAATAAAAGAAAATCTGATTTTTATAGTCAAATGGAAAACCTCCAAGTGGCTTTTGTAAAATTACATCTTATTCTATCAAGATGTACATCAATTGTCATTATAGAAGATTATTATAAATCCCTATTGTAAATTTCTCGCCTTATTTTAATAATGGATTCTGATTAGACTATTCTTAAGGCTTGCATCAGTCTATTTCTCAAGATTAAGCCACTTCATTTCATCTTCAGATAGAATAACATTAAATGCTTCAAAGGATTTCTTCATTTCAAATATATCAGCTGGACCAAACAGAGCATAAACAGGAAAGTCTTGATTTAACACCCATGCCAAAGCAACAGCGTTAACATCCGTTCCTTTTTTTTCAGCCAGAGTTCTTGCTCTTTCAAGCTTATGGAAATTTTCTTCACTAAACCATGATTGCCTCAATGATTCATCACTATCACCCCTAGCAAAAAATCCTCTTGCCAAACTTGACCAAGCCATCACAGGCACCTGATTTTCACTGAGCCATTTTCTTGATTTAGTATCAGATACACTTAAACAACCATCCCAAACAGGCTTTACCATAGTAGCAAGGCTGAGGTTATTACTTATCGCACTAAAACCAGATAATCCTTTTGATGCTGCATATTCATTAGCTTCCATATATCTTTCTAAAGTCCAGTTTGATGCACCAATTACTCTAATTCTTCCTTCTGCAATATGCTGATTCAAAACATCAATAAAATCACTTACTTTATAATTTAAATTGTCTCTGTGAAGCATATATATATCCACATAATCAGTCTGCAATCTTTCAAGACTTTCTAATAATTCTAATGTCATTCCTTCAGGTGTGCAATTTGGTGGATGAGCCCCCTTTGCCAATATCACCACTTCTTCTCTTATGTTCCTATTTTTAATCCACTGACCAAGAATTGTATCTGATAACCCACCACCATAGATATGAGCTGTATCAAAACAATTGCCACCCATTCTAAAAAACTCATCAAATATAACACTTGCATGTGGCAATGGGAATTGTGCACCAGCCAACATTACACCCATCACAAGCTTTGAAACAGGCTTTTCAAGATTTCCTATATAACCATACTTCATTGGAGCATCTTCATATTTCTCAAGAGGCTTTTTGTCTATTGTCTGCCAATTACTATTATGCTTTTCACTTTCATATTCAAGATTAATACACTTTCTCCAAGTATCCAAAACTCTCATATTGCCAAGGCAATCGCAAGCAGAAACACACGGAGACTTCACACTTTTATTTTTCACAGCTTCAGCAAAAGAATCAGCTTCTATAGTGTAGATATTTTCAGGAGCTTTTACTTTTATTATTTGAGGTTTCTCACCATTGACATTTAGCACTATTTGAGATGGACTGCAAAACCATGGAGACGGCACTTCTATATTGCCTTTTGTGCCATATACATAAACTCTGTTATCTAAACCAAACCTCACACCTGTTGCCAGTTGAGCAACTATATCACAAGGGAATTTAGCAACTGCAGTTGTCCATTCGTCAACACCAGTGGCACCAAGATAGCCAACAGCCTGAAAATCAATAGGCTCTGCAAAATCTTTACCTATAGCACAACCTGCAATCAGCCTTGCCATTGATACTGTATAACAGCCAACATCTAATATTCCACCACCACCAAGTTCTTGGCTAAAAAGCCTTGATTCTGGATTAAACTCTGCTCCAAAAGCAAATGACGCCCTAATTAGTTTCACATCTCCAATTGCACCGGATTTTATTAGCTCAATTAGCTTTGCTGTCTGAGGATGACACCTATACATAAAAGCTTCCATTAAAACAACATTGTTCCTATTGCAGGCATCAACCATTGCCATTACCTGAGGATAATTTATACCTGCTGGTTTTTCACATAATATATGCATACCTTTATTTGCACATTTCACAACCCACTCTGCATGCATTGGATGAGGAGTTGCTACATAAACAGCATCAACATCTGCCTCATCAACAAAATTATTATAATTTGAAAAAAATTTTGGTATTTTGTATTTATCTGCAAACTGATTTGCTTGTTCTCTTGATCTACTTGCAACTGCAGCTAACTCACCAGTTTTGCTAATATTTACGGCTTCTGCAAACACACCAGCTATTCTGCCTGTTCCAATAATTCCCCATCTGAGTTTTTTAGTCATAACAACCTCACAAAATAATGATATATGATAAATTAGATAATTATGTTCAGAACACCTTGCAATAATTCAATTATTCTCTATCTATTAGCAGGATAAACAGACAAACAAAAACTATTATTAACTGAGATACTTGTTCGTCGGATTTTTTGCCATGATACTTGCCGTTTTCTATGTGTGTAGGAAATAATTTGAGGTCTTCTGGAAGTATTCCAATAAGAGACAATCCATGTTCAATATCCGGACTGATTGCTCCAAGTGCTCCCCAAAATTCAGTGGAATCCAAACCTTTCCATCTTTCAAGGATTGTCATCACGCAAGCCATAAGAGCAACTTCTGCCTTAGCAGATAGATCTTTATGAGGGATTACATCACATATTGCATGAGAGATAACACCAGTTAGAAATGCACTGCTTTTGTTTTCAAACAAACTTCCTAATGCAGCACCAACAAGAGCATGAACAGCACCCGTCATATTATTTCACACCACAAAGCTGTTTGTAATATGTAGTTACCTTCTTCACATAATTCTGTGTTTCTCTATATGGAGGGATACCACCATGCTTTTTCACTGCTCCAGGACCTGCATTGTATGCTGCAAGTGCAACAGCTAGATCATTCCATGTCATTTCATTCCAATCTTTGCCTGATGTTCTGTCTATCATACTTCTGATGTATCTTGTAGCACCATATATGTTTTCTACTGGATCATAGGCATTTGATATACCCATACCAGCAGCAGTTCCGGGCATTAATTGACCAAGACCTTGAGCACCAGCTCTAGAGGTAGCATTTGGCTTAAAATTAGACTCTGCAAGAATTACAGCAAACACTAATCTTGGATCAACTTTATAATGACTGCTGAATCCTAAAATGCTTCTTGCAATAGTGTCTGCCTCAGCACTTGTGAGTTTACTGTTGCAAGATAACACTGCATTTTTGAATATTCTAACTGCCTCATCAACTGATGTTGTGTTTTGAGATTGATTTTGATTTTCTTTGTTTTCTGATGCTGTTTGTTGAGAATTGTTTTGAGCAGACTGTGGATTTGGCTGAGAAGATGCAGCAGGTTTTGCTGACTTATTCAAGTCTACTAGATATGTCCATGCTTGTATCTGTAAATCTGTAAGAGAATGAAGTGATTCCTTACCAACTTTTACAAGGCAAGCAATCTCAGTACCAACAGATATATTATTTGAATCTGTATTTAATAGATATGAGCTGCCATCTGAAGCTTTTATGATGAGTGTTTTTTGATTTCCTGAACTTGAAACACCCTGCACCACTCCAACAACTTCAAACACTTTTCCCCAGTGACCAGATGGATTGGATTTTATAGTATCAATAGGAATTGATGTGTGAAGCTGCTTATGCAGTTTCATATACTGCTTTGCAGAAATTGCATCTATAGCATATATATTGCTTGTAAAAGCTAATAAAATTATAACTATCAAATGTATTGGGAGTTTTGTTTGTTTCATAGCCTCATATAGAGTTTTAAGATTTATTGTAGGACTGATTTTGAGATTAATTTGTTTCTTTATTTCAAATTTCAAGATAACACAACTTTCCTTTGCTTGTCAAAATTACGATACTGTGGTTATATCTAATATCATTATTGGCAGAAAGCAATAAGGCTTGAAGGAATAAATAAGCTTGTAAGCTAATTATAGAATATATTTATTATGAGGTTTTGATTTATGCTAGATTTATCCAGCCTTAAAAAAGCAATTATTTCACTTGATGAATTGCTTGGAAAAACAACTGATGTTGGCTTTATGAATACCCTTGATGATATTTCAAAAAAAGGACTAAAAGCGGATGTTATACAAAACTTTGAATTCACTTATGAGCTATGTTGGAAGTTCATGAAAAGATGGCTTGAGATAAATCTTGGTTCAACTTATGTAGATGGTGTTCCAAGGAATGAATTGTTTAGGATTTCTGCTGAGCATAGATTGATTGATAATGTGGAAAATTGGTTTGAATATCATAAGGCTAGAAATATAACATCTCATACTTATAATGAAATTGAAGCAGATAGAGTGTTTAATACTGCAAAAAGCTTTATATCTGATGCAAAAATATTGCTGAAAAATCTGGAAGCTAAGAATGATTGATTTGGATATTAAATATCTTGATGAGATAAAAGAAATTCTAAAAAAACATGTGCCAGAATGTAAAGTGATTGCCTATGGTTCTAGAGTGACAGGAAAAGCAAAAAAGTATTCAGATTTGGATTTGGCAATTATTGGTGATAGAGAAATTGAAATGAAAAGGATTATAGAATTGGAAGATGAGCTTCAGAACTCAGATATACCAATAAGAGTAGAGATATTAGACTGGCACACAATATCAGATTCATTCAAAGAGATTATTATGAATAAGTATGAGGTTTTGATAGATTAATAAGCCTATATGAGTCATTCTGAACATAAGCAAAGAATCTTTTAATTTTATAAATGCCTATTCTTCTGCTTTGTCTAATTTATCAAGCTTGAGCATTTTGAATCCGAAGTAAACTACAAGAGCTATTATAACAAAATCAATAAAAGTGGTGATAAAACTTCCTAATAATATTTCCACTTCTCCAATTTTAACACTTGCTTTGCTTAGGCTGTCAGATGAGCCAAGAAGCACACCAATCAAAGGGTTTATGATATCATTCACAAATGAAGCAACCACTTTTGAAACAGCTCCACCTAATATAAACCC
Organism: Armatimonadota bacterium; assembly: GCA_046719185.1. Taxonomy (GTDB): domain Bacteria; phylum Armatimonadota; class UBA5829; order UBA5829; family UBA5829; genus JBDNDK01. The sequence goes on from JBDNDK010000008.1 coordinate 23,684, forward strand.
AATAGCTAGCCCCGCAACACCTTGCTTTCTGATAAAATCTATAAAACCTTTCATCACCCATCACCTCTAACAAAAATACAAGATACTTTATCCATGAGGTTAGCAAATAAAAACATTTAAATTTTTTGAGCGTTATTGTAAGCCATCTTCAATAAATCAACTATCAATGCTTCATTCTTTCTAATATCATCTTTATTAGTTTTGATTACATACACTCCCCATCTAGCATTGTAGCCGTGCATGTCAATATTAGTTGAATCAATTTGTTCCTCAATCTCATCTGACTTAGGCATTCTTAGCTCCAGTTTCATTGATTTTTTTTGAGGCTTAAATTTTACGAAGTTATTTGGTTGCCCTTCATTTGCAAGTCCAATATAAAATTTATTGTATTTTAGCTCAAAATTAGGTGAAATATTATTTTTAATTAAATCAAGAATATCATCTGCAATTGCTACAGTATTTTTTGTGGCTTTTTGCTCCCAATAATTCCTGTCAGTTACTTCTGCAATTTCTTCGTCTTCATCAACAAATCCTAAACTTAATTGATCTAGCACTTTTGTGAATATTAATGAAATACTATCACTAACTCTAATTGCATTCATTTGTATTGCAATAAGTGGTATAGCTCCATTGAAAAGATTAATTATATTTAGGAATCTGCTTGTAATGTCCTCAGCAATAATAACTGCACAATGCTCATATTAGGGGTATCTTTTTCTCTCAATGTCCCAATACTCAATAGTTCTTATTATATAACTCTCATCTGTTTTGCCTAATTGAATTTCAACCTCAAATCTTTGTGTGCCATCTTGATCTTGCAGAAGCAAATCCAATCTTCCAGCATTCGGCTGTATTCTTTCCTTGTCTCTTAAAACAACATCCCCTAATCCAATAATACTAGGGGCATTTGCTATTATTTCTTGAACCCATTTTTCATTAATTTCAGGATGTTTTTTGATATCTATTGTTTGATGCTTTACATAATTTAATGACATTGCTTAGTCCTACCACCCATTTAACTTTTTAATCATATCTTTTATTACAGGTTTTAATTCTGGAAGTCTTTCTACAACCACAGCCCAAACTGCCTCATAATCTACTCCAAAATATCGTTGAGATAATCAATATATACTCTTCTCACAGATACACCACCTCTTGGAGTATTATTTTGCTTATTTCTGGTTTTAGGGCTTTTTTGGATACAAGGTCAACTTTTCTGCCTGTAAGTTCAGATAAATATTCTTCCAGATCTAAAAATCTGAATAAATCTATAGGCTTCTCCAGCTCCACCAATAAATCAATATCACTATTTTCATTTTCTTCATTTCTCACAAATGAGCCAAATATCCCAATTTCTTTTATATTGAAATCTTTTTTCAATTGAGATTTATGAGAGATGATTTTTTCAGTTATATTATCAAGACTACTTCCCATTAAACTGCTCCAATATATTCTATATATTATTTAATCTTTAAATATAATTTTTCCTGCAACAATAAACTCTACCTTCTCACACTATCAATATTCTCAACAGGGAGCCAGTCATCCATGTTGCCATAGTTGCTTTTGTCTATTGCAAAGGGAGTGATTAATTCTATATTTGATACTTCTATTAATACTAAATATCTTTTTCCTGACCATCTTTCAAACTGCTTGTCTGTGAGCTGGAGTTTGTCTTGATTGTCTTTCACTAATTTAGCAGATTCATCAGCAGTTAATTTATCTGAATTGAAAACACTTTTCACCACTGCCTTAGCTTTCACTTCTCCCTCTGCATTGTTGTTGATGAAATACAAAATGTCATTCTCAAACACTCTGCCATGAGGTAATTTTCTACCAGCAGCACCCCTGATAATCATTGTCTTTTTACCAGGAATTAAGTTTTCAAGCTCTTTTGCCTTAGCATCTAAATAAACAACATGATCCATTCTATTCTCCATAAATATAATTAAATGAATAAAATATTGGAGCTATTATACAATAAAGATATTGGAACAAAGAAACCAGATTAGTATTTGGGGATTGTTTGTAGGGATTAAATGGCGGAGAGGCCGGGATTCGAACCCGGGGAGCGGCTTTATGACCGCTCAATCGCTTAGCAGGCGACCGCTTTCGACCACTCAGCCACCTCTCCGTATATAGGTAAAAGTATTTTATCACTCATTTTCAAGTTTATCAAGATATTTCTTTGATTTAGCAGATTTTATTATCGGATTATTTATTTTGTTTCAATATATAGTAATACAAAAAGAAAAAACCCCCGCCATATAGGCAGAGGTTTGAAATTAAGAAAAGATTTACGTTATCGCATTATTTCTTTAAGAAGGTTCATCTTTAATATTCCGCTATTCTATCCATTTTCACAGAAATATTTGAAGATTTTTTTTGCTCCACTTCCTTGACTTTAGATAACTTCGACATTGCTTTCACAAAAGAGTCTGCAGATACCTGCCTTTCTTTTGCATCTGAAAGCACATTTTTCAAGCTGCTTCGTGTCATCTTTTTCCACTACTCCATATTATCTTATAAATAAAACGCCACACACCAACTGTTTTACCCCGTTGTTATAGTTTTTAGACCTCATCAATAAAAAAATGTTCCGACTCCTGCAAGAAAATTGAAAACTTTTTACAGCTTTTCATTAGCACAAAAACAATATATCATTACTATATGAACTCTAATACATATTTTTGTGACCCTACTCCGCATCCACTTAGGAAAATAATCCTGATGCTTGTGGGTGCTGGGATTCTCACAACAACTTTAGATATTGGAATAGTGAATGTTGCTTTGCCAACTCTAGGCAATGCATTTGGTGTTGGAATTGGCACTAGCCAATGGTTTACTCTTGCATTCACTTTTGTAATAGTTGCCACTCTCACATTCTTTGGTAAAGCCAGCGATATTTTAGGCAAAAGAAAAGTTTACATAACCGGCATATCAATATTTGCAATAGGAAGTATTTCCTGCTCATTAGTAACATCTGCACAAATGCTGATTATCTATAGAGTGATTGAAGGTTTTGGAGCATCAATGACTATGTCTTGTGGTCTTGCATTGGTAGCAGAAGTTTTTTCAGCAAAATCAAGAGGCAAGGCAATGGGAGTAATAGGCACTTGTGTTGCCCTTGGATATATCATTGGTCCTGTTGTTGGTGGTATATTGCTTGAATATATAGGTTGGAGAACAATATTCCTTGTTAATGTCCCAATTTTTTTTGTGATTTTATATCACTTTATATTTAGAATCAGAGGATTAGCAGAAAACAAAAATGGATCATTTGATCTTGCAGGTTCTATCACAATGGCAATCACACTATCAGCCCTGATGGCTGGAATCACAATGGTAGGAAACTTTGGGTTATTAAGCCAAAAAACAATTGCCTTATTCTTATCTGCAATAATATTTGGCATTTTGTTTGTATCAATTGAAAAGAAATCAAAATCACCAGTTTTGGATATAAGAATATTATCAAGCTTTACAGTTTCTACAAGCTCATTATCAGCAGTCTTGTTGTATGCTGGAATTGTACCGGTATTGGTGTTTCTGCCATTTTATCTGCAGAAAGTTTTGATTATTGACCCATCTATAACAGGCTTTGTGGTGGCAACAGGTCCTCTTACCTATGCAATAGTTGCTCCAATGTTTGGTAGTCTATCTGATAGGATTGGCTCACCAATACTCACCACCTTGGGAATAATAATCTGTGGAGTGTGTGTGAATTCAATAGGACAGCTAAATACAGACTCTACTACTGCAGATGTAGTGTTAAGATTATTTATAATGCACATTGGCTCAGGATTGTTCATTGCACCTAATACTAGTATGATTATGGGAAGTGTAGCTTGTATAGATTTGGGTGTAGCTTCTGGAATTGTATCACTTGCTAGAAATCTTGGAATGGCATCTGGTATTGCATTATGTGGTGCCTTAATCAACTCAGCAACATCTGGTGTTGATACAGAATCAACTGATTATATAAATGCATTTTTGAATGGATTCAATAATGGAATGACAGTATTATCTATAATTCTCTTTATCGGTGGAATGATATGCATAGTTGCACTAATCAGAAGCAAAAGAAAATTTAGTAACAACTGATTTGTTTGCTTTTTTGATTTACTACCCTTAAAATAACAATGTTTTATTTCAAATCTGGAGGATTGTTTCATGTCTGTAAAAATTGGTGTTGTTGGTGCTGGTACTTTTGGTGTGAATCATCTTAATGCTTTTAGGCAGTTATCATATTTAGGAATAGCAGAGCTTGCATGTGTTGCAGAGGCAAATGAAGAAAGAGCAAAATGGGTGGAAGAAAACTACAAATGCCCTGTTTATTTAGACTACGATGAGATGCTTGAAAAGGCTGATATTGATGGAGTAACAGTTGTAACTCCAGACCATTTGCACAAGCAGATTGTGTTGACTTGTGCTGAAGCAAAAAAACATGTGATGGTGGAAAAACCTCTTGATGTGACAGTTGATGGCTGTGAGAAAATGATTGATGCCTGCAAGAGAGCAAATGTGCTTCTTCAAGTGGATTTCCACAAGAGATATGATCCTGACCATGTGGCACTTGAAAAAAGAGTTAGCTCTGGTGAATTTGGCAAGATTTTATATGGCAGTGTTTACATGGAAGACAGAATAGAAGTGCCAAGCCAGTGGTTTCCTCACTGGGCAAGTGCAAGCAGTCCGGGATGGTTTTTAGGTGTTCATTTTTATGATTTAGTGAGATGGATAATAAAATCAAATGGTAAACAGGTTTGGGCAAGAGGATCTAAAGAAACCCTT
>JBDNDK010000080.1:0-10208 GCA_046719185.1 Armatimonadota bacterium
TTAGTTTTTAATACAGATTCCAGAAGAGCAATTATAAATATTACTGATGTTTGTGAAGAAGAACTCAGATTAAGCGGAATAAAAGAGGGACTGATGCTAGTTTCTGCAATGCATATCACTGCTGGAGTATGGGTGAATGACAATGAACCCGGAATTTGGGAAGATGCAATGGAGATGCTGGAAAAATTAGCACCTGAAGGACCAAACTACAAACATCATAGAACAGGTGAGGATAATGGACATGCTCATTTAAAAAATCTATTGATGCATCATCAAGTGATTGTTCCTATAACAGATGGAAAAATGGATTTAGGTCCTTGGCAAACTATTATGTATTGGGAATTTGATGGACAAAGAAGAAAAAGAGGAATCATCAAAATAATTGGTGAGTAGCTTTGCATGATTTCAAATATTAGAGAATTCATAAAATATAAAGACCTCTTAAAGCAATTGGTGATAAGAGACCTAAAAGTGAGATACAAAAACTCAGTACTGGGTTTTTTTTGGTCTCTTGCTAACCCTTTGATTCAAGCTGCCACAATCACAATAATAGTTAAGTTTGTAATGAAAGTTGATATTGCAAACTATTCTGCATTTGTGCTGATTGGTTTTCTTCCTTGGATATTTTTTCAAATGGCACTTTTGGATTCAAGCCAAGTGTTTCTGATGCATAGAGACCTGCTAAAGAAAGTTTATTTTCCTAGAGAAACTTTAGCATTATCTGTGGTTATATCTAATTTAATACATTTTTGTCTTTCATTGGCTGTTTTCTTTGTATATTTGGGAGTTTACTATTTCTTTTTATCAGGATCTCCATTATTAAAGACAACACTTTTATTGCCTGTGATTATGCTTTTCCAAACATTGCTTATTATTGGTTTGACTTTCTTTATATCAACTCTTAATGTATTTTTTGAAGACACAAAATATATAGTATCTGCTCTTCTAAATGTGTTTTTCTATTTAACACCAATAATGTATCCTGTAGAGCTTGTGTATGATAGTTTGAAAAGATTTCCAGCCTATCATAACATAATATATAAAATATATATGCTTATCCCTATGAACACTCTAACAGATACCTACAGAAAAGCTCTTGTAGCAATACCAAATGTAAATGTTGGTGGTGAGAAGTTTGAAGTATTTCCTTTGGATTATGGTATGTTTGCAATATGTGGGATTATCTGCACAACAGTTGCATTCTTAGGATATAGATTCTTTATAAAAAGAGCTGCTACTTTTGCAGAAAGGCTTTGATGATGTCTGCTGTTGAAGTAAAAAACTTATATAAGAAATTTGAGCTGATTAAAGATAGAGAATCTACTCTCAAATCTGCAATATTAAAATTTGGCAAGAGAAAAACATACACTTTCACTGCTCTTGATGATATATCTTTTACAATAGAAAAAGGTGAAAGTGTATCTATTATTGGAGTGAATGGATCTGGCAAAAGCACTCTTTTGAGAATTATTGGCAGAGTTTATACTCCAACATCTGGGATAGTGAATATAGATGGCAGAATGTCCACTATGCTGGATTTGGGTGCAGGATTTCATCCAGAGCTTACAGGAAGAGAAAATATATTCTTTAATGGTGCAATAATGGGATTATCTATTCCTCAGATTAGAGAAGTTGAAGAAGAAATAATCACATTTTCTGAATTGAATGATTATATAGATTCACCCACAAAGACATATTCTGCTGGTATGCTGATGAGATTAGGTTTTGCAATAGCCACACAAACTAATCCTGATTTGCTTTTGGTTGATGAGGTGTTAGCTGTTGGTGATGCTGCATTCCAAGAGAAATGTTATGATAAAATAGATGAGTTCAAATGCAATAATAAAACTATCATATTTGTAACTCATGACTTGGTGCCAGCAAAAGAAATATCAAATAGAACCATCTGGCTGAATAAAGGAAAAATAGTAGCAGATGGCAAAACAGAAGAAGTGATTGATAATTATATAAAAGAAGTTGCTCATGAACATCATGATAGAAAACACTGCTAGAAAAAAAGGAGTATGTGATTATGTATAAAGTTTTACTCATTCATGGACCTAACCTTAATTTGCTTGGTCAAAGAGAAGAAGCTGTGTATGGATTTGAAGCTCTTGAATCTATAAATGAAAAATGTATAAATCTTGCAAAAGAACTCAAAATTGAGCTTGAAACATTTCAATCTAATATTGAAGGAGAGCTTATTGATAAAATACACTGGGCAAAAAAGAATTGTGAAGGAATAATAATAAACCCCGGTGCATATACCCACTACAGCATTGCAATAAGAGATGCAGTGGCTGCAGTTGCATTACCCACAATTGAGGTTCATCTTTCTAATGTTTATGCTAGAGAAGAATTCAGGCATAAATCTGTTATAGCACCAGTATGTATTGGACAAATATCTGGTTTTGGAGCTGAGAGCTATTTACTTGCAATTAGAGCAATGAATGGAGTTATTAATATTGCATAAGAAAAGAATTTATAAGATAATAGAAATTATAAATTCAAATGGATGTGATAGTTTTTTAGTTACAAGCATAGATAATATTTTCTATCTTTCTGGATTCACTGGCTCAACAGCTGCCTTGATTATTACAGAAAATGATACATATATTTTAGTTGACCCTAGATACAGCATTCAGGCTAGAAATGAATGTAATGATATAGAAGTTGTAGATTATACTGGGAAGTCAACTATTGATGCTGTTAGTTCATTTATAAATGATAAAAATATAAAATCTGTTTTGTGTGAAGCAGACAATCTTTCTGTAACTCTATTCAACAAATTAAAATCATCATTGAATGAATCCATTAGTCTTGAGCTGTCTTCTGGAGTTGTGGAAAAGCTCAGAATGGTGAAAGATGAATATGAAATAGAAAAAATCAAATCAGCATGTAGAATTGTAGATGATACTATATCAAAAATATCAAACACCATAAAAGTTGGAATGACAGAAAAAGAGGTTGCAATTTTAATAGATTATACTATGAGATCTGTTGGTGCAGATAAAGCAGGCTTTGATACTATTGCAGCTTCTGGTCATAATTCTGCCTGCCCTCATGCAAGCCCTACTGATAGAAAATTGCAGTATGGTGATTTTCTAAAATTAGATTTTGGAGCTGAATTAAATAGATACAATTCAGATATCACAAGAACTTTTGTGATTGGCAAGCCAACTGATAAGCACAAAGAAATATACAACACTGTTTTAGCAGCTCAAATGAAAGCAATAGAAGCTATAAAACCAAATATATCTGGAAAAGAAATAGATGATGTAGCTAGAAATTATATTGCTGAGTGCGGATATGGAAAAAATTTCGGGCATGGCTTGGGTCATTCAATAGGAATAGAAGTTCATGATGGTCCGGGGTTATCTCAAACAAGTGATATTATTCTTCAGCCGGGAATGGTATTTACAGTTGAACCTGGTATTTATATTGAAGGTTTTGGTGGTGTTAGAATAGAAGATGATGTGTTAGTTACAGAAACAGGATATGAGATATTAACCCATTCTAACAAAAAAGATATTGTGGTAATTGATTAGAAGTTTATTCTGTGCCTTCTTAAACTCACACCTTCTAATAATCCAATAGCAAGCAAGTTTGCAAGCAAAGCACTGCCCCCATAACTCATAAATGGCAAAGGCACACCTGTAACAGGCATAATTCCCAAGGTCATGCCAATATTAACAAAGATATGAAACACAAACATGCCCACCACTCCAGCTGTGATAGCTCTTCCTGTGGTATCCTCAGTAGTCAGCATAATCACAACAGCTCTCCACAGAATTATAAAATAAAGCAGCAACACAAAAGATGCACCCACAAATCCCATTTCTTCACCAACAACTGTGAATATAAAATCCGTATGCTGTTCAGGGATAAACTGAAGTTTTCTTTGCGTACCTTGAAGATAACCTTTTCCATACAACTGACCTGATCCTATAGCAATTCTTGATTGAGTGACATGATAACCACTACCAGTGGGATCCACTGATGGATTGAGAAAAGTTATAATTCTCTTTTTTTGATAGTCTTTCATGATACCCGGAATAGTCCAACCAGCAGAAAATAAAACTATTCCTGCCAATATGAAAAGCCCTATATTTTTCAGATCTGTACCCATTATAAATAGAATTGTCATCCAAATAGCAATTAGTACAAGACTGGTGCCAAGGTCTGGCTGTTTGAAAATAAGAAGCATAGGAACCATAAAATATACAAGAGAAAGTAGAAATGTTTTTATAGTTCTTATTGTTCTAAGTCTTGTTACCACAAATACTGACATTGCAACAATCATTGTGATTTTTGCAAACTCAGATGGCTGTATTCTAAGACTTCCATAACCTATCCATCTTTGTGCACCTTTTGATGAATCTCCAATAACAAGAACTAATATGAGCATTATTATGGTGATAATATATAATTTACTTGTATGCCTATGATAAAAAGAAGTATCAATAGATGCCACAAAAATTGCACATATCAAACCAATCGCTGCCCAAACAAGCTGTCTTTCAATATATGATATACTCATAGCATTTCCCATACTTGCACTGTATATCATCAAACAACCAAAACCAATCAAGCCTAATGTAGCAAAGAATATCCACCAATCAAAATTTTTAAGTAGCCTGGTTTCAACCATCTAATTTTTTATTAATACCTTGTCTGTAAATTATTTTATTTCTTTATGATACAATTGAAGTCGAAATAATTTTCAAATACTAGTATAATGTTTATATATACACACTACAAGCAAATTATCTGTAAATATATTTCAAGGCAATATTATGTTTCAAAAGATTTCAATTTTAATTTTCATCTTTTTAATAATAATTCCTTCAAGCTATGCTAAAAATCCATATATCACAACTCTGGATAATGGGCTCACTGTGATAATTGAAGAAGATAATAGTGTGCCTCTTGTTGCAGTTGATATTTGGGTGAATGCTGGCAGTGCTTATGAAACAAGAGAAAATAATGGTCTTTCTCACTTCATAGAACATCTTGTATTTGCATCAACAGAAAAAAGAAAAGCAGGTGAAATGGATATTGAAATGGAAAGTCTTGGAGCTGTATTAAATGCTTACACCTCAAAAGACTGGGCACATTTCAGCTCTACTATCAGATCTATTTATCTTGATAATGCACTAGAAGTATTTTTTGATGCACTTACAACAGCAAAATTTATACCTGAAGAACTTGAGATTGAGAAAAAAATAATTCTTGAAGAGATTGCAAGAAAAAAATTAACACCAAAAACAATAGTTAAAGATTTATTGTCAGAATATATCTATGGCAATCATCCCTACTCTCTTCCAATAGAAGGTATTGATGAAACAGTCAAAAAACTTAAATCTGAACAAGCATTGGAGCATTATAAAAAATTATATGTGCCCAATAATATGGCTGTTGTGTTGGTTGGTGATATAGATACAAAAAAGGCTATTGAAAGTATTCAAAACACTTTTGGACAAATGCCAAAATCAGATGATAAATTGCCACAAATACCATCAGTAGAGAAAATTACTGACAAAAAGAGATTAGATATCAATCAAAAACTACCAAGTTTCCATCTTGCAATTGGATATATAGCACCAAAAGCAGATAATTTTAGAGATATTTGTGCAATGGATGTGATTGTTAGTCATTTTGGATATGGAAGAGTAAACTGGCTTTCTGATCATTTAATTACTTCAAAGCTTTCTAAATCTGCATTAGCTGATTTTCTCACGCAAATGGAAAATGCTATGTTTTCTATAATAGTTGAAACAGATAAAAATAATTCAGATACTATTGAAAAACATATATTCTCTAAGATGGAAGAACTGGCAAGTTTTGGAATAATGGATAGTTATTTAGAGATTGCAAAGAGAACCCTGCTTGGTAAGTTCTCTGCTCAAAATGAGACTTTTTCAGGTAGAGCAGTAACCTATGGTTTTTACAATACAATTTCATCAACACAATTTGCAGATGATTATATGTCTTGCATAAGGTCTATAAATAATGAGGATATAAAAAGAGTTGCTAAAGAATATCTTCAAGAAAACCATTCAGTTGTTTTAAGAGTTTGTCCTGAATGAAAGGAAACAAAATGCAAGCTAAATGCTATATTTTATTATTTATAATTTTTATTGTTATATTTGCATGCACTTCATCTAGCTTCTCTCAAACAACAGGCATTTATAAAGATAAACTAGATAATGAAGTAACACTCATCACCAAACCAGAACACGGCACAGGCTTGGTGGCTATAATTGCAGCTGTGAAAGTTGGCAGTTCAAATGAATCATTCCAAACAGCTGGAATTGGAAACTTTGTTGCACAGCTTTTATTAGCAGGAACAGCATTAAGCTCTGCTGAGGAAGTGGCATTAATTGCAGAATCAGTTGGCGGCAATATAATAGCCCAATCTCATTTTGATTTCACTGAGATTAGAATTGTTACCACCTCTGAAATGTTCAATAAATCAATGAAGCTAATAGGTGAATCTCTCACCCAATTAGTATTTGAGCACAAATGGGTAGAACAGACCAGAAACAACTTAAAAAGCAAATTTTTGGCTCAAGATTCAAATTATTATGAAATAGCATATCAGCAATTAAGAGAGCTGCTTTATGAAGATAACTCTTACAGAAGAACCCCATTAGGTTCTGAGAGAGTGATTGCAAACACAACAATAGCAGACCTTCAAAAGTATTACTCTTATTATTATGTGCCAAATAATATAATAATAACAGTAGTAGGTGATATATCAAGAGAACATGCACTGGATCAAACTTCAAAAGCTTTTGCTGGTGTTCCTACTGCTAAATTGCCTCTACAAAGACCTATTCCAAATGAAACACTATCTCAAAATAGATTGAGAGTATTAGAAGCTGATATTCCTGTTGCATATTTGATGGTTGGCTGGCATGCTCCATCTGTTACTGAAGATGATTATTATGCAGCAGCAGTTGCAACTAATGCCCTTGGTGGTGGTAAGGGTTCATATATGTTTAGAGAATTAAGACAAAAAGAAGGTATTGCATATGATTTAGGTGTTCAGTATCCTATGCTAAAATATCAAAGTCATATACTCTCATATATTCTTACAAATCCATTCAAAATATCATATAAAGAAATGAAAGTAGAGTTTGTGATGGATTATGTGCAGAAAATACTATTAGAACAAATAACAAAACTCCAAAATGAGCCGTTATCTGATACTGATCTTAAGAGAGCAAAAGGGTACACCATTGGAAGCTATTTGTTATCTCATCAAAGAATGATTGACAGAGCTTTCAGACTTGCATGGCTGGAATCAATTGGTCTGGGATATGATTTTTATGATAGCTTCCCAGAAAAAATAGAAAAAGTAACAGCAGCTGATGTGCAAAGAGTCTCTAATAAATATTTTAGAAACTATGCTGCTGTTCTATTACTCCCATCAACTAAAGTTCAAGAATAAATTATTAGTTATAAACCCAGAGATTTTGAAGTCATGTTTTGTTGACCATAAGGACATAGTTCAATCAATCTGCATATCTCACATTTTGGTTTTGGAGCCTTGCAGATATCTCTGCCAAGAGCAACAATTAGATGATTGAAATGTGTTGAATCTTCTTCTGATAATATCTGTCTCAAATCATCTTCTATCTTGTCTGGATTTTCATTTGTAGTAAGTCCAAGCCTATTTGATATTCTTTTTACATGTGTATCTACAATCACAGCAGGCTTGCCATAGGCATCTCCAATTATTAAATTTGCAGTTTTCCTACCAATTCCAGAAAGTTTTATAAGATCATCAATATTATCAGGCACCACACCATTATGTCTTGCAACAATCTCCCTTGCAGATTCAATTATTGATTTTGCCTTTTGTCTATAAAATCCAGACTGCTTCACCATTTCTTCCAATTCTGTTTGATCTGCCTCTGCAAATGCATATACATCTGGATATTTTTCAAATAAAGCAGGTGTTATTTCATTCACTTTTTTATCTGTCGATTGTGCAGCTAAAATAGCTGCCACCATAAGCTGATGCGGTGTTTTAAAATCTAATGTGCACATGGCATCTGGGTATTGTTCTTCCAATATTTCCAATATTTTTTTAAGTCTGCTTTTATTATCCATCATTTGCTGTGATTTTCTATAAATGCTTTAAAAGATCTATCATATCTCTTTTCAAAGTCTGGAGTGAAACAACAAGCAGGAAGCTGTTTCATACTCAAATGATAATGCAGACATTCACAGCATTTTCCATGTTTAGAACAACCACTATATGTGCAGTTGCATTTTGAATTGTTGATTTCTATTCTATCACAAGCCATACTATTGTCCTTTCTGTAATTAACGCTATCCTTTCTGAATGCAATGAAAAATATTATTCAATAATTATTAAACTCTTCACTGCGTTCAAAGTAAAAAATTCTGTCATTCTAAGTGTAACGAAGAATCTTTTTTACTATTAAATAGACTCTTTGTCGCTCCGCTCTTCAGAGTGACATACTTGTTTGTCTAAAGTTATATTTTATCCCTACTCAGCTTTTTCAATCAGCACATCAGCTCCGCTGTTTACCCTTTTGAACTCTTTTGGGTCTCCATCAAGCGTTCCAAACACCTGCACTGGACTTGCTGGTCTTATCTCATTTCCTCTGCTTGCTGGAGTTGGTCCAAAGAATATACAAAAACAGCTTCCTTCCAGCCAATAGGCTAAATCACCCATTTCAACAGTTGCCTGTGGGTTCTCACCTGTGCATTTCACTGGAATACCAAAATATATCTCATCTCCCCATGTGCTTCCTCTAGCCTCTATAGGCAGAGCATTCCATATCTTTTCAGCACATTTGCTTCCATTTAGAGTTGCTGTTTGAGTAACATTTCCAGCTGTAATTTTAATTTTTTTAGACATTACTAGCCTCCAATATGATTAGTTTCTATATATATCTGATGAATCAAAACCAGGAAATTCAACCTCTGTGCAATTGAACTTTGATTCAATAATTCTTAATGCCTTTTCGTCTTCTTTTTGTATTTCAATTATCTCTTTTTCAATCTCTTCAACAGATACTGCATCAATAGTTGCTCTGTTCATAGCACAAGTTACACAATCTGCATTATCACATAATAATGATGCAGGATCAAACTTAAGCATCTTTACTGCAGTATCAACCACTAATCTTGCTTTTGTGAGTCTCACATCTGCATTTCCAATTTTAATTATATTCACTTCACCACTATCACTTAGCTCATCATCAATATTTAAAAATCCCCTACTGCAGCCAGGAAGTTTAACATTTACACTTTTGCCGTTTGAAATTTTTATAATTTTTTCTTTTGCAGATTGAAGATATGGCACTTTTACAATTTCCTCTGCAACATGAATTATGGAATTGGTAGTGTTGTCAGTACCTATTTGAAGTATTTTAGGATTAGCCTGTAAAAATTTATATAATGCTGAGCCTCTGCCAAATGCAGTTGTTTTTTCATGTCCTTCACAGATTATTTCAGCCAGTGGACCAATTGCAACTATTGAATGTGTTGGATGAAGACTTCTAACAGCATTCTTTCTATTTCTCACCTCTTCTGTGATAGCTCCAACAATTGATGGAGTTATTTTTGAATCAAATGAGTCTATATTCCAATTAAATGCAGGCACAGCTAATGTGCCATTTGAGCCTATTACTTCAAGCACAGCATCGACAACTGTTTTTGCACCACCATCAACATTTCCTAAGCTAGATAGTGATGAGTGCATTATAATATTATCTGATGTTATAACACCTAATTGTTTTAAGCCTTTTACAATGTCATTTTTTGTAATTGTTTTGTTGTCAGTCAATATTTGCCTCAGCTAAAATTATGCGATTTATAATATGATATTCTATCTGAGACTGTAGTTCAAGCCATACAAAATAAAAAAAAGGCACTGGAATTAACCAGTGCCGATTTGGAGTTAAATAAATTTAGAAGAGATTATTTTCTTCTGCAGATAGCAAATCCAACTAATCCAACAAGTCCACTTCCAAGTGCAACCATTGTGCCTGGTTCTGGAACAACTTGCAAGTTTGTGAAAGCTACATCATCAAAATATGATTGTGCCCAAGAAGCATCTCCACCAAGTCTCAACATATCAACAGCATAGTAATCATTGGTAAGAGAATTGATTTTGATGTCTGCGACTTTCCACTCTGCATAATTGTTGCTTCCTATTTGGGTTA
>JBDNDK010000081.1:0-10193 GCA_046719185.1 Armatimonadota bacterium
AGCAACAGCTTTAGTTTGTCCACCAAGCTCTTTTAGCATTCTAGAGCAGTTTATTCCTTTGCCACCTGCATCTTCCTCAACTTTTGTTACTCTATTTGTATCATTAGGTAAAAGTTTGGATACATATATTGTTTTATCAAGTGTAGGATTAACTGTGACTGTGGAGATCATAATTCATATCCTTATAATAAGAGGTTTTTATAAGGTGGAATAAGACAAGTCTCATTCCACCTCTATCAATTTAATTGTAATTATTTGCTCAAAGCAGCTCTTACTTCATCAAGATGACCAGATGAACCTAGCAGTTCATTTCTACTTGCAATGAATTTTGCATATTCATCCATAAAGATTTTTCCAATTGGTCTAAAATCAAATACATCAGGTTTATCTCTAAAGAATTCTCTGTGAACTCTAGTCCATACTAGTCTGCCATCTGTATCAATGTTAATCTTGCAAACACCAAGCTTTGCAGCAGGAAGATATTGATTTGCATCAACGCCTTTAGCACCTTTTAATGCACCACCAGCAGCATTGATTCTTTCAACCTCATCTTGAGGAACAGAAGAAGAGCCATGCATAACTAGTGGAAATCCAGGCACTAATTTTTGTATTTGTTCTAATACATCAAAGTGAATACCTTGTGAACCAGAAAACTTAAAAGCTCCATGGCTTGTTCCAATTGCACATGCAAGGGCATCACAGCCTGTTCTTTCTATAAATTCAGCAGCTTGCTTTGGATCAGTTAAATGAGCATTTGCTTCATCAACTTGAACATCTTCTTCAACACCACCAAGCTGACCTAACTCTGCTTCTACACTAATACCTTTTGCATGAGCTCTATCAACAACTCTCTTTGTAATTGCTACATTTTCTTCAAAATCATAATGACTTGCATCAATCATAACTGATGAATAGAATCCAGATTCAATGCAGTCATAACATGTTTCTTCATCACCATGGTCAAGGTGAACTGAGAAAATAGCATCCGGAAATATTTCTTCAGCAGCTTTTATCATGGCTTCAAGCATTAGCTTATTTGTATAGCTCCTAGCACCTTTTGATATCTGAATAATAAATGGAGCTTTGCTATCCATATTCCCCCGGAAAAGTCCCATTGTTTGTTCAGCATTATTGATGTTATAAGCACCTAAAGCATACTTGCCATAAGCAAGATTAAATAAATCTTTGGTTGGAACAATCATTTTAATCCATTTCCTTTCAAGCTAGTGTATTTTGTTACACAAGTTTATTTATTCTGAACATTTTAGCAATTAGAATTATTTAGGTTCAATAATTCCATAATTGCCATCATGTCTTTTATAAACCACATTCACATCTTCTGTATGCACATTTTGGAACACAAAGAAATCATGATGAATAAGCTCCATTTGTTCTGCAGCTTCTTCAGGAGTCATTGGTTTTAATGAAAATTGTTTTACTCTTACAATCTTTGGATAATCTGCATCTTCCGATTCATCTTCAGTTACAGAATATGCTTCTTCCATTATTTGATTTTTTAGAAGTTCTTTTTCTTTTGGACCCTCTTCAGTGGATCTTGAGTATCTTTTTTTCTTGAATTTTTTAACTCTAGTTTCAAGTTTTTCCACTACTTGGTCAATGGAACCATACATATCAGTTCCGCGTCTTTCTTCTCCCCTGAGAATTACACCATCTCCATCAAGCTGCACTTCAACTATATGCATTCCTCTTACTACGCTCATAGTAACTACAGCTTCTTTTACATTTTGAAAGTATTTTTCAAGTTTCTGAAGTTTTTTATTTACATAATTATTAAGGGCATCAGTAACCTCAAAATGTTGTTTACCCTTTACAGTTATAAGCATGAACAGCAACTCCTTTCAACAAGCCCAATATACAATGAGCCTGTAAAGTTTATCATACCATTTCTTACCCTGTCAATTTATTCCATACACCATTATTGCTTGAATAAAATGATATTATATTTCAGTTGAGATTAGCACTGCTCCCAATGCACCTACTATTTGAGGCTCATTTGGAACAATTACATCATACTCAAGCTTCTCTGACACAGCTCTTACAACTCCAATATTTTTTGCTACACCACCAGTCATTATGTATGGAGGTTTGCATTTAAGTCTCGAAGTCATTGCAAATATTCTCTCTGCCACAGATTTATGCAGCCCATATGCAATATCAGATTTAACAATTCCTCGAGATATCAATCCAATAATTTCAGATTCAGCAAATACAGTGCAAGTGCTTGATATAGAAATATCATTTTTACTTTTTAATGATAGCTCTCCCATATTTTCTATATCAGTGCCAAGAGCAATAGCCATCACTTCTAAAAATCTACCGGTTCCAGCAGCACATTTATCATTCATAACAAAGTCATCTACTCTACCTTCTGGCGTCAGTTTTATTATTTTGCTGTCTTGTCCACCAATATCAATAATTGTCATCACTTCATCAAAAAGCTTTCTTGCACCTCTTGCATGACAAGTTATCTCAGTTACAGCTTTATCTGAGTTGGAGATATTATATCTGCCATAACCAGTAGTTACAATTTTTGCGATGTCGTTTATTTTATAATTTGTTTTTGATAGACAGCTTTCCAATGCAATATTTGCAGCTTTTTCAGCACTTGTGAGAGTAGGCATTATACTATATGAAATTATTTTGTTTCCATCCCAAAGCACACAATCAGTAGAAAGTGAACCTGAGTCAATACCACAATATATTTTCATTCTATTTGCCTTTATATGGAGCACAAAGAGGGTCACCAATCACAAGACCTTTCCAGTTTATGTATTGGAAAGATGAATAAAAGCTTTCTGCAAGGTTTCTTCCACTTGTGTATCTGTCAAATAGTATATCAGCATGTGCTAATGCATAAGTATATGGCTCACTAACATAGCCAGCAACACCAGTAACACCTTGCCTTATCAAATCTGTAATATGCGACACTTTTCTATCTGTTGGTGAATATTGTCTTAGAGTAGCTGCACTTGATGAATCTCCTGTTTCTGCAATAGAGCCGGGTAAAAAATGAAGCTGGCTTGTATATATATTCCTATCATAATTCAAATCATTTTTTGCCCAGCTATAATAGCCCATTAAATTCTTGCCTCCAACAAACGCTTCAGTTGACTCAAGCTTCATTTCAAAACCTTTACTTTTCAGGATTTCAGCTGCCAGTTTCATTCTATCATTTACTATTTTATATCCACCAAAGTCTCTCTTTGGATGTGTATCTATTAAGAATAAACCTTTTAGTGGTTTTGCAGCAAGTGATCTATCAACCAATGCTTTTGCTTGCTCAAGAGTTACTGCATCAAGCCTTGTAACCAGATACATATTATATACTTTACTAGAAAATGGCTTATTTGCTCTAAAGTATGGGTTAGGATGTCTATAATCCTCACTTTTGAATGGGAGAGTAAGTTTGTTATCTAATCCCCAACTCACATTTTCATCTCTATATCTTAGAGGTATTCCTTTTGTTACAACAATATAATCTATTTTGTATTTTCTATTATTTTTATTGAGATAGTTTGCAATAGGTTTTCTAATCTTATTTTCAAAATCTTTTATTGTCATAGTCTCTTCAGTGGTGCAAGATACTTTGAATATATTAGAATTAGGAATTTTTCTTTTACTTACATAATAATTTGCAACAGAAATAGAGTCTTTGCTATTTACATTTACAATCACCAGCACTTTAGAAGGATCTGCAAAGCAAAGAGATGATACAAACAAAAGCATCAAAGAAATAATAATACACAGATGTTTTTTCATAAGAAAATCCTTTTTTGTATTAAAATAATATCATTCTGAGGCATAGAAATTATATATTTTATGAGACCTCAGAATGATAATAATTTACTCATTAACTAATTTTAAGAGACACTTGAAAAAATGATGTTGCCTTCTGAATCTGCATCAACCACAACCACGTCACCATCTTTAAATCTGCCTTCCAGCATTTCAAGGGCAAGTTTGTCTTGTATCTCTCTTTGTATTGCTCTTTTGAGCGGTCTTGCACCATAATTTGGGTCATAGCCAATCTTTGCAATAGCTTCTTTTGCAGAATCTGTAACTTGCAAAGAAAGATTTCTGTCTGCAAGTCTATTTTCAAGATATCTCAGCTGAATATCAACTATATGCTTGATATGCTCTTTGCTGAGTGAATTGAACACTATTATCTCATCAATTCTATTCAAAAATTCTGGTCTGAACTGGGCTCTCAAAGCATCTAATATTAATTTGTGAGTTTCATTTTCAGATTCTTCAATTCCCTGTCTAAATCCATTTACTCCATGCATATTGATAATATCAGAGCCTACATTGCTGGTCATAATAATGACTGTGTTTTTGAAATCAACAGTTCTGCCATGTCCATCTGTTAATCTTCCATCTTCCAATATCTGAAGCAAGATATTAAAAACATCTTGATGAGCTTTCTCTATTTCATCAAACAGCAGTACACTATATGGCTTTCTTCTCACATTTTCTGTAAGATAGCCACCTTCATCATATCCCACATAACCGGGAGGAGCACCAATGAGCCTTGCAACTGAGTGTTTTTCCATAAACTCAGACATATCAATTCTAATCATAGCTTTTTCATCATCAAACAAAAACTCAGCAAGTGCCCTAGCAAGCTCTGTTTTACCAACACCAGTTGGACCCATAAATATAAAGCTTCCTATTGGTTTATTAGGATCAGATAATCCAGCTCTTGCTCTTCTTACTGCGTTAGATACAGCAGTTATTGCAGCATCTTGCCCAATAACCCTTTCTTTAAGCCTATCTTCCATTTTGACAAGTTTTTCAATTTCACCTTCAATTAGTTTTGTTACGGGTATTCCTGTCCATTTGCTCACTACTTCAGCCACATCTTCTTCATCAACATCTTCCTTGAGCATTTTTTGGTTTTTCTGAAGTTCAGCAAGCAAAGCATCTTGTTCTGAAAGCTTTCTTTGCAGTTCAGGGATTATTCCATGTCTAAGCTCCGCAGCTCTTCCAAGGTTACCTGTTCTTTCAGCATTTTGTTCTTCTATTGTAGCCTGTTCAATTTGAGCTTTGATATCTCTAATTTTTTGAATGGCTTCTTTTTCATTATTCCAATGAATTTTCATTTCATTAGATTTTTCTCTGAGTTCTGCAAGCTCTTGTTCAAGCTTTTCAAGCCTTTGTTTTGAGGCATCATCAGTTTCTTTTTTTAATGCCTCTCTTTCTATTTCAAGCTGTCTAATTTTTCTTTCCACTTCATCAATTTCAGTTGGCATACTATCAATTTCGATTCTCAGTCTTGATGCTGCTTCATCAATTAAGTCTATAGCCTTATCAGGTAAGAATCTGTCTTGAATATACCTGTCAGACATAATAGCAGCAGCAACTAATGCTGAGTCCGTTATCCTCACACCATGATGGGTTTCATATCTTTCTTTTAGTCCTCTTAATATGGCAATGGTATCAGTCACAGATGGAGGTGATACCATCACAGGCTGGAATCTTCTTTCAAGTGCAGCATCTTTTTCAACATGTTTTCTATACTCATCTAATGTGGTTGCACCAACACATTTCAGCTCACCTCTTGCAAGCATCGGCTTAAGAAGATTTGCAGCATCAACTGCTCCCTCAGCAGAACCAGCACCCACAATGGTATGCATTTCATCAATAAATAATATTATTTCACCTTCAGCTTCTTTAATTTCTTTTAATACTGCTTTGAATCTGTCTTCAAATTCACCTCTGTATTTAGTTCCAGCAATGAGACCTCCAATATCAAGTGCAATAACTTTTTTGTTTTTTAGAGTTTCAGGGACATCTCCATTTACAATTCTTTGGGCAAGTCCTTCAACAATAGCTGTTTTTCCTGTTCCGGGTTCACCAATTAACACTGGATTATTTTTTGTTCTTCTGCTAAGCACTTGAACCACTCTTCTTATCTCTTCATCTCTGCCAATCACTGGGTCAAGTTTACCGGCTTGAGCATCTTTAGTGAGGTCTCTGCCATATTTTTCAAGAGCTTGATATTTATCTTCAGGGTTTTGGTCTGTAACTCTCTGATTTCCTCTTACATCTGCCATTGCTTTATAGATATTATCTTTAGTTGCACCAACAGATGATAAAACTCTGCTGGCTGCTCCACCTTCGGCAGCAATACCTATCAAAAGATGTTCTGTGCTGATATATTCATCTTTTAGCCTGTCAGCTTCTGTTTGTGCAGTATCAAGCACTTTTTTGAGTCTTGGGCTTATGTAGCTGCCGCCAGCACCGGAAACTTTTGGCATTTTATCAATTTCAGCTTTTACCAATTGGACTATATGCTCTGGTTTTTGTCCTAGTTTTTGCAAAATAGGCGAAACAATACCGCCTTCTTGCTGTAGAAGTGCAAAAAGAAGATGTTCTGGTTCAATTTGCTGTTGTCCATATTCATCTGCAAAGTGTTGTGCATCTTGCAGAGAATCTTGAGCTTTGATTGTAAGTTTATCTAATCTCATATTATCACCTCATAAAAAATAATATTGCAATCAATATACA
The DNA here is from genome assembly GCA_046719185.1 of Armatimonadota bacterium. GTDB lineage: Bacteria > Armatimonadota > UBA5829 > UBA5829 > UBA5829 > JBDNDK01. The sequence goes on from JBDNDK010000081.1 coordinate 6,532, forward strand.
TAATTATAATAATATAATATTACTTTAGTGTCATAATGTCAAGTAATATAATGTTACCTGATATTATATTCCCATTTTGATTTGTTTTCTAACAATTAAATTTACTGCATATTATAAATAATGGAAAATTATTCTTAGAGGATTTTTTGATGTTAAATATAAATATTTAATAATATTCATCAACAGGAAGTTATAATGACCAGATTAGATGGTGTCCCTAGATTTGATGGTGTGGCAATTGCTATAGCTATTAAAGTTGATGGACCTAATGCAATATCAAAAATATCTAAGGATATACTTAATAATGGTGTAAAAGCACTAAAAGCAGGTTTGCAAAAAAAGGATTATCCTGAAGTTATTGTTATATGTCAAGATTTATGCTATGGTTACAACTTTAAAATTCCAGGCATTAATGTCATAGGAATTGCAGCGGAAGAAGATGATATAGATATTGATGTTGATATACCTTGTGTTACAGAAGTTAAACACTTAATGATTAATATAAATGAAAAAGATATTGTAGTTGTTGATGGCACAAGAGGCATTGTATATCCAGACCCAGATCCGCATACTCTTATTTTCTATCAAGAGATTCAATCTGCATCAAGACCCCATGTTTATTGCATAGGCGAGGAACACATCATAGCACAAACTGTATCAGGCGAAAAAATAAATGTATATGCTATTGCAAATAATCTAAAAGAGCTGGAAGAAGCTGTTTGTTCTGGTGCTGATGCCTTGATTTTAGATATTAGAGAAAAAGATGTTGATGATGATAAATATAATGACATTATGAAATATTCTGCAGGAAAGCCTATTGTTTTTATTATTGATAATTTATCTGAAGCTCTTTTAGAGGCTTTTGTTAGATTTGCAGAGCCCAATCAAGTAACTTTGATATATAAAGAATCAGATGAATGGGAGTCTGATGATTCAATAGAATCTGCAATGCTTGATATATCCAGAAATGTTGTATTGAATGATAGGAATCCTCAAGTTATTTATGGTAAATATATCTCATCTGAAGATGAGCTTAGAAATTCAGTTGGCACTCAAAGGGTTATTTTGGATATAGTGAAGGTATTAGGAAATAAAATTGATGTTGATAGGTTTTCTGAGCAGTTTGGATGGGTGTTTGTAGAGGATAATTTTAATGATGCTATTATAGTTGTTGATAAAAAATTGAATATCATTCCAGAGCTTGTAGATTCAGGTGCAAAAAGCATAGCAGTATCATATAAAAATGTAAAAATTTCAAAAGAAATAATATGCTCAATAGGTGTGTAAGATATTGGGTATATCTAATAAAATTGACTCATATATGCAGTAATGATAGTATAAAATGTATGATTCATAATACAAGATGGAGCAATTGCTCAACTTCAAAAGTAAGGTGGTTAAATTGATAAGTTCTGATAAATTCCAATCCCCAATGGCAAGAGTAGGCACAATGGTTCCTCCCAATGCAAAATTTGAAGATTCAATAATGATGAGCTCATTTGGCTTGCCATCATTTGCAAAGAGTGAAGAAACAAATCCTAAGATTAAAGAGAAACTATCAAACAGCAGCCAGTTTGATTATGACATAGTAGTTATCGGCACTGGACCTGGTGGATATGTGGCTGCAATTAGAGCAGCTCAGCTTGGAGCTAGAGTTGCAGTTATAGAGAAAGAATATGTGGGTGGTGTATGTCTTAATGTTGGCTGTATTCCCACAAAAACACTTCTTTCTTGTGTGGCTGTTTTAGACCATATAAGAGCTGGTGAAGAGTTTGGTGTAAGAGTAAGTGATTGTGGTCTTGATATTCCTCTTATGATGCAAAGAAAAGATACTACAGTAAAACAGCTCACAAGTGGTATAAGTGGGCTTTTCAAAAAGAATAAAATTAAGATGTATGAGGGATTTGGTGAAATTGCAGATTCTCATACTATAAAAATCAAAACATCTTCAGGTGAAGAAAATATAACCTCAGGATATATAATTATAGCCACTGGTTCTGTGCCTGCAAAACTTCCATTAGAAGGTTTTGAAATTGGTGAAGATGTATGGACAAGCACAGAAGCCTTAAAGTTTACAGAAGTTCCGAAGAGAATGGCAGTAGTTGGTGCAGGTGCAATTGGTCTTGAATTTGGATATACTTTTGCAAGACTCAACACAGATGTTACTGTAATAGAAATGATGGATCAGATTCTACCATTTTCTGATACGGAAACTGCAAATGCTCTACAGAAATCTTTAGAGCATGCAGGTATGAAGTTTAAGCTTGGCACTGGTGTTTTAAAAGCTGAAAATACTAAAAATGGTAAAAAAGTATATATCAAAAAAGATGGTGTAGAAGAAACCCTAGAAGTTGATAAAATACTAGTTGCTGTGGGCAGAAGAGCAGTTATAGAAGGCATTGGATTAGAGAAAGTTGGAATAAAAACTGATGGCAGAAAGATAAATGTCAATAAATCTATGCAGACAAATATTCCAAACATATATGCAATTGGAGACTGCATTGGTGACCCTATGCTTGCACATGTTGGTTGGACAGAAGGTGTGGTAGCTGTTGAGCATGCACTTGGAATGAATGTTCAGATGGATTATAGTGTATTCCCAATGTGTGTTTACACCACTCCTGAGTTTTCTGCTTGTGGATTAAGTGAGCAGAAAGCAAGAGAGAAATATGATGATGTTATCACAGGTAAGTTTACATTTAGCCACAATGGCAAAGCTATGGGTATGGGTGAGACAGAGGGCTTTGTAAAATTTGTAGTAAGTGAGAAATATGGAGAAATTTTAGGCTGCTCTATTGTTGGTCCTCATGCCACAGACCTTATTTCAGAAATAGTACTTGCCATTAAAAATGAACTTACTATTGATGAAATAATAAACACAATCCATCCACATCCAACTCTTGCAGAGGTTGTCCAAGAAGCAGCAATGGATGTAAAGAAAAGATCTATACATAAGTGAAATGAAATAAATCTGAATATGTTTGCTGAATTTTAAAGAATATTTCAAAGAATATTGGAGTTTGAAAATTATGATTGAGAAAGCTTTATTTTGTATAGTTATGATTTTTATATATAGTTATGCATTTGCTAATGTTGAAGATCCACCTTGTATAAAAGTCAATGGCAAGCCATTTTTTTTGATCGGTGTTTATGATTATCCTGGTGGAGATGATTTAAGTTATGAACACATGAAAGAGTTAAAAGAATCAGGGATAAATACACTGCACTGGCCACTAAGGTTTGTTCCAGATGCATATCCATTTCAGCCTAGAGATTTTAATATGAAGGATTTGGATAATGCAGATGAATTAGGATTAAAAGTGGTTTTTGCATTAAATTCAACATCTCCTTGGAGCAGTGAAGATATAAAAAAAAATTGGGGAAGCAGCCCGGAGCAATTTGTTGAGGGCAGCGATTTTCATAAAAAGCTGATTGAAATAAAAGATCATCCTGCATTGCTTATGTATGAAACAATGGATGAACCTCTTGGATGTAGGGTTATGGATAAAAGAGATACTTGGCCAAGCCTTGAAACATTAAAAGCTTGTTACAACTTTGTAAAATCTGTTGACCCCAAGACTCCTATTTGGGTTAATGAGGTTTCTTGGTTTTGGTGTAATGAAAAACTAACTTTTGAACAGTTTCGTGAATGGAGTCAAATT
>JBDNDK010000082.1:0-10139 GCA_046719185.1 Armatimonadota bacterium
TCAGGACTTTCACATGGAATTCATAAATCTATGCCTAATATTCCAGAAATTCCTATGAGCTTTCCGTTGCATTCGCTTTTTCAAAATCCGCCACTGAATGGAATGCATGTATTCTTCTTTGTAGTTTCTTTTTCAGTAATTGGGTTTTCATATTTTTTGCCTCTTGATGTTGCTTTTAGTTTTTGGTTTTTTATGCTTTTCTTTAAGTTTCAAGATGTTATTCGATTATTTATGAATCATCAATTGGAACTTATGCCTTTATATGGAGGCACAAGGCTTTATCATGGCTATCAATCTGTAGGAGCTTTTTGTACTATTGCATTTATGCTTGTGTATCTATCAAGGCCTCATCTAAAATTAGTCTGGCAGAGAATTATTGGTAGTGGTGCGGAAGATATTGATAAAAATGAATTTATGAGCTATAGAAGTGCTGCTGGCGGAATTATTATTTCTATGCTCTTGGTGTTGCTTTTCTTAAAAGCAGCAGGAATGAATGTTTTGATAGCACTATTTATGATAATAGTGTTTGTTTTTATAGTAATGATTGTTTTGAGCAGATGCACCGCAGAAGTGGGTCTTTTGATGCTTCAGCCTGTTTTTAGACCTATTGATTTATGGGCTGTTTTTTCATCAAAAGCAACACTTGGTGCAAATAATCTTACTGTGCTATCTTTTCTCAATGGTTCTTTTATGAGAGACCCTAGAAATGTGATGCCTGTTTTTTTCGATTCCATGAAAGCCACAGATTCAGTAAATGTGAGAAGAAAAACTATGGCAATTGGTCTTGCTGTGGCTATTGTTGTTGGTGCATTCGCTGCAGTTATGATTCAGTTATGGCTTATATATCATCACGGTGGACTCAATATGAACAGCTGGTTTTTTAAGGTGAGTCCTAAGTTGTATTTTGAAGAATCACTTGCAACTTTGAAGGGTGCTAATAAATTTAATCCTCAAGCTCCAATATTCTTTACTGTAGGGGCAATATTTACAGTTTTTCTTTATATGATGAGAGCTAGATTCTGGTGGTGGCCCTTCCATCCGCTTGGATATGCTATGGGAGCGGCTTGGCCTTCTATAGTATATTGGAGCTCATTCTTTATTGGATGGCTGGCAAAATCTGTGATACTCAGGTATGGTGGTGCTACAAGTTATAAGAGGTTTAGGCCATTTTTCCTTGGTTTAATCTTAGGTGAGTTTGCATCAGCTATTTTATGGGCATTATTAACAGGTTACTTTGGTCTTCTCAGTCCTGCAATTCCTATAAGCTAAAATCAAATCATTCGATATTACCTAGAAAAGCCTGAAACATTACTAGCAATTTTTCCGTATAAACCAATGCTACTTATTGGCATTATTTAATTTTAAATATATACTAATAATAAATAGTAATAATGTTTTTAAGGGATAATTAAATTGAATAATATTAATATATATACTTGGCAGTCTTTATTAAGGCCTCCGCTTCCGGATTCTGAACTTCCAGAAATTCCGGATTTACCGCTTAGGTCCTTATGTATGGCTAATGAAATTGTTAGTTTTTCTGCAATTATATCTGTAGATACACCTGTAATTAATGTTACTCTAAAATTTTCTGATTTAAAAAATGATAAGAATGTAATTTCTTCAGAGAATATTAAAGTATTTAGAGTGGGTACTGCCTATACTCCAGAGGCTGGTTTAATATGTGATCCTTTGTATGAATTTGAAAGTCTTGATATAAATAAAAATATTCCTATTTTTATCAATATAAAAGTGCCAAAGGATATACCTGCTGGTTTATACACAGGCAAAATATTAGTGAAGCATAATGGTAAGACAAAAGCAGAAAAAAATATACAATTGCAGGTTGCAGATGTTTGTTTGAAAGATGTAAATGATTGGTCTTTTTTTCTGAGTGTTTGGATGAATCCTGGTGCAGTGGCAAGATTTAATAATCTTGAATGCTGGAGCGATGAACATTTTGCAGCACTTGAACCATATATTAAAGATCTAGCTTTACATGGTCAAAAAACTGTTGTTGTGCCTATATCATATCATCCTTGGGGTAATCAAACCTACACCCCATATCCCAATATTATTAAGTGCATAAAAATTGATAATAAATACGAGTTTGATTTTACATTGTTTGATAGGTATGTCAAACTGCATGAAAAATATAACATAAATAAATACATACATTGCTATTCCTTAGTTCAGGCACCTGGTGATACAAATAAATGTGTTCTTGAGTTTTGTGATGCTGCAATTGGTGAAAAGGTGCTTATAGAAACAGAATTTGGTGATGATGAGTATAAGAAATATTGGATTTCTTTTCTTAAAGCATTCAAAGAACATCTAGACAACCTAAATTGGCTTGATAAAACTTATTTAGCATTTGATGAAAAGCCACCAGAATTGATGAAAGAAATCTTTATGTTTATTTTTGATAATGCTTCAGATTTCAGGATATCTCTTGCAGCAAATACCAAAAGTGATATAAATAATCAATTTGATGATCTTTCAAATCTTTTTGCTGTAGATGTTATGGGTGAAATTGAAAAATCTCCAACTCAGAGAGCTGGTTCTGCTGTATCTGAGCTTTTTGGAGATGATAATATGGAAAGTATAGAAGAAGATGGATTGGCTGAAGATTATATAACAACATTTTATGTTTGTTGTTCACCACAACATCCTAATACTTTTGTACATTCTCCACTTATAGAATCCAGAATGATTGGAATGCTTGCTATTGCTGGTGGATATGATGGATTTTTGAGATGGTCTTATAATGACTGGAATGAAGATCCTATTGCAAATGCAAAACATAGTGATTGGCCTTCTGGTGATTGTTTCTTTGTTTATCCATCAAAAAATGGACCTGTGTCTAGTCTAAGATGGGAACAGCTTAGAAATGGTATTCAAGATGCTGAACTTGCATTCTTAGCTTCCAGAAATCTTACAGAAGCTGAAGAAGTTGTTGATTATGAACAAGCAGTAAGTCTTGCAACAAGACAAATTGATGGAAGAATGAAATCACCTGGTGATATTGAGCTTGCAAGGCAAATTTTAATACCTATTGCAGAAAAAGAGAAGCACAATAGATAAGAGGCAGGGCATTTTTTGTATGTTTTTAAACTCTCAAATTTTAACACAAATAAGTTTGCAATCCTCCATTTAATCAAGGGAGCAAAATTTGTGAAATTCTCCGCTTGATGAAATTGCATATTTAAGAGAGTGAAGCAGTGTTACAATTGGATATGTTAGTTTGTCTGCATCTGTCCAATGTTTCCTGAAAGTGCACAGAAGACATAGAGTTGTGATTAGCATAGCAGTATGGAATAATGACTAGCTAATAAGAGGAATAATCCAAATTCTGTAGTTTTCATAGGTAAATATTGTTGAGTTGCTTTATAGAAATTATTCAAGCTAACACGGTAATTTACAGTAAACCACCAAGGTGTATCTTTCTTGAACATACTTGTCCATTGATTTTCTGGTGTTGCATATCTAGCTGAATACCCATAAGAGAAACTAAAATTTACCCAATATTATGTGATTTAACAGCAGACTAAACGTATAAAATTACATATATAGTGATGAGGTCAATTCAAGCAAAAGCAATTTTGGGAAAATGTTTTTTTATACCACGATTTATTACTATAATTAAAAAAAGAAAAAAAGCTGTTGTAAAAAGGCACTGCATAGGTTCTATCTACCTTTAAATTTACAAGCCAAAAAATATTAATAAAAGCTAAAACAAGAGCAAAAAATACACATTCTTTATGTGGTTTTTTGATTGTATTTGAGTGATTTAAATAGTTGAGTTGTCTTTACCAATACTTTTCTTCATTAATGTTATTATAATAAATATTTTTTGTTTTTTGTAAATACAAAAAATAATGTATAATCTAAATAGTCACATATAGGTGTTTGGGAGAAAAAAATGGCTGTACAAGAAACAAAACAAAAAATAAAAAATGATTCAATCAGAAGAAAAAATATTCAGTGGGGATTAGCACCTCTTGTGATAATAGTCATCGCATTAGGCTGGAAATATCCATTGCTTGGTTTTACTGTTCCTATTGTGATGCTTGTTGGCATATTGGGTGGAATATTTAATGGCAGATATGTATGTGGTCATTTATGTCCAAGAGGTGGTTTTTTTGACAGAATGATAAAGCCTATTAGTCCTAGCAAACAAATAACAAATGTACTTAGGTCTTCACTATTAAGGTGGATACTTATGATCCTTTTGATGGGATTTATGGTTTATAGAATAAGCCTTGATGCTGGTAATGTATATCATTGGGGAAAAGTATTTTGGCTTATGTGTGTGATAACAACTGCAATTGGATTAGTAATGGCATTACTTCTACATCAGAGAGGTTGGTGTTCTATATGTCCTGTAGGTACAATGGCGAATGCTTTTGGAGGCAGAAAAGGTCAGCTCTTGATAGATTCAGAAAAATGTAGAGAATGTGCTGTATGTGAAAAAGCTTGTCCTATGAATCTTGAGATTGTAAAACACAAAAATTCTGGATTTATTAATGAGCCTGATTGTTTAAGGTGTCCTGAGTGTGCATTAGTTTGTCCTGTGAATGCTATATCAAAACCAGAAAAGAAATAATAATATTTTTGCAGTATGAATCTAAGACTGATATACTTAATTATATACAATAAAATACAAGGACAATATCTGGCTAGAGTAATATGAAACTTTTGAATATTTGTAAAGGCAAAATACATAGAGCAGTTGTTACTGCTTGTGAAGTTGAATATATGGGAAGCATTACTATTGATGAAGATTTACTTGATGCTTCTGGAATTGTTGAAGGGGAGCTGGTGCATGTTTGGAATGTATCTAATGGCGATAGGCTTGAGACCTATGCTATTGCCGGTGAAAGAGGATCTGGTGTGATTTGTCTAAATGGTGCTGCGGCTCATAGATGTGATGTGGGAGATAAAGTTATTATTGCTGCTTTTTGTTTGACAGATGAACCTGTTGAAAGAAAAGTTGTGTTGGTTGATGAAAATAATAAAATAACTAGAGTTATAGTTTGATTTTAGAAGTGATGAATTGTTTTCTGATATTAAAATAATTAAAAAGACACCAATTTCTATAAGAAGAGAAACAAATTTTGTTTCTCTTCTTTCTTATAATCCTTGTGATAACACAATTTTTCTTGGATCATTTTGGCCTGGATTATCTTCTGGATTTGAAAGTCAGATAGTTAAAACTTTTAAAAATTGTTATCCTGCAAATCAATTCCAATCTCATATAAATATGCTCATAGATTTTTATATAGATGTTATTCTAAAAGAACTTGAGAATATAAAAATTGATAGTATTGTGAGAGTATTAAGTTCATCTGAAACCGATGTTGATCCACAAAAACCAGCTAGTATTTTAATAGATAGCCTATCAAAAAAGATAAAAGCTCAAAATTTATCTTTTATTTTTTATAGAAGCCAGCCTAGACCATCTTTAAGAACAGTGAAAAGAATGCAAGGTCCAGATGCTTTCAAGCAAAGGCTCTATTATGCTGGTGAGGATTTGTTTCTAAAACCCATTAATATTAAAGGTAGAGTGTTGCTAGTAGATGATATTTATAACACTGGTGCAAGTGTTAGAATTTATGCAAATGCTTTGAAAATGTGGTGTGGAGCAGATGAAGTTATAAGTTTAAATCTTGCTGCTACAAGATTTAATAATGGCAAAGATGGCTTGGGGTTTTTGAAGCTTGATACTGCTGGTTTGAATAAATATCCTATGCTTAAGACTTGTGTAGTTTCAGATAATTTAATCCATAAAAATGAAGACTGCAATCTAATTACAAAAAGAGGGGTTTGTATGTTTGAATTTTATGCAGAAAAGAATTATGAGAAATGTAAAAATTGCTATAGAAAGTAGAGACGCATAACTTTGCGTCTCTACAATTGTTATAATTCTACCACTTTGTTCTAATTGTATATTTTACAGTTGTTTTGCCTTCAGCAGGAACTTTCACCGGAAAATGGATTGTTCTAGCATCAATTTTTACAAAGTCATGAGTCTTTGATACTACTTTCCAATCACTCCAAACATGTTCAGCAATTCTAACTTCAACAGCAGTCTTTTTATGGTTTCTTATTTCAGCTTCAAAACTTTCTTCAATTACATTTTCAGCAATTTTTTTATAGTCTGTTCTTTTGTAATCTCCTACAACATCAAAAGCATCACCAATATAGAGTCTTATTTCTTCATTTTTTGGGGTATGGTCTATGATATCTTCACCAATAAACTGTTGGCTCTTGTCATCATCAAGTTTATAAACTCTAATTGTGCCTTTGGGCAAAGGCATACCCATATTATTTTCTTCAGAGTTTTTAACAACCATTGTTACATTGATTTTATGGTAATTTGATGTATCTGCTCCGCTTCCCGGATCAAAACTGCTTCTTCCAGGATACCACCAGCTTCTGAACCAAGATCCTCTAGGATCATAAGTCATTTCTTTTTTTACTGGAACATTTGAAGCATTTAGAAGAGAAATTTGTTTTGATTCAGCATCTGCTATTGTTGTTGTTCTTGCCATTTTATATATATGGTATTCAAAAAAACTTTTTTCTTCAAATTGTGGTGTAGCAGCAGCTTCACCTCTTCCAGCTTCATATAGTAGGAAATCTCTATAATCTGTTTGTTTTTTAATCCTTACATCACCTGCCAGAAGAGTTAGCTTAGCATCTTTGTATGTCGTTCCGGAATTATTTGTGATTGTTACCCATCCTGCAAGGTCTAGTTTTGTATCATCTTCATTAACTAAAGCTACATAATCTGCAACCCAATTGAGTCCACCAGTGAGATAGGTCAATTGAATATCTTGTCTGCCAGTTTTCTCTGAGTTTATCAACCAGTTAAGAGTTGGTTTTGGATAAAGACCTTCTGGCATTGTATCTAAGGTTTTTTGCCCACTAGGGTCTAATAATAGTTTGCCAGATTCTGTTTTTACCACAATTCCACCGTTTTTTGGAGGGTTCAAAAGAATGCCTTTTTCATCACCAACTGTGATTTTTTGCCCAACAGATTTATTTAGAATATTTTCTGGGCTTATTAAGTCATATTTATAATTTTGCTCTAGAATTTTTATAGAATTAGGATCTGATAGTGACTTTAACAGTACACTGGAGGCATTGATATTTGCAGATACATCTTCAATATCAATAGAGTTCAATCCTTGTTTAAAATCAATACTTCTTTGATCTTTAACCAAAGCAATATTTTGATTGTAAACAGTTACTTCTATAGATTTTGATTGAGCATATATAGCTAAACTGCTAGACAAGCATATAATTGCAGTAAGCAATGCACAAAGAAAAATGGAAAAGTGAATTTTTTTCATTTATTTCCTCCAAATGGATTTATTTTAGAAAACTGTTAATTCTAACAGGTATTTTACCCATTCAAGTATTTATTATGGCATAATAATTGGATATCTTCTTATTAAATCAAATAATAGTATGCAATTCAAAAAGCAAGCTATTGTTTAAGTATAAGATATGCTAAAATATGTTTATGGATAATGTTGAAAGATTTGGTGTATCAATGCCAAAAGAACTAGTAAAGGCATTTGATGAAAAACTAAAGAAAAAAGGATATACAAATAGGTCTGAAGCTATTAGAGATTTGGCAAGAGCTATGATAGTGGAAGACTCTTGGGATGATAATGAAGCTATTGTGCTTGGAGTTGTAACATTAGTATATGATCATCATACAACAGATTTAGGCACAAACCTTGCTGGTTTGCAGCATAATCATCATGATATAGTTTTGTGTTCTCAACATGTTCATATAGATCATCACAATTGCCTTGAAACGATTATTTTAAAAGGCAAAGCAAGCCATGTGCAGGCTATGGCAGATAGACTTATTGGCACTAAAGGTGTAAAACATGGCAATCTCACAAAAACAACCCCAGGTGATTCTCTTCATTAATAATTAATATTTTGTATTACAGATTCAGTAAATATATGTTGTATGTTCTGATAAAAAACGATGACAACTTGTTGAAAGTGTGCCATAATATATCAGTTTCCACGTCTATAAATAAAAATTTAATTTTTTAGAAGATAATTATGGAGGATATGTAATGAGATTATTATTTGCAATATTTGCTGTTTCAATTGTATTCTCAACAGCACTGGAAGCAAAACCAATGAAATATAGAGTTTGGCAGCTGCAAGATTATAATATGGATCACATAAAAAGAATGATTGATATGGCAGCTGAACAACATGTTAATAGAATTCAAATATCACATCATATAGTGATGTCTGCTGAACAAATTTTAGATAACCCTAAAAGAGTAGAAGATTTTAATCAAATCTGTAAATGGGCTCATGAGAAAAATATTAAAGTTGATTTTTGGACACATGAGCTAGATGGTGTTCCTGATGACTTAATGGTAGATGGAAAAGTGAACTTAGATGATGATAGAATATGGGATTTTGTAAGAGAAAAATATAAGAAAGTTTTTGAGCTTTGTCCTGAGCTAGATGGTGTTGTGCTTACTATGCATGAAACAGGTTTTAAGATATTTGATGATTCACAAGTATCCAGCTCTGAACCAGCTAATGTGAGAATAACTAAACTCATTGATCATATGGGAGAGGTGATGCAGGAGCTTGGTAAAGATTATTTTGTTAGGACATTTGTTTATGAACCTTGGCAGCTTGAATATATGGAAAAAGGCATAAAAGATGCTGAAAGCAACTTTGTTGTGATGAGTAAAGAAGTGCCTCATGATTGGCAGCCATTTTATCCAAATAATCCTGTTATTGGGAATGTTGGTGATAGAGAGCAGATAGTAGAGTGGGATTTGGGACATGAATTTACTGGTCTATCAACCATTCCATATATAAACATCGATTATTTTAAGAAAAGATTTGATTATGGTATTGAAAAGGGAACAGTTGGATTGGTTTTCAGAATTGAGAGACACAAGTGGAGAGCAGTTGATACTCCTAATCAAATGTTGATAGATCTTTTTACAAAATTAATGCTTGTTCCAACACTAGATCCACATAAGCAATATATGTATATGCTTGAAGATAGATATGGAAAAGAAGCAGCACCATATCTCTATTCTGCTTTTCTTAGAACAGGAGATATTATAAAAAAAGGTATGTATGTGCTTGGTTATTGGATAACAGACCATTCAATATTGCCTAGCTATAATTATGCATCTGCAACACTTGTAAGAAGAAGCACTGCAAAATGGGATCCATCGACAAAAGAAATTGGTGATGAACTCTTAAATCCAACAATTCAAACAATAATTAAGATTCAGAATGAAAAAGATGAAGCAATAGCCGCTGCAGAGATGTCTATTGCAGATGTAAAAGCAGCAAGAGAGTATCTTTCTAAGGAAGATCATGATTATTTACTTGAGATTTTTGAAAGAAGCAAAGCTATGGCTGTTGTATGGAAATCATTTATGGAAGTTTTCTTTGGTATGAGTGTTTATAAATCAACTGGTTCTAAGTTTGATAGAAGCTTTTTAGAGACAGCAGCTAATAGATTAGAAATTCTTTTTAATCAAAATAAAGAACATCTGATTAAATTGGCTGCAGATTACGATAATCCTAATAGGACATCTAATATTGATAATGCTATGCAGTATGTAAATCTTGCAAGAGAGGCACTGAAAGAAAGTAAATAATTTTATTCAGCCACATCTTGAGAACATAGCATAATTTTTTAAAAAGAAAAAATCTATCCAAATTTCATTGTTTACACTTATTAAAATGATGAAAAAGGCCGAAGAATATAATGTCTCAAAAAGTATATTCAAGTGAAAAGGACTCAGATGTGGCTAGCAATATGAATGAGCAACCTATAAATTTAAGGTTGTCCGGGGCAGCAAAGTCATCTATTTTGCTTATTGCTCTTGGACAAGATTTATCTTCTCAAATACTCGAACAATTAACTCCAGAGGAAGTTGAAAGGCTTACTACTGAGATTGTTCATACAAAAAAAATTGATAATAAAACAAGGGAAAAAGTTCTAGAAGAATGTCGAAGAGAATTGAGAGAGCAAGTGAACCTTGGTGGTTTGGATTATGCTAGATCAATTCTTGAAAATGTATTAGGACCTGCAAAAACTCAGGACGACCACGGCAGCA
>JBDNDK010000083.1:0-10070 GCA_046719185.1 Armatimonadota bacterium
CACACCCACAGAACCAGTGAGAGGATTGCTTCCAAAAAGACCACCGCCTCTTTTTCTAAGTTCTGATGTATCTAGTCTCAACCTGCAGCACATAGATATTGCATCTTCCGGAGAAAGATCTGAATTTACATAATTAGCAAAGTATGGGATACCATATTTGCAGGTTATCTTCATAAATTCATTTACGCTAGGCAAATCCCAATCAAAATCTTTTGTTATATTGATTGTAGGGATAGGGAATGTAAACACTCTTCCTTTTGCATCACCATTCATCATCACTTCACAGAATGCTCTTGCAAATAAGTCCATTTCCTCTTGAAAGTCTCCATAGGTCTCATCCATCAGCTTTCCACCAATTATCACAGGCTGATCTTTCAGAGTTGCAGGCACAGTGAGGTCAAAAGTCAGATTAGAAAATGGACATTGGAAACCAACCCTAGTAGGTACATTTATATTAAATATAAACTCTTGCAATGACTGCTTCACTTGTTCATAAGTTAAATTATCATATCTAATAAATGGTGCACAATATGTATCAAAACTTGACCATGCCTGAGCTCCAGCAGTCTCTCCCTGAGTAGTGAAAGTAGAATTTACTATTTGACCAAGAAAAGACCTTAAATGCTTAGCAGGTTTGCTTTCCACTTTGCCCGGCACTCCACCAAAGCCATCCAACAAAAGCTGTCTCAAATCCCAACCTGCACAATATGGTCCAAGAAAACCTAAATCATGTATATGGGCATCACCGCTTTCATGTGCTTCTCTAACTTCAGTAGGATATATTTCATGCAGCCAATAATACTGGGTGAAGCATTCCCTCACATAATTATTCAAGCCATTCACACTTTTGTTTGTGTTGGCATTTTCTTTCACTTTCCAGTCTTTATCACCAAGATAATCACTGAACATATCAATAGTAGCACCAACAAGAGCATTCAGCTTTCTAGCACCACTTCTTTTTTCTCTATACAGAATAAAAGCCTTTGCTGTTTTAGCATGACCATTTTCAATTAGCACTTTTTCAATAATATCTTGAATATTTTCAACATCAGGAATTGTATCATTATATTTTTCTTTGGATATTTTTAATACTTCAGTGCAGAGGTCATGTGCTTTAGAGAAGTCATCTCCACCACAGGCAGTGGCTGCTTTGAATATTGCCCAAGTGATTTTTTCTGGTTGGAATTTCTCTAGTCTTCCGTCTCTTTTTCTAATCTGTTCAAACATATCAGGAATCTCCTTATCCCACTCTCACAGCTTTTATAGATTTAAGCTGTCAAACAATCTATTTACAGTCACTCTGAGCGTCAGCAAAGAATCTTTGTGGTTTTTAGATTCTTCTTTGCAGTGCTTCCTAGAATGACATTGTTTGGCATTTTAGAAGTATTTTGAAAATCTATAAAAAGCCCGTTAAGTCTGCCGTCCTAGCAGTTGATTTGCATTTGATTTTGATATTTTATCCTACCCCTGAAAAAGACACTAGTCAAGAACTTTAAGAAAAATTATCTGATGAATTTTTCCCCTAATTCATCTTTAATGAACACTATATATGCTGATTGAAACATTATTTGTATCCTATATATAGCATTTGTTTATTTGATGACATTTAAGCCTTTTGAATCATCAATTACATAAATTGAGTTATTAATTAGTATTAAAATTTTATAAACAGGCTTGTGTATTTTTAATAATTGCCAACAATAATACTAGCACTGGATCATCTCTAAATATATCCTAATTGTTAATATTCATTTTTTAGATTATGATTATTGTCAATATATATCGCAAATAATATGACAGTGTGATACTAAAATATGACTCATTATTGAACATCAACTAGTGTCAATATGTGTCAGTATAGCAGGCTTTATTTGATATCTAAGCATTAAAAATATCTTGATTATTCTTACAATTTGCTTAAATATTGTTTAGTAACAAATAATGTCATCTATGGAAAATATTAAAATATGTAGACAATATTATTCTAAATTATAAATATTACTACAACACATTTGAGTGACATATTTATACTTATTATCACTAAATATTGAGGTTCTGGTTGGCTGCTTTCCTTTTTGAACAAATTGATTATATCTTCTTTTTAACAGGAATGATTTTTGCTCTCATATCTGTGATGTGCTACTTTTCATCTGGAGCAAAATCATCTCAAATAGATTGGAAAAACTTCATCTGGTTTTGTGCTTTTGTTTGTATTGGATATTGGGCTAGGCTAGTTGATATATCTGTAAATGGATATTATTCACATTCAAAAGTTGGGTTTGTTATTGCAAGTTTTGCATTTGTCTTTTTGTTTGAATTTGCAAGACAAAACTACAACAGGCTGTATAATAAATCTACTGGAATCTGGATGTTAATAGTTCTTCTACCAGTATGCAGTATAATTGTAGCATTTGATAGAAACCTCTTTATTTTGAGTTCCATTTTATTTCTGCTTCTGCCATCTGGGTTGTGGGCAACATTTGTTATTTATAAATATTCAAAGAATAATACACAGAATAGACTAACTTCAGCATATCTTAGAATGAGTGCTTTGTTTCTTTTTATAGCATTAATTTCCAGCTTATTAAAAATTCCAATCGTGTTGGATATATTTATTAATTCATCTAACGGAAATTCTAATTCTGCTTATCTATTTTTTGTTCCAGAGCTCTTTTTAGCACCATTTATGTTCATGTTTTTAGTTACTCTCTGGTTATATTTTAGAAGCATAAATGAGTTAAAAATTATCACAAAGCAATATATTGCTTTAGCAGCTTGCTTTATTACTATACTTGTTGTCAGCTTTTTTGGAGTTAATCATATAGAAAAATATGCTGAGAAGGTTCGTTTAGTAAACGATTCATTTCATATAGAAAAAGCAGTAGTTAATGTGTCTGAAGAAATTCAAAGAATTATGAATGCATCTGAGAGTATCGCCAGTGCACCTGTTACTGCCAAATGTTTAAGTGAAAATAAAAATTACAACAGCCTCAACAAACTGTTGGATTTGTATTCCAAGGCATACAAAGGCACAATATGCTATGTTTTAGACAAAAATGGTGTATGTATAGCTTCTTCAAATAGAAACACACCAGATAACCTTATTGGCAATTCATATGCATTTAGATCATATTTCAAAGATGCACTAGCCACTGACAAAGGATTTGAATTTTGTCTTGGTATTACTACAAATCAAAAAGGTGCCTATGCATCAACTGCTGTATATTCTGATGACGGCAGTATTGTGGGTGTTGTTGCTGTTAAGTCAAATTTTGAAAACTTGCAGAATCAGCTAAATAATTTCTGGGATATATTTATAATAGATCCAAATGGAAAAATATTTTACTCAAGCAATAAAGATCTGGAAGATCTCTCTTTCTGGGATTTAGATAAAGCAAAGGATAATATTCTTTTTGTTTCTTTATCAGAAAACTTTATTGAATCTATAAAAAACCAAAAGAATACAGGCAATATAAATCTAATTAATAGAGACGGTGTTTTAGGTTTAAGGAAATTTATCAGCAATGACGGATGGTCTATGATAATTATCCATCCTGCCAGCCAAATTGAAATCTTCAGGTTAGTCCTGCTTGCAATAGTTGCTTTAATTTTTGCAGTAATTATTATCTCTTTTGCTATCATTAGAAATAAAGAGAAACAAAACATACTTTTAGATTGGTCTGCAATTTTTTGGGAAAATACATTCAATTCAATGGATGGTGGCCTATGCATAATAGATAAAGATTTTAACATAATTAAGGCAAATAAAAATTGCAAAAGCCTATTTGGTTTGGAATCATTTTGCTTTATAGAAGGCAAGAAATGTTATGAAGTTTTTCAAAAAACTGATACAATATGCAATGAATGTCCTCATATCAAAACTATCACAAAGGGCATAACTGCCAATAAAGTGATGTACGAATTTTTGTTAGATAAGTATATTGAAGTTACAACTTCCCCAATGTATGATGAAAATAGAAATATCATTGGTTCTGTGCATATTTCAAAAGATGTTACAGAAAGAACTATCACAGAAGAAAAACTTAATCTGCAAATATCAGCTATGCAGGCTGCCGAAGATCAGATTGTGATAACAGATATAGAAGGAATTCCATTATTTATAAACAGTTCATTTGAAAAACAAACGGGATTTGAAATAAATAATATTGAAGGTGATACACCAGCATTTATCGGATTTGGGCTGTATCCTAAGGAATTTTATCATATGATCTGGCAAACTATTCAGAGTGGAAATATTTGGAAAGGTGAAATATTAAACAGAAGAAAAAATGGCGAGCTATATTCAGAGGAAATAACCATTACACCTATTAAAAATGCAGATAACAAAATAGAACATTTTATCACTATTAAAAGAGATGTAACTGAGAAAAAGAGATTCCAAGAAAAAATAGACAAACTGGCATATCAAGATTCTCTTACAGGTCTTCCAAACAAACTTTTGTTTGCTGAAAAACTAAATAATAAACTTAATTGGGCAAAAGAAAATAATAAATCATTTGCTGTTCTTTTCTTTGATATAGATGAATTTGTATTAATTAATGAAATTTATGGTCACAATTTTGGTGATAATCTGCTTATTTGTGTAGCAGAAAGGCTAAAACAATTAATAAAATCAACAGATACAATTGCTAGAATGGGTGGTGATGAGTTTACTATTATTTTGGAAGATATAGAATCTAAAGAAGATGTATATTCTATCTCAGAAAAACTGATTGATGAATTTAATAAGCCTTTCAAATTAGAAAATAAAGAAGTTTACATATCTGCAAGTCTTGGTGTGAGTATATGTCCTTTTGATGGAGAGGATGTTGAAACACTTCTTAAGAATGCTGACTCAGCACTCTATAAAGCTAAAGAACTAGGAAGAGGTAAGTATCAGATTTATAATGAGGCATTCATAGATGAGTCTTCAAAGAAAATTTACATAGAAGCCAGCTTAAGAAAGGCTATTGAAAATAATGAAAATGAATTTGTTTTATACTATCAGCCGAGAGTTGATATAAGAACTTGTAGGATTGTAGGTGCTGAAGCCCTGATAAGATGGAACCATTCTGAGATGGGATTTGTAAGTCCTGATAAATTTATCAATATTGCTGAAGAAACAGGCTTAATTTTGCCTATCACAAACTGGGTTATCAAAGAAGCATGCACTCAAACAAAGAATTGGCACGATATGGGATTGCCTATGCTGACTATTGCTATTAATATCTCACCTAAACATTTTTCTTCAAATAATCTAACAGAAACATTAGCTAATATTCTAAATGAAACAGGATTAAATCCATCAAAATTGGATATTGAAATCACTGAAAATGTTCTCTTAAATAATTCTGAAGAAGCCATTGAAACATTAAACAAAATTAAAGAGCTAGGTGTTAGTGTGCATATTGATGATTTTGGAACAGGATATTCATCTCTCAGCTATCTTAAAAAATTCCCTATAGATGCAGTAAAGATAGATAGGTCTTTCATTTCTGAAATACAACAATTAGAAGGTCAAGCTGCAATTCCTCAAGCAATCATTGCAATGTCTCACAGCCTTAAATTAAAGGTGATAGCAGAGGGTGTTGAAACTCCCACACAAATGCAAATTTTAAGGGAGCTTGAATGTGATGAAATGCAGGGTTATTTTATAAGCAAACCGCTTCCGGCTGATGAGTTTACACAATTACTCTTCACAGACCACAACAACTGCATTTCTACAGATTTTCTTGGAGCAGCCTAGCTTAATATATTAGTTAATAGCCTTAATCCAAATAGGATCAATATATCTTTGGTTGTTCTCTGTTTTTATAGTTCCTCTTAGGTTTACTATCTTATTTGTGGTGATAGGTCTGAAATCTAATGGCACATTCACTCTAATTCCAGATGTTCTATCCGGGTCTGTGATATATATAAATCCATTAAATTTTTCCGTGCCTGCAGTTACAATCATTCCTTCAAGTGTCAATAATGAGCCATCCTGCAGAGCTTTAGCACCTGATATCTTTTCTGGCTGAAAACCTTTCATACAAGACAATGGATCACCTAATATTACATCTTTCCAGCCAACTAATCTTGATGCTGCAAACATAGACTCTGCTAGGTTTCTGCCTTTTGAATACAAATCCATATATACACTTGGAGATGCACAAGCAAGCAGGAAAGGCTCCGTTGCATAGCCTTTAGCACCTGCAACACCTTGAGATATGAAATCTGCAATTAGAGATTGTCCACCTGTGGTAGGAAGAAATGTTCTGCCACTAGAAGATACTGCAGTTTCAGCTATACTGCCATTTTTGAACATAATAGAGTTATATAGCTCAAGTGTATAGCCAGTGCCATGATTACTTCCCCAGGAACAATACATATCAAGAGCATAAGAAGGAGCATTGAATGTCTGGGTTTGGTCTATTACAACATTCAAATGAGGTCTGCCTGCTAAAATCTGAGAAGCTTTCAGCATATCTCCATTGTATTTATCATAACTTAATTCAAAATTCCAATCAATACTACCATTTGGAAGCAGCAACCCATAAGGATGTATGCTAGGGTCTCCAATTCCTTTATTGGGTGCTAAATCTAAGAATACTTCATAAGGTGCAGTTTGAGGTCCCAATGCTCTATCTATTAATGCAATAGCATCAGCTTGTGTGTAGCCATCAAGCCTGCATACAATATACCCGCCTATCTCTGAATGCTTAAATATTTTTGAGCTGTTCCAATATCTGTTTGCATAGCAGGTGTCACTTTGACCTGTCTCAGAATTACTAAATCCTATCATTGCAGGGTTTATTATGTTCTTTGCCATTAGCAAGCTGTCAACAGTTTTATCTCCCCAGCCTCCATTTGTGATTGCTCTGTGAGGAATTCCTTTTGTGAGCACTATATACTGAATCTGATTAGTTAATCCATTGTTTTGAATATAGTTATATATAGGTGTTTCTATCTGATTTATATAATTTGTTTCTGAAATTCTCTCATTTGCTGAAGATGTAGATGAATCTTGGCAGGTGATTGTTAACACATTCTGAGCAGGTATATTTCTTTGCTGGATATAATAATCAGCAATATTTATAGACACTTGGCTGTTTGAGTTTTTCACAACCAGTACATTCTCAGGACCTCCCCAAGCCAATGCTTGGGAAGATATTAATGTGAATATTATTATCAGTAACAAGACATATTTTTTCATACTCATGACCTTATTATATCCCAAGAATTTGTATTTTAGGGAAATTACAATAATTTTTTAAGATTTTTATTGTGAAAGAGTATATTTGCTCTGTCAATTCTTATCTGATGGATTTATTTTTGAACCTTGATCTTTATTATTTATTCCATTGCTATCATTTTTTATATTAATCATGCTAGCCAACATTTCCAAATCAAACCCTTCTTTTCTGATTCTCATATCATAGTAAAGAAGAATTACACAGATTGATAAAACAGGAGTTGTTATAATAGCACCAATAGTAGAAAATACTATGCCTATAAATTTTATGGAAAAGGATATATTTTCTCTTCCTATTTGTAAAATGGATGATGAGGAAAGAATTGACTGCACAAAAACAACTAAAATTGTGGCAATTAAGAGCACAAGAAATATCTTGCCTAGTTCATTTTTTGTTATATTCCAGCTTCTTTTTAAGGCAGGAAGAGATGATTTGTTTTCCAACACAACAGCAGGATCTACAAGAGAAAATTTCAAATAAAGATAAACACTCAGATATATAAACACCAAAAGCAATACACTTGATATTATTATCAAAAAAACATTTTTAGAAACAAAAATTGATATTAACAGAAAAGCAAATCCAATTGATAATGGCAATAAACTAAACAAATATTTAATAAAAGTTACAGTTAAAAGTCTTATAAAAATATTAAACTTTAGAATTCTATTATATGAATCTGCAATTGTTATTTCTCTATCCAGATATCTTTCAGAAATCCCAATAGTGAGTGCTGCTGTTAAAAGAGGCAAAGCTAATATAGATAATATAGTTGCATAAGATGTTGAAAAAATTGTTTCATTAAAATCACTGCTAAAATTCATTATGCCTGAAATCATTGTTAAAGGTATGTTTATAACAGCAGATATTCCAATCAATAGCCAAAAATTCGTTTTATATAATTCAAAGGTCTCATCCAATATATCTGTCATAGTCATTGGTCTGAGTCTGTATCTAAGTTCTTTTTTCAAGGCTGACCTCAAAAATATTAGGTTGAAAGTTTAGAGCTATTATATCAGAAAATATTGGTAATATTTTTGAAAAGATTTAATGTGTTTTTTGTTGTTTCTTCTGCAATTTCTTCTGAACTTATTTTTTTTATTTTAGCACATCCATCACATATAAGCTTTAGATATGAAGGTTCATTTCTTGTGCCTCTATATGGCATTGGAGCCATATATGGGCAGTCTGTCTCAAGCAAGAGCCTATCTATTGGGCACATATCTATCACTTCTCTTAATTTTTCAGCATTCTTATATGTAACAGGTCCATCAACACCAATATAATATCCTAACTCAAGCACTTTCTCTGCAAATCTCACATCACCAGAAAAACAATGAAAAACACCCTTAATTTTGCCTCTGTAATTATCTACAATATCAAGAGTGTCTTCTTCAGATTCTCTGGAATGTATTATCACAGGCAAATCAAGATCAACAGCCAAATCCATCTGAGTTTCAAAAGCTGATTTCTGCATATCTCTTGGGCTAAAATCATAATGATAATCTAAGCCAATCTCACCAACAGCCAATACTTTATCTTTCTTTATCAGTTCTTTCATCTGTGAGATGGTGTCATTTTCAAAACTCTTTGCATCATGAGGATGCACACCAACAGTAGCATAGATGATATGATAATCATTTGCCATTTCAACAGCTCTAGTGCTAGATTTTATATCATAACCACAATTTATAATTGCAGATATATATGTCTCTTTTGCTCTATTTAAAACTTCCACTAGGTCATTTGCAAATTTCTCATCATTCAGATGAGCATGGGTATCAATTAACTGCATTAAATAACTCCAAATTAACTATGGGCTTAGTTTGAGATGTGATAGAAAATCATTTATAAGCGTATTCAGCTCATCATGCTTTGTATATGGGAAAAAGTGGTCAGCTGATTCTATGATTTCTAATCTTGAATTGCTGGATATCTCATGTATTTTCTGAGCAGTTGATAATACCCAAGGTTTTTCATTTGCTCCTGCTGTGATGAGTAGAGGAATAGAATGTGATATTATCATATTTGATACCTGAGTTGACAGCATTAAAGAAGCTGCTCTAACAATTGCAGATTTATCCGGCTGTATTATTTTATCTTTCAAATTAACAAGAGATGATGGCAAAATATTTTCATTCTGGATTATATTTTTCTTAAATATCTTTTCAATCCAAGACTGCACTTTCATTCCAGGTAGCAGTTCTGATTGAATCAATTCATTTTTTGATACATTTTTATCATCGGCACTTGGAGATACTAAAATAGCAGCTAATACCAATTCCGGATTAAGTATTGCTGCCTCCATAGCTATCAATGCACCAAATGAATGACCAGTAAGAACACATGAATTAATTTTTAGAAGATTTAATATATGTATCAGAGAATCCACAAAGAAGCTTAGCTTTCTGCCTCTTTTCAATATTGCAGGGTGAAAATCATAAGATACCACTCTGTAGTGGTCTGATAGTCCTGATATCTGATATTCAAAAATACTACTTGAACCTAAAAGCCCGGGCAAAAAAACAAGCGGAAATCCATTGCCTCTATCTATGTAATTTATTTTTATACCATGTTGGCTAATGGATGGCACATCACACCTCTTATGGGTTTTTTAATGCAGTATTATTTTTTACACTATGGAGTACATATCTATCATGGTGTCACGGTGTTTTGGGAATTTATTCCCGAAACCAAAAAAGCTTTATTTTTATATTTTAAGTATATAAACTCACTTTGAACCTGTCAAATTAGATAAAATTATTTATATGCCAAAAAGGTGAGATCTATTTTAAGATCCCACCTTCTCGGATGAATATTATTGTATGAAAGACA
>JBDNDK010000084.1:0-10034 GCA_046719185.1 Armatimonadota bacterium
GAATGACTATGGCGTCGTGTTGCGTGACGATCTCTCGATCGACGAAGCAGCCACAACCGCCAGACGAGACGAACTTACAGCAATAGACAGGGGCAGAACAAACTTATATTATCTATATGGGACAGGAACTAATATTACTGGCACTTATGGAAGACTTGCAACCAACCCATCTACAACTGCCCCAGTTGCAACTGCATTTACAGTTCCTGCAGAGCCTTATGGAATTACACATAGATATATAGTAAGAGTGCTGCTTAGATCATTAGTAGGCACTACAACTTATCAATATTCAGATGTAAGTAATGAGATTGTTGCTACAGCTATTGAGCCTGTAAGAGCAGCTGATATTATATCTCCTACAAACAACAGTGAGCTAATTATAAATGATCTCTTGCTTGGCAATATCAATTTTAGATGGAATGCAAAAGATGGTGGAAACCAATATTATATACTTGTTCAGCCTGTTGTGCCGGGAACAGGACCAACTTGGCAAAGTCAGGTGATATATAGCACAGGTTCAGTTGTTGAGCTTCCTGCTGCACAAAGACAGCAGCTTGCAACAATTCTCAATGACAGCAGATATGATGATGTTGCAATGAGATGGTTTGTTTTCTGCAGACATGATGGAGACACCAGCCAATCATGGTATAGAGGTGTAGAGACCAGATTTACTATTGGTGGAACACCACCATCATTCCCATAGGTTTTAGTTGTTTTTGTTATATGAAAGTTGGAGGAATCACGATATGGTGTGTGCATTAGGAAAAAAAATTAACAGCCGGTTTTTATTAGCATTTTTTGCTTTGATAATAATGACTCTCACATTTTCTGCAGATTGTTTTGCAAGAAATGTGGTGGAGTATGTACCGGATGAATTTATTATTGAAGTAGATCCTAGTGCCACAAGAGCTGATGTAAACAATGCTGCATCTTGGGTTGGTGCTTATGTTGTTAAGGAACTAAAACTTAGAAATCACTATTTAATTAAGCTTGGCAATCATCCTGGTTCCTCTTCATCTTTCCAAGGTTCTCCTAATGTTAGATGGGTAATTAAAAAAATACAACCAAATCACATAGCAAGATTCACTGCAGTTCCAAATGATGAATTTTATGACCGTCTTTGGGGTCTCAGAATGATTAATATGGAACAGGCTTGGGAGATTCAAAAGGGTTCATCTAGTATAGTTGTTTGTGTGCTGGATAGTGGTGTTTTACAACATTCAGATTTGATCAACAGATTGGGTCCTGGCTGGAATGCAGTAGATGGCAATGCTAATTATTTTGATACAACAGAGTCTCATGGAACCCATGTTGCGGGTACTATTGCTGCTGAAACAGATAATGGTATTGGTGTAGCTGGTGTATGTTGGGAAGGTGTCAGGTTGATGCCTGTAAAGATAGGTGATGAAGGCATTGCTGAAGCTGATATGATTAGTGGACTTGATTATGCTATACAAAATGGTGCTCATGTTGTAAATATGAGTTTTGGTGGATATGGTGCTATGAATGCTTTCTATCAAAAGATAAAGGAAGCATTTAATAGAGGAATGGTTTTAGTTGCAGCAACTGGAAATGATGCTTATGATGTTATGTATCCTGCAAGATTTCCAGAGGTTATTGCTGTTGGTTCTGTAGGTCCAGAAGAACAAATTGCATATTATTCAAACTATGGTCCTGGAAATGAAGTTACTTTAGTTGCTCCTGGTGGAGATGCCAATTATGGAGCAAATGGCTTAATTTTAAGCACTGTTGGACTATTTGATGAAGAAAATGCCTTTACTGGTTATGGTTATCAAGGCTATCAAGGAACATCAATGGCTTGTCCACATGTATCAGGTGCAGCTGCCCTACTTTTAAGTAATGGTGTTTCTCCCAGCAGAGTGAGGGAAAGATTAATTTCATCTGCAAGGGCTCCATCATCTGGGTTTTTTGATAGAAGAAAATATGGTGCTGGTATTTTGAATGTTCAGGCAGCACTTGCCGCTGCTTCAGTAAGCATTCAAAGGCCTGCAAAGGGATCTGTAACACAAAACTTCCCTGATTTTAGAATTTCATTTTATGGTGTGGGATTATCTACCATAAAAGTTTATTTGAATTATGTTGATACAAATAATAATGGAATTCCAGACAACATAGCATTGGAAACACCTGTTATTGATTCTTCAAATATTTTTGATTTTGTGAATTCATCACAAACTGCAATAGATTTTAATTGGAGAGATATCTCAAACACACCGCTACCATCTGGAAAGAATTTTATCTATGTTGTTGCAAGTGCTGATGTTGGTGGAACAGAAGTATCAGATTGGGCAGCTTTTGATGTAGCTGATCAAAGATACTATGCAGGTATTCATTTATTTGCATTTCCATATAATATAAATACATCACAGATAAAGCCAACTGATATATTGGTACCATTCAACACAGCTGAGGCAGCTGGAAGAAGACCAATGATTGTTAGATGGCTTAATGTTCCAACATCAACTACTGACTCGACACCTATTGGATATGCATCATGGTATGCAAATTCACTAAATCCATATTCAGCATTAGCTTGGGAGAACCCAATAACAAGTCAGGGCTGGGTTGCTGGTGGTGGATTTGTTGATAATCCTCTTGGGGGAGCTAGCCAATATGTTGGTCCTGCTGGTTCTGGTTATTGGGTTGTGTTGCCTTATGATGCAGTTATAAATCCTGATTATGCAACATTATCATCACCTAATGGATTTGATATTAGGTTATATAATGGATGGAATATGATTGGAAATCCATTTGGTCAAACTGTGCCTTGGAGAGCTGCAATGTTCAGTTACAGAGGCAGTGAATGGGTTGATATAAATACTGCTGTAAGAAATGGATGGATAAAGACGCCATTATTTGGTTATTCTTCAAGTTCTGGTGGATATTTTGCATTAACTGAGAGAGATATGCTTCAGCCGTTTAGTGGTTATTGGTTGAGAGCTAAAGTTGGCAGTGTGTCTGCAAATGATGCATTGATTATGAAGGTATTGCCATAATGAATAAGTTTGTTATAAATGAAAGCATGATGGGAGTTTTTAATATGAAAAAAAGTCGGATAATACCAGCATTTATAATGTTTGCTGTAGTGATTATAATGCAGATAGTTGTTATGTTGCCGGCTTTTGCAGTGCATGTAAGTTTGAGTAATAGATATATTGAAGCAAAGCTTGGAAGGTCTGGTGTCACTGAAGTTCCTGATGATCAAGGTGAGAAGCAGATAGCTGGAAGGTGGGCAGCTGTTGCTGTGGAGGGTGATCCTGAGACTTCTGGTGATAACAATATGCCTTTAATATTTTTTGGTGATGTTACTCCTGCTCATGCTTATGGCTATTTTAAGATAAGGATTGGTCAAAATTTATATGTGATTGGTGATCCGGGATCTGGATATTGGTCTAGCCCTACAACTGGTTATGAGCAAAACACATCTGCTGGTGCAAAAGTCATTAATCCGCCCATTGGAAGTCCTTTAGCTAAGTATGGCAGATATTTATTTGGTGAGTGGACAACTACTGGTGATAATCCTGTTAAAGTAAAAATAAGAATGAGTCTTGTAAGAGACCAAATAAGATTTGAATTTGATATAGAAAACCCGGCAACAAACAATACTCCATTAAATATTGGGTTCCAGATGCATGGTGATACTGGTGCTGGTGATCAAAATCCTGAAGGTTGGCCATTTATTCCCGGTATTGGTGTAGTAAGAGGCGGACCAACTGTTCCTTATGGTATGGTATTAAGCGGAACAAGCATTCCATCACATGTTGATATTGTTGATAATATAGAAAATCCTGTTGTTGTTACAAGAAATACTTTAAGTGAGCAAGATGCTACTCCACCGGATCATTTTGTATATGGAAGATATATTTATTTGAATTATCAGACTAATGTATGGATACCAGATAATTTTATTCCTGACCCATTAGAGACAGTTAATGATATGTCTTTTGCGATAAATTGGGCACAAAGAAGTCTATCACCTGGTTCTGTGAGAAGGATAGTAACTTACTTCGGCTTGGGTGCTGCTACTTCAAAGTGGACTGTAGAAGGTAGTTCATCTGTGCAAAGAGATTCTATATGCTTAGCAGTTCAAAGTGTGCCATCACTTAAATATGACAGTTCACAGAATCATACTTTAGATATTACACCTAATCCTTTCAAGATAACGGCTTATGTGGCAAATTTGGCAGATCAAAATACACCTAATACACTTGGTGATGTTTCAGTATCACTTTTTTTGCCAAGAGGTTTAAGGTTGGTTTCAGGTGACTTGAGACAAAATCTTGGTATGATAAGCTCCAATAATGAAGGTGGTCCTGCTGTGTGGTATGTAGAGCCTACTGGTGAATATTCTGGTGAGCTTGAATATAGAGTAATGGCTAGAGATGATGTTACTGGATGGCAGCAGAGTGTCACAAGAAAAGTTTTAGTACCATCTATTAGAAGAAGTCTATTTACTTTTGGCTGGCAATTTATGCATGTGCCATTTAATTTTAATAATTTTAATATTTATCATGCAATGTCACAGCCACAAGGCAGGATATTTGCATATAATTGGGATCCTGTTGCTAGAGTTTACAAACCAATGACTAATTTGTCTCCTGGCAGAAGCTTTTGGTTATTTATGACTGATTTATCAGCTGGTATGACTGAGCCTTTGACACTATCTGATGATGCAGTGATAGTTGGTGAAAGGCTTACAAGGCAGGAAGTTCCACAAGAAGTTGAGCTTAGTACTGGTTGGAATATGATAGGGAACCCATTTGTGTATCCAATATATTGGGGTCAGGTGCTAGTTAAGGATAAGAGGACAAATAATATTATGACAGTTCAAGAGGCTATTGCTAACAACTGGATTAGTGGGACATTATTCAGCTGGAATACTGCAAGTAATAATTATGATACATACAGAGATGCTCAAACAATGCTGCATCCTTGGAAGGGATACTGGCTCAGAGCAAAACAGCCTGTGATATTAATTCTCAGACCTGCAATGTATCCAAATTCTTCTGTAAATACAAAACCAGGCGGAAGATAAAATATTAACAAAAAGCCGGCTGTTGTATAATGCAGTCGTAAAATACATACAATTGCAGTGCTGAAGTTTTGTATAGCTGTCAATAATAAAAATAATCTAATATGGATTTTATGATAAACATAGTATATTGGAACAATTTGCTATTAAATGACACTCCATAAATTATACAAACTTTTTCCTTGCACTTTTTATCAGAATTGGGAGAAATATTATATGAAAACAACATCTAAATACTTTGCATTGATTATTGTTTATGCAGCAATGCTGTCTTTTATATCCACTAGCAGTCTATTTGCAGGTATTGAAAGTTTTACAGTTGTTGGACCTTCAGGAAGAACAGCAAACTCAATATGGACTTTTGAAGCTGTTTGGAAAAATGATGATGGTGTTCCTCCCAGCCCTACAAGAAGTGTTAATGATACATTTGGTGATCCATTAACAGGTGCGGGCTATGCAGCTGCAGGACCTTGGTCAATGGGCATAATTTTAATAACTGAGGTAGATGGAAGGCCTGTCAATTCTCCATTTTTCTTTTATGATAATCAAGGAACTGGGGATCTTGTGATGCTGAATGGCATTCCAATGTATTATGTTGAAGGCAACATTAGAAGTGGTGCTAAGTATAGAGTATGTGTGAGTGCTGGTCTAAAAATGATAAACGAGGTTCAAAGGCCTAATTATATGATTGGTGACATTCCAGCATTTTTAAGAACAAAGGCAAATCCAAGTGGCGGAGCACCAAATATAACAGATGTTAGAACATTTATCCCAATAAATAATGGAGTTTCTTATGACGATTGGACATCATCAGATAACAGCAATTATAACAATTTAATTTGGACACCGAAAGATGACTTTCCATATCCTTATGGAACTCCGGTATGGTATATGCCGGAGTTGAGAGCCGGGAGCAACGGTGCTCCAGCGGTAAGAAAGATAAAAGCAGCTGCGTGGGAGATTCCTGTTGATGAAACAGCTGATGCAAATGATAATCCATCTAGTCAGGAAGCTACAGTTACAGTTTATAACAGCACTTCTGGTTCTGGGTATGCTGGTGTAGGTGGTCCAACAAAATTAGAGCTTTTAGCATATCCTGAAGGTAATTGGCCTGTTTCTGCTGCAGTAGATCCACTGGTTGTGAAGCCGACATTTCAAACAAATCCTACCACTCCAGACAGTGGGTCTGGAAATCATGAATTTTTATTTCAAGTTGAATATAAAAACAGGTATAATTTGCCACCAAGACCATATATTCCTGGTTTTACTTGGCTTGATACTGGAGAAGATGCAGGAAATTATGGTGTTTATTTATACTTAGACATTGCAGGAACTGGTGATTACAGGGTATATCCAATGTATCCTGAAGATCCTATTGCATTTGCAGCCGGCAATTATAATCAAAGATTCTTCTATAGAATTCTTCCATTAGGAATCACAAATATTGGTGAAAGTGGTGTAGCAGATGATGGATTATTTCCTGGTGAGGCGGATTGGGGTTATTCAAGTTTAGCTTGTGGAACATATCACTATTTCTTTGGTGCATCAGATGACTATTTAAGATTTTGGGATGATAGCTATGTTCTCCATTCTCAGCCAGATACTGCAGCATGGGGTGAATCATCTGTAAGAGGTGGAACTCCACTTGATCCTACTGGAAGAAGATTAGTTGAATATGCATTTTCTGACGAAGATGAACCAACAAGAGAATATTCTGAGATAAACAGAGATCCTAACAGAAGATATTATAGTTTTGTAGAAGTATTAGGTACAAAAATATTCAATAAGGAAGACCACACTTTATATGTAGATAGACCAGTGAGAGTTCCTGGATTTTATGAAGATGGACTTGACCAGACATATCCTTGGAAAGCAAGTGAACATCCTGATGTTTCTTGTAGGCTGACAATGCCAAGAACAGATAATTTAGGTGTAAGTTACGCTTCCAGAAAATGGGGTTGGGAGAGACATTTAGGGACACTCACTACAATAAATGGCTTTTACAGAGCAGTTAATCCGCTGTTGACTGGTGCGGTGTCTCTTGGAGATGCTGCATCATTGGCTGAAACAGCAGGTGCTACAACAAGCACAGAGTCTGTGTTTAGGATAATGTATCAACAAAAGGATGGACAGCCGCCACTATATGTTAGAGTTTATATAAATAATGCCTCAGAAAGAACAGGAAATACTGTTGCACATCAATATACAGCATACACAATGTATCCTGATCCAAACCAACCACAGCCTTATAATTTCAGAAATGGTGTTATGTATATATACAAAACAAAACTTCCTGTTGGTCCTCATACTTATTATTTTGAGGCAAGTGATGGCATTCAACAAGCTATGTGGCCAAGAAGATTAGATAGATACCCGTATTGGGGTGGAAGCTTTTTTGATTGGTGGGTTCCAACTGATAGTACAGAGGAAGAAAGAGGAACTCCTTTATATATAGACAATGATTATGTTCCTGGTCCTTATGTCAACAATCCATGTGTGCTTTCAAATAACACTGTAACTCCTGGTATTGGGAAACAGGGTGATAGATTCAGATTTAGAGTGTTATATAGAGACCCAGATGGACAAAGACCTCATTCTGCAAATCTTTGGATTGAGACAAGAAATGGTGGAGACCCAATTAAAGTTAATATGCTTCCTGAGGTCAATATAAATCCTACTGCAGATAATAGACAATTGTTTAGAAATGGTGTTTATTATTATTTTGATACAGCATCTATGGGTGATATAGTTTTTGATACTGGAATTAGAAGACACTATTATGAATTTACTGATGACTGGGGAAGACAGAATGATCCTAATGATCCGATTCGTGGTGAAACAACTAGACTTCCTGCTTCATTGGGAAGCTGGATTCAAGGTCCTACAATCACAGAAAATGAGAGACCATCTCTTAATAATCCCGTTGTAGAATCTAGTGATGGAAGCAATACACCTGCTACTGTATGGACATTTAGAGCAACTTATTCTGATCCTAACAATGATCCACCGGGAATTATAAAAGTATATATTGGTGAGCTTCAGCCTGATGGAAAAACCATACTTTGGAATAATGGATTTGATATGCAAAAGGCAAATCCAGCTGATACTGCCTATGCTAATGGTGTTGAGTATTTCTATCAAACAAGATTGGGTGGAAACAATCTAAGTGTTCTTGATGGAATAGCAGATGAGCCAAAACAGTATTTTTACTCATTTGTTGCAACAGATGGAGTTGAATGGGCAAGATATCATCCTGATACATCTAATGCTGCTAGCACTG
Organism: Armatimonadota bacterium; assembly: GCA_046719185.1. Taxonomy (GTDB): domain Bacteria; phylum Armatimonadota; class UBA5829; order UBA5829; family UBA5829; genus JBDNDK01. The sequence goes on from JBDNDK010000084.1 coordinate 8,334, forward strand.
TGATAGTTGATTTAACTGATGATGGGGATGCTGGTGGAGATTATGATATTGCTCAAAGTTTAGATGGTGGTGCTGGAATAAGGTTCAAAATTACAGCTCCTCCTGTTAATGGAGATGGAATAGATACACCATTAGTTGGTCCTATTATTACATCACTCCCAGAGCCTCCTGGAATAATACCGGATGTTGTAGTGAGAGTAAATAATAGTGTGGTTCAAGCAAATGATCAAAAGAGTGGCTGGTCAAAAGCTGGTGATGAAAGATATTCTGTGATGAGAGGTATATCAACTTCGATACCGGGTTATGATGGCAGAGAGTGGATTGAGCTTGATGATGCTAGATTAGTTGGCAGTATTGAAGGTGTTTATACATCACTTGATGATCTTAGAAATGATAACAACAATTATTATCAAATATTCAATCCGAACATATATGTTATGTCTGCATCAACTCTTGCAAGTGACTCAACAAATAGGACTTTTGTGCCACAGCAGCCATGGTGGATAAGAGAAATAGTTGAGATTAATACAAAGGCTGATTTTACAGGTGATGATATACCGGTTACCCAAATTGACAAGCAGGGAAGGATTGTGTTTCCTGTTGGTCTTGATTCTTCTGTAGAAGTTATTTATATAAGATACTTGCAAAATGGTTATAGAATGGGTGATAGACTTGTAAGACTTAGCACACTATTGCCTGCTGCAAATACTCCTGTGTGGGTAAAATATTCTGACATAAGATTCAGTCATTTGATTGAGGGAACAGCTGAACAATGGTTCTTTGGTTGGATTTCATCAAATGAACATTTCAGACCAAATGGTGATTCTGCAGCTAGAATTAAATCTAATGCTCTTGATCCAACATCAAGCTTGCTTGGTGTGTTTCTTAATCAGAATGCTGAAGGTATTAACTACTTCAATCCGTTCACAACAACATTATTTAATGATCAGTCTCCTGTATCTCTTCAAAGGCTATTGCCAAACGGGACTGGCATACTCTATGGCAGATATTATAGAGGTGGAGATTATATAATTGATAGATCCAATGGCATTATTGAGTTTACAGATCCCCAGCCGAATGCTGTGAGGGCAACATATCACTTTGGTAGAAAAATGCCAGAGACAATTGGTGGTAATACAGCTCCGATTCTTGAAAGGGGAAGAGTAACACCTGATACTGGTGGAATGGGTCAGGAATTTACATTCTCAGTTATTTATAGAGACCTTGATGGGGTGCTTGGGCAAGCTCCTGAGTATGTTAGGGTTTATATTGATAATGTGGCATATAATATGACACCTGCTACAAGTCAGACTGGAACTTTTGTTTACAGAGAAGGTGTTTTATATGAATACAAAACATCAGTTCTCACTGGTGGCTCACATAGCTATAGATTCGAAACTTCTGATGGATCTGCTGTGGCTATATATGATGATTTCACTAGATTAGATGAAACAAATCCAGCTGGTGCTCCACATAGGCCAGCATCTGGAGTTACAATCAGAGATTTAAATGGTCCTTGGGTAAATAATCCACCTGTATTGCTTGAAGGTAGTGCAACACCAAATCCAGTGTCCAGCACAATAACCAACCTGCAGAGTGTTGAATATTCTGTAGTTTATAGAGATGCTGATAATGATGCTCCATATGCTTATGAAGAAGCATTAGATTCTGCATACAGAGCAAAGGATGGCAGTGGAAAAT
>JBDNDK010000085.1:0-9844 GCA_046719185.1 Armatimonadota bacterium
TGGCTGTTGATCATACCATGCTCTTTCCCCACCTTTAAAGTACCAACCATTGCATCCAATTGGATGCAGTTTACCATCAATTATACATATTTTAGTTAAGAAATCTATAGATTCTTTTGCAATTCTCAGATATCTATCATCATTAAAAACCGTATATGCAAAAAACAATGATCTTGGTATCATTCCATTTGAATATGTTAATGCATTATCAAACCATTTCCATTCTGAATCTGCAAATGACTCATATTGCTCACATATATTATCAACAGCCCACTTAAAAAGTCTTCTGACCTCTTCGTTGTCCTTATCAAATTTTAGATAATAATAACATCCCATACTCAAATAAGCTCTTGCCCTTATTGCCCAGACATTTGGAATCCATCTAACAGCACCATCAAACAGCTGTTTGGCAACTTTTTTTACATTCGGATGTATATCAGCCTGCAATGCAAATCCACAAGCCCAAAGAGTTCTTCCAAAACAATCTTCACTACTCTGATCATCAAGCCATACCTGATCAAATGACATAAAATTATGAAATTTTCCTTGATTATTTTGTGCATAATGCAAAAAGCTTAAATATCTGCTTACCAAACTCAGTGTTTGTCTTGAACCTGTTCTTTCAAATTCCATTATAGCAGCTATTAATGCTCTTGCATTGTCATCTGTAGTATATCCTGTTCTTCTATTTGGAATAGAATAAATAGCATGCTGAATCACTCCTGTAGAATCTGTGAGTGTTTCTAAATGTTCAAAAACAATAGGTGGATAATTATTAGTATTCATAATAGGTGTCTTAATTATATTCGAATATAATTAAGACTTTGAAGCCTCCTGTTTACTTTTCATACTTGCTTTGTAAAATGTATCAAAATAATCTAATCCTACATTAAACCATGCAGCTCTTCTGCCATATTTATAAGCTTTTTGTTCCATTGATTCTTTTTTATCTTTATTACTCAGAATATCTATAACTGCATTTGCAATACTTTCTGATGACTTAAATTCAACCAACTGTCCTCTGCCATCGGCTAATATTTCTTCAGCATACAAATATGGTGTACTAATAATAGCTTTGCCGCATCCAACTGCATATGCAAGTGTACCACTCACAATTTGGTCCTTGCTTAAATATGGAGTTATATATATATCTGTTGCACATAAGTATCTTACAAGTTCTGTTAGTGATAAAAATCTATTGTTAAATCTTACATGCTCATGAAGACCCAACCTGTCAATAGTTTCACTAAGCATATTTCTATATTTTTCACCTTCATATTTTCTCACACCCGGATGTGTTTCACCAAGTACCAAATACACAGTGTTTGGAAATTTTTCTAATATTTTTGGCATAGCTTCAATCACATACTCAAGACCTTTTCCGCTATTAATTAATCCAAATGTAGATAATATATTGGTATCTCTTATTCCAAGAGCTGCCTTTACTCTTGATGCAGAGACTCTATGCACATTTGGTACTCCATGTGGAATAAGTACAAGTTTTTGTGGATCAATTCCATAAACATCAAGTAAAATATCCCTGCCTGTTTTAACCATTACAATTATTTTATCGCATTGCTTGCCAATTTCTTGCATGATTCTTTTCTGGTTTGGACTTGGAGAATGCAATATGGTATGTAAAGTAGCAACTTTAGGTTTCTTAATTGCTTCCATAAAATCAATTAAGTATTCTCCATCAGGACCACCATATATACCGTATTCATGCTGAATACTTACAACATCAATTGAAGAATCATTAATAAATCTAGCAGCCTCAATAAATGACTCTTTGTTTTCTTTTACGATTTTGAATTTTACAATTTTGTTATCATAAGGTTCAATTTCAAATTCGCCACCAATTGCTAAAACAACAGGTTTTGAAAAAGGAGTATATTTAGACACTGATGTCAACACATCTTTAGTAAATGTTGCTATTCCACATTCTGTTGGTGGATATGTGGAAACATATGCAATTTCTAGATGATTCATAGATTCCCTCAGTACTCTAAAAAGTTGGGAATCTGCATCTTTAAGTCCAGATAGCTCTTCTCTTAATTCATATTCATCAGGCACATTTATATTAAGCTTATCTTCCATCTCATCCTTTGAAGACATATTATAATTTCCTCTCTAAATTAAAAAAAAATTATACAGTTGGCCTATGTGTTTCTTCTGCAGCACTCTTAGCAGATACTTCATCATTAAATATTGGGAATACTCTTTCAAGTCCTGTTATTTCAAAAACTTTTTTTATTTGAGGTTTGCTGCAAACTACAACAATTTTGCCGTTGTGCTCACTGGCTCTTTTTAAGCCACCAACAAGTGCACCTAGTCCTGCACTGTCTATGTATTCAACATTTTCCATATTTACAATTAAATGTGAGCTACCGCTTTCAATTTGCTCAATCATCACTTCTTTGAACTTCGATGATGTATATGCATCTACTTCACCAGCAAGTTCAATAATGGCAATTTTATCATCCTTTCTTACATCAATCATCAAATCATTGTCCATAACAAATTCTCCTCTTTATTCTATTTATATTTTATATTGAAATTGTTTTCCCTTCTTTTTTGATATATTTTACATTTTACAAAAGTCAAAATTATATATATTATGAATTGTTACATTCTGCATTTTAGTCTAATTTCCCTTCATATACATAGAAATTTTTACAGATTAAATTATATCTTCCAATTATAATATAAATTCAAACAATATTATATTTATAATTGGAGCATTTATGAAGGATTTTGTTTGTTATTTGTTGCATTTCTCCTATATGGAGGGTACAAATTATGTCATCTAAAATTGCTATTATTGGAGGAACAGGCATTGATGAAATGCCAGAGTTCGCTCCCAATTCTTATAAATGTGTTGATTCTAAATATGGCTCAGTACATCTGGCTGAGATTAATATATCTGATAAAGAAATTATAATTTTGCCTAGACATGGAATCAATCACAATATTTTACCCAATCAAATAAATTATCGGTCACAAATCGCAGTTTTGAAGAGTCTGAATGTAGAAATTATATTTGGAATTTGTGCTGTTGGTGCACTAAAACCTAATATCAAAACAGGTGATTTCTTAATTTTGAGAGATTTCATTGATTTTACTCATTCAAGAAAAAATACTTTTTTTGATAATCAAGATGACAAAATTGTTCACACGGATTTTTCATTTCCATATTGTCCTTTATGCAGCGATATTTTAGTTAGAAGCTGTGAAAAATACAATGCGGATTTTTTGGATAATATTACTTATGTTGGTGTAAATGGTCCTAGATATGAAACTCCTGCAGAAGTTAAAATGTTTGCGATGCTTGGTGGAGATGTTGTAGGAATGACAAATATTCCGGAAGCTATATTAGCAAAAGAAGCCGGTATTTGTTATGCAGCACTAGCAATTTCAACAAATCCAGCAACTGGAATATCTAAAATTCAACTTGATCATAATGAAGTTAGAGAAATAATGATGCAAAAAGAAAAACTACTTATGAATGTTTTATCAGAAGCAGTTTCCTTGGCTCATAATATCAATGATTGTCAATGCAGAAAAAATTGGAATATTCAGATATAATTATTAGCAGTATCTATCATTATCAATTGCATAATTTAATTGTCTTGTATATGAGCTCCATAATCTAATTATGTGAGGTGCAATATCATTTAATGATCTATATTGTTTAACATTCAGCTTTATTGTATTTAATGTTTTGTTTTTATTAAGTGAAATTTTTCTATTCATATTCTACATCCATAATGTGACAATTGGTTATAATGATATTATACATCTTGCAATTAGTGTGCCATAATTTGGAATAAATAAATATTTTAAAAAATGAAAAATTACTATACAAGAATACTTTCAATAAATAATATTTCTGATATAACAGATGACCTATCAATTGAGATACCACAGCAATACATATCGATTAATTCAACCCCAATAAAAATAAATAATCTTGATTCTTTTGAAATTCAAGTATTGTATGACATTTATTCCGCAAATAATGCTGATGTTTTTCTATCAATAAATCAAAGAGATATCATAATAAATGCATCTCTAAGTCATCATAAATCAGCAATTATATTATTATCAAATAGATGTCCTGAGTTGTCTAAATCAATTGATGATGCAATAAAAAAGTATTATCAAACCCCAATCCTTGATGTCCCCCACTCTAAAAAGCTTCTAAATTTAGCAGAAAATATGAAAGAAAGAACAATAATAATGGGAATTTTAAATGTTACTCCAGATTCCTTTTCTGATGGTGGACAATATATTGATGCAGACATTGCTGTAAAAAAAGCAATAAAAATGGCTGAAGATGGTGCTGATATAATTGATATTGGTGGTGAATCTACAAGACCTGGATCAGATTTTATATCTACAGATGAAGAAATTAGTCGTGTTGTTCCTGTAATAAAAGCATTACAAAACAAGTTAGATATTCCAATAAGCATTGATACTTGGAAAAGCAAAGTTGCTAATGAAGCAATAAATTATGGTGCAGAGATTATAAATGATATTAGTGCTGGTAGATTTGATTCAAAAATTTTGGATGTTGCAGCACAATCGAAATTGCCATATATAATTATGCATACAAAATCACAACCCAAAACAATGCAAAATAACCCTACATATGAAAATTTAATTGATGAGGTTTATCAATTTTTATACGATAGATTATTAGTTTGCCAATCTGTAGGAATAAATAATAAATCAATAATAATTGATCCTGGATTTGGATTTGGAAAAACTGTTAAACATAATCTTTTACTTTTAAAGAGATTAACGGAATTCAAATCTCTGGGAAGACCAATTCTTATGGGAGTTTCAAAAAAATCAACTATTGGCAAAGTTTTAGGAGATTTGCCTATTGAAGAAAGACAAGAGGGTACAGCAGGTGCAGTTGCAGTTTCAATATTGAATGGAACAAACATAGTTAGAGTGCATGATGTCTTAGAAATGAAAAGGGTATCTATTATGGTAGATGCCGTTTTAAATATATGAAATTCTTGATCAAAGTACCTATTAAGATATGTTCCTTTTATACCAATAATTTATTTGGAGGAATTACACTATGTGGATTGGAATTGCTTTGATCTGGGTTTTAGCTAGCGTTGGTTTATATTCATGGCTTATAAGGACATCTAAAGATGCTCCTAATAGTGCTTGTGTTGAATGCAAATCTACAAATTGCACAGACTGTCCATACCTTCAAAATGAATATGAAGAAATAAGAAGAGCAGCATAAATTTTGTACTGCTCTTTTTTTATATAATTAAATCTTATTTTTTAATTTACAAAATATGCAACAATGAAACTAGTAACAAGGAAAAATATTGCAGCCCATTTTGTAATTTCACCAAGTTTTTCATCAAGTCCGGGTTTCCCTTGGAATGCAGATTCTGCTTTACCACCTATAGTTCCTGTTAAACCTTCACTCTTTGTTGCCTGAGACATAACAATTCCAACAAGTGCCAATGCACTAATTAGCTGCAAAATATGGAAAAAAGCCGACATTTATATTTACCCTTCCAAATTAAACATAATGATTACAATATATATATTAACAATTAGGCAATTATAAGTCAATAATAATGAAAATAAACCCAGTATTTATAAATCTACTGGGTTCATATAGATTAATAATTTTTTTAATTTACATCATTCCTGGCATTCCACCCATACCGGGCATACCACCACCTATGCCAGCAGGACTTGGGGCAGGATTGGGTTTTTCTGGTTTTTCACATATCACTGCCTCTGTGGTAAGCAATAATGCAGATATACTTGCCGCATTCTCAAGAGCTGTTCTTGTAACCTTTGCAGGGTCAACAACTCCAGCTTTGATAAGGTTTTCATACTCACAAGTTGCAGCATTCAAACCTTCACCTTTTTTCATTGACATTATTTTTTCTACAACAACAGATCCCTCAAGACCAGCATTTATGGCAATTTTCTTTGCTGGCTCTTCAAGTGCTTTTCTAATAATTTTTACTCCAACCATTTCGTCAGAATCTGCTTTAATTTTATCCAGCACATGTGATGCATTAAGAAGTGTAACTCCACCACCTGCAACAATTCCTTCTTCAACAGCAGCTCTTGTTGCTGATAGTGCATCTTCTATTCTTGCTTTCTTTTCTTTAAGCTCTGTTTCAGTAGCTGCACCAACTCTAATTATTGCAACTCCACCAGAAAGTTTTGCAAGTCTTTCTTGAAGTTTTTCTCTATCATAATTAGAATCAGTTGTTTCAATTTCTTTCTTTATCTGAGCAATTCTGCCCTGAACATCTTCAACACTGCCAGCACCTTCAACAATGGTAGTGTTATCTTTTGTGATAATAACTTTCTTTGCTTGACCAAGCATACCTATATCAATTGATTCGAGCTTCACACCTAAATCTTCAGTTATAAATGTGCCACCGGTAAGAATAGCAATATCTTGCATCATTGCTTTTCTTCTATCACCAAAGCCAGGTGCTTTCACAGCAGCAGATACAAAAGAACCTCTAAGTTTGTTTACAACTAGAGTAGCTAATGCTTCTCCCTCTAAATCTTCTGATATTATAAGAATTGGTCTTCCGCTTTGTATAACTTTTTCTAAAACTGGCACTAAATCCTGAATAGAAGAAATTTTCTTTTCATATAGAAGAATATATGCATCTTCTAGTACAACTTCCATTCTCTCAGGATCTGTTACCATATATGGAGATATATATCCCTTATCAAATTGAAGACCTTCAACCCATTCAAGATGAGTATCTATACTTTTTGATTCTTCAACTGTGATAACACCATCTTTACCAACTTTTTCCATTGCATCAGCAACCAAATTGCCAATTACATTATCATTTGCAGATATGCTAGCTACCTGTGCTATTGAAACTTTATCTTTGACAGGAGTTGCAAGCTTTTTGATTTCTTCAACAACAGCAGAAACAGCCATTTCTATCCCTCTTTTGATAGCAAGAGGATTAGTTCCAGCTGCAACATTCATAAATCCTTCTTTTACAATAGCTTGAGCTAGAATTGTTGCTGTTGTTGTGCCATCACCTGCAACATCATTTGTTTTTGATGCAATTTCTCTAACTAATTGAGCACCAACATTCTCAAATCTATCTTCAATTTCAATTTCTTTTGCAATAGTAACACCATCATTAATAATTAATGGACTACCAAATTTTTTTTGTATAACAGAATATCTACCGCGCGGTCCTAAAGTTGTGCTAACAGCATCTGCAAGCTTGTTCACTCCTCTTTCAATGGCACGGCGGGCATCTTCATCAAATTTTAAAATTTTTGCAGACAATCTCTTAACCCTCCAACACAGCTAAAACATCATCAATTTTTAGAATAATTAATTCTTCACCATCTACTTTTACTTCTGTTCCAGCATATTTTCCATAGATTATTTTGTCTCCAACCTTTACATCCATAGGAGTCATTTTTCCTGATTCCAATTGATTGCCAGGACCAACGGACAAAACCTCTGCTTCCAATGGCTTTTCTTTAGCACTATCTGGTAGCACTATACCTCCAGCAGTTTTTTCTTCTGCATCAATTGCTTTTGCAATAATTCTGTCACCTAAGGGCTTGAGCATTCTTATGCACCTCCCATAAAATTTATTCTATAAATTAGCACTCTGACTATTAGAGTGCCAGCGGTTGTATTTTACAAAATTTGGTTGATGTTTGCAATACTTTTCTTATCTAGCTAAAAATTATTTAATTATTTCTATAATTGCAGGATTAACATAGCTTCTTGGATAATATATAGATTGTCAAAAGATATTAAATATATAAATTTTATTTCATTCCTTAATAAAAGGGTTGATTATATATATTTTTTATTGCATAATTTGACAATTCTTAAGAAATAATCTAATTAAATAATATGATACGAGGTATTCCTATGAATTATTGGAACAAAGAAATGGAGTGTATGGAGAGATCTAAATTAAAAGCACTTCAAGAAGAGAGACTCAGAATATCTGTTTCAAATTCTTATAATAATGTTCCTGCATACAAAAAGAAATTAGATGATGTAGGAATTAAACCATCAGATATAAAAACTCTTGATGATCTGAACAAAATACCATTTACAACAAAAGCCGACTTCAGAGACAATTATCCTTTTGGAATGTTTGCAGTTCCAATGGAGAAGGTTGTAAGAGTGCATGCAAGCTCTGGAACAACAGGAAAACCAACAGTTGTTGGCTATACAAAAGAAGATATTGAATTATGGGCTGAACTTATGGCTAGAACCTTAGCAGCTGGTGGTACTACAAAAGGTGATATAGTTCAAAATGCTTATGGATATGGACTATTTACTGGCGGATTAGGTGCTCATTATGGAGCAGAAAAAATTGGAGCATCAGTAATACCAATATCAGGTGGAAATTCCAAGAGACAAATACAACTAATGGAGGATTTTGGTAGCACAGTATTATGCTGTACACCTAGCTATGCAATATTGCTTGCTGAAACTGCAACAGAAATGGGAATTGATGTTAGAAAACTCCCTCTCAGAGTTGCATTCTGTGGTGCTGAACCATGGACAGAAAATATGAGAAAACAAATTGAATCAGCATTGGGTATTGATGCATTAGATATTTATGGATTAAGTGAAGTAATTGGACCTGGTGTTTCTTATGAATGTCTTGAAAAAGGTGGACTTCATATTAATGAAGATCATTTCATTGCAGAAATTATAGACCCTGACACTGGTGAGGTATTGCCTCCTGGTGAAAAGGGAGAATTAGTATTTACTTCTCTAACTAAACAAGCACTTCCACTATTAAGATACAGAACTAGAGATATAACATATATTGATGATTCAAAATGTGCCTGTGGTAGAACTTCTGCAAGAATGCACAGAGTGATGGGCAGAAGTGATGATATGCTCATAATTAGAGGTGTTAATATATTCCCATCACAAATTGAGAGTGTTTTAATGGAAATTGAAGGCACAGAACCTCATTATGTATTAGTAGTTGATAGAAAGCCTGGTGCAATGGATGATTTAGAAGTTTGGGTTGAAGTTTCACAAGATATGATTTCAGATGAAATGAAACAAATGGAAGAACTTGAGAAAAAAATTGAATGGGAATTAAACTCATTATTAGGTATATCGTTAAAAGTTAAATTAGTTGAGCCTAAGACCATTGCTAGAAGTGAAGGTAAAGCAAAAAGAATTATTGACAGAAGGGAGTTATATAAATAAATGAAAGTAACACAGATATCTGTTTTTCTTGAAAACAAGTCAGGAAGACTTGCAGATGTTACAAGAATACTTGCAAACAACAATGTTAATATTCGTGCATTGTCAATTGCTGATACAAAAGATTATGGATTATTAAGATTAATAGTTGATGATCCTTCTAAAGCTAAAGATGCATTGACTAATGCCGATATTATAGTGAAACCTAATGAAGTATTAGCAATTGAGGTACCTGATTCACCGGGTGGATTAGCAGGAATAATAGACAGCTTTGCTGATGCAAATGTAAACATTGAATATATGTATGCATTTGTTGGTAAATCTGAAAAGAATGCAATTGTTATATTCAGGGTTTCAGAAGTTGATGAGGCAATCATCAAACTAAAAGAGAGAGGTGTGAAAATACTATCTGGAGAGGAACTGCATAGTATATAAAATCTCAATCTTTCTAGTCCACGGATTTGGAAAAAATATTTTATGGAGGGAAAATAACTGTGGCTAAATCAAAAGTAATTGTTTTGTTTTCTGTGTTTTTTGTAATTTCAGTATTAACTATGATTGGTGCGGCTTATGCACAGGATGCACCAAAGGTCGAGCTTCATGGCTATT
>JBDNDK010000086.1:0-9696 GCA_046719185.1 Armatimonadota bacterium
CCAATGAGACCCTGAAACGAGTTCAGGGTGACGTAATCTACGATGTGGTGTTTGCGGTAACTTGCTTGCGATACCTACAAAACCTAACCCCAATAATCCATCAAATCAAGCTCAGAATTGTTGTTCACAAAAATATCAAAATAAAATACGAACATATGTGTGCCACTTTTTGATTTTTGGTGTATAATATATATGGATAGTAAATATATTTGGCAAAAGATTGTCTCAGTTTTTTTGAGGCAGCCTTTTTTTATAGGTCTTTTGTGATGATTTAGATATTTTTGCTGTAGCCTACTGCTGATTGATTGTCAGATTGCATACTTCAAATTCAGATGCTGCTATTGGTATTGTCAACTGACAAAAAACCAACAGAAGAATCCATAAAAAAACTGCAAACTTTCTACATCAATATCAATAACAATCAAAATAATACAAAAAAGATGAATATCAATGTCAAAGATATAAAATATGGATATTACTTATAATCTTATTTTTTTGATATGATAGAGATATGATACTTGATATTATTATCACTTAGATTACCATTGATTGTTGAAATTGATAGAAAATTAAATCTTATAAACAATAATGCTTAGATAGCTTGCCTGCAAAACAAAATAAATTTTTATTTGCAATATAACCTATAAAATAATGCCCAGGGGATAAAAATGAGGTTCAGAGAGTGTGAAAAAACAGAAGATGGCAATATAGTATTACACCATTTGCTTGAAGACTGGGAAAAGATAAAAAATGAAGATTGCAAACTCTTGCCTCAAGAATCAGACTTTTTATATAAACTTTCTAAGCACTACAAAAATGAAGTGAGAGCTGCTGCAGTTGAGATTTTGTGTGAATATGGTGATGTTGATTTTCAAATGCTTAGTGAGTGGATGAAAGATAGAGATAGAGAAGTGAGAGCTATTGCACTGAGCTCTGTTGGATATAGTTGGATATCTGCAGGAAAGCTGTTTGAAAGTGATAAACAAAAAGCTGTTGAAACACTAGTTTCTGTTTGGACTGACACAAAAGAAGAATACTGCCTCATAATCCTCTCAGACCTTGCCTTCAGACCAGAATGGATAGATATATGTTGGAATGCTGGCTTATCAATTCTGCAAAATGCCGATGCAGAGCTGGAATCTATTTTATATAAAGTTTTCTTCTCTGTTATCATTCCAAAAATATTCATTTTAGGCAAACACTATCTATTAGAACCAATGCTGGATATGTCTAACCCAAAAGCAAACAGAATGTTGTTATCTTCAATTGAAAACAATAAAATTGACTGTGAAAAAACAAATGATTATCTAAATATACTCTCAAAAAGCAACTCATTTGAAATAAGCAAAAGAGCTTGGAGCATGATAAACAAAGCCAGTTGTTAGCAAAATTATATATAATCTTACAGGAGGATTAAAATCCGATGAGATTTTTTGTTCAAGTGCTGATTTTGATATTCTTTATAGGACTAATAGGATATAATCAATATAGATTTGAGAAAATGAGAGAAGAAGTGAAAAGCATCACATCAAAGTTTCAGTCTGAAGGTAAATCAGATGGTGATAAAGATGACCTTGTAACAAATCTTGCAAAAGCTGAAAGACATACCAAAAGAGCAAAAGCTCTGCTGGAAAAAAAAGAATATGAACAAGCAAAAATAGAAATGGACAAAGCCCTTGAAAGTTTAAGCACAGCCAATAAAGTCTCAACAGATATAATTGGTGATACTGCTCATTTTTTTGGAAATACAAAAGACAGAGCTGTGAGAATGTTCAAAAAGGCTTGGGATGATATTTCCACGGAGGCAAATGGAAAATAGTTGAAATGCATAAATTGTTCTAAAACACTTTCTGATAATGAGTCAAAAAATAAAAGAGCAAAGACAGCTTTGATTATTCCTGCTTATAATGAAGAAGGCAGAATATCTGCTGTTCTAAAGGCTGCTTATGATGCAAAATATATAAATGAAATCATAGTAGTTGATGATGGATCTTCTGATAATACTTCTAAGGAAGCAAGCCAGTTTGAAAAGATAAAACTTATAACTCTTCCGAATAATATGGGTAAAGCTGCTGCTATGAAAAAAGGGGCAGAAAGCACTGATGCAGAAGTTATCCTCTTTTTAGATGCTGATTTAGTTGGTATGGATGGAGAAAAAATTGATGCAATAATTGAACCTGTGATAAATGGAAAGTCTGAGGTTTCTATAGGTATATTCAAAGGTGGCAGAAACATCACAGACTTAGCACAGATTATAGCTCCATATATTTCTGGTCAGAGAGCTATAAAAAGAGATATTTTTCTTAGTATTCCCAATCTTGATTATGCAAGGTCTGGTGTTGAATCTGCAATAACGAAATATTGCAAGGCAAAAGGACATGTAATAGAAAGAGTTGTGCTATATGGCTGCACACATTGGATGAAAGAAGAAAAAAGAGGCAGACTAAGGGGATTTATCTGCCGTCTGATTATGTATTTTGAAATAATAAAAGTGTTGTTGGATGATGGAATTATCAGATAATAAACCCACAAATAAAGACAATAACTCTGATGTAGAATCTCTTTGTGATAACTGCAAAAACAAATCAGAATGCAATCTAAATATTATGATGTGTGTAAATTATCTGCCAATCCAGCAATCTGATGAAGACACAAAAACTAAAGACTCTTAACAAACTCCAGCACTTCATCAATATGACCTTCCACTTTCACTTTGTGCCATATTTTTCTGATAATTCCCTCTTTGTCAATTGCAAAAGTTGTTCTTTCAATACCTAAAAAAGTTTTGCCATACATAGATTTTTCTTTCCAGACCTGATAGTCTGAAACAACTTTTTTTTCTTCATCAGCAAGCAAAGGGAAATGAAGATTATATTTTTCTGCAAACTTTTCATGGCTTTTAACGCTATCAATGCTAACACCAAGAATCACACTGTCGGCTTCTTCAAATTCTGCCTGAAAATCTCTAAAGCTGCAAGCTTCTTTTGTGCAGCCGGGTGTATCATCTTTTGGATAGAAATACAAGACAACATTTTTTTTGCCAAGATAATCTGAGAGTGATATTGTTTTCCCACCAATTGTAGGAAGAGTAAAATCTGGTGCTTTATCACCTACATTAAGCATATCTTTATTTCTCCTAGATATAAAATATAATATAGTGTATTTACCCTTCAATAAGAAAACTGCAAACTAATAAATTATATTACACCAGCAGGTATAGAAATTGCATTTTCAGTTATAGGTAATGATTCTGTAGCTAGACACACCACACCACCCAAACCTACAGGCTTTCCAAACTTTTCTACTAAGCTGAATGATGTTATATGATTTTTTGATGGAGATGCTGTTTTTTTAATTTCAACAGGGTATATTGTCCCATCTGTTTCTATTAACACATCAATTTCTTTTTTATCATCACTCCTGAAAAAAAAGAATGGAGGCTGCAAACCATTATGCAAATAACTTTTTAACATTTCAGAAACTATCCAAGTTTCAAAAAAAGCTCCACTCATAGCACCAGATTCTAATGTGTCAGGGTTTGACCATCCTGTAAGATAAGCACATAATCCAGTATCAAGAAAATATAATTTGGGTGTTTTGACCATTCTTTTGGTTATGTTATTGAAGTATGGTTCAAGTAAATATATTATTCCAGAAGCTAGCAGAATAGATATCCAATTTTTGGCTGTATTTGGTGCAATATCAGCATCTCTTGCAAGATCAGCATAATTAAGCAATTGACCTGTTCTTGAGGCTGTTATTCTTAGGAATCTCACAAAAGCTATCTCATCTCCAACTTTTGCTAAATCTCTAACATCTCTTTGTAAATATGTTTGAAGGTAAGAGCTGTAATATAAGTCTCTATCCATATCTTCATTTATAGCAATAGTAGGCATTGAACCTTGCCAGATTAGTTTGTAGAGTTTCTCAAGATTTAGCATATCACTATTTTTATAGCTGACAGCTTTGTCCTGATTTGGTAAGAATGGAACTGATTCAGAGCTTTTTCCTATTCTTTCTTTGTAAGAAAAACCAAGCAATTGCAGAATTGCTACTCTTCCGGCAAGTGATTCAGAAATTCCTTTCATTAGTTGGAATTGTTGAGAACCAGTAAGCCAGAATAACCCTTTTTCTTCACTATTATCAGAGATAATCTTTATATATGGCAACAATTCCGGAGCATACTGAATTTCATCAATCAACAATGGAGGTTGAAATCTCTGAAAAAAAAGGGCAGGATCTTCTTTTGCCAGTTGAAGTATTAATGGATCATCAAGAGTTACATATTTTCTTTTATCATCACTCAAATGTTTTAGAACAGTTGTTTTTCCAACTTGTCTTGCTCCTGTAAGAAGTAAAACAGGAAACTGATTTTGAATTTTCTTTATATAATTTTCTATTGTTCTTGACTGATACATATTAAACTCCGAAAATATGCAATGCAATTGCATTATACCCGATATTTTGATTATCGTAAACTATTATAAGTATTTATAGATTTATCTGATATTAAAATTAGACTCAATATATTTTTTCTGATAGCATGGATGTATAAAGTTTAGAGATGATAGGTGTTATTGACAATGGCTGCTGAATTACTTGCTCCTGCTGGAACTCTTGAAAGGCTTAAGTGGGCTTGCATATATGGTGCTGATGCTGTGTATTTTGGTCTTGAGGATTTTTCTTTAAGAAGCTATGCTGGCAATTTTACAATGGAAGATGCACAAGAAGGCATTGATTTTTTGCATAAACACAACAAAAAAGGATATGCAACTCTTAACATATATCCATTTTCTAATGAGTATGACAAACTATTAGCATCAGCAAAAAAATTGAGTGATATTGGTGTTGATGGATTTATTGTGTCTGATTTAGGTGTGATATTTGAACTCAAAAAGCTAGGACTGAAAACTCCTATTCATATCAGCACACAAGCAAACACAGTGAGCTCACAATCAGTGTTAGCCTATGCAGAGTTGGGTGCAAAGAGAGTAAATTTGGCAAGAGAACTCTCACTTGAGCAGATTAGAGATATTGTAAACTCTGTTGGAGATAAAGTTGAGTTGGAAGTGTTTATCCACGGAGCTGTTTGTTTCTCATACTCAGGCAGGTGTGCAATAAGTGATTATCTAACAGGCAGAAGAGCAAACAGAGGTGAATGCACTCAACCTTGCAGGTGGAAATATTATCTAATGGAAGAAACAAGACCCGGTGAGTATTTTCCTGTTGAGGAAGATAACAGAGGATTATATTTTTTCAACAGCAGAGATATTGCATTGTTTCCTTATGTAAAAGAGTTATCGGATATGGGAGTTGCCTCATTGAAGATTGAAGGCAGAATGAAAAATATTCATTATCTTGCTACTGTGCTGACTGTTTATAGAAGATTTCTTGATGGCAAACCAATGGATGAGGAAGAAGCATTAAGACAATTGCTCAGAGTAAATAATAGAGGCTACACTCATGGATTTATGAAAGGAAACATAACTCCAGATGACTACAGATGGGAGGCTGGAACTTTTCTGCATACTTCAGTGATGGCAGCAAATACCACTGAGCAGATAATAGATAATCATAGAGTTTGTGAGGTAAAGAATACTGTTGCTGCTGGAGAAAAACTTGAAGCCTTAACACCAGATGGAAATATGTTTGAATATATTTTACCTAACCCAATAAAACTAATTGATGGTTCTGAAGCTGAGAAAGTGAACAATCAAGACACTTTTCTGATAGAAAACAACCTGCCGGCATACACAATTTTAAGAAAGCTTCTATAATTATTAGCATAAACATCAAAATTTTTTATTAAGTAAACATTTTATGCTTTACAAAAATATTAAAATATAATTAAAATGATATTGTAATATCAAATGCTACACAATACTGAACTGAGATTTATATATATGGATCCTTTAGAAATAAAAAGAAAATTTACTAGCCTTCCTGATTTAATCAAAACATCCTTGGCATTGATATCCCTTGATGGCAACATTGAATATATCAATAAATCTGCTGAAAATTTTATGAAGACAACCATAAAAGATGCATTTGGTAAACCTTTCTGCAGTATGTATCCGTGGAATATAAATCCTAAATATACAAAAGACATAAAACTTACCTGCAAACTTGCAGAAAGATCTGCAAAACCTCAAAAAATATTGATTGATATGAGTAAAGACTGCAATTTTTCTGTGTTTGTTGACATAATACCCGGTTCATTGAGACTGAAAGCTGTTAAAAACTTCATAATTGAATGGAGAGTAGTTTACCCAGATGAGATAGAGATATTCAAAGATATTAACTCATCAATAACAAACAGCTATGACATAGTGATTATGAGAGATTTAGAGGGAAACATAGCCTATTGCAATGTCCCTACAAGATTTAACCTCACACAAAATGAAATTGCTGGAAAGAAATTTTCTGAAATTTTTAATAAAGAATTTGCAGAAAAAGATAAGACTTATTTTGATGCAGTAATATCATCTGGGCAAAATATCACAAATGAAGGAAAGTTGAAATATGGACCGATTGATTATTGGTTTCTGCAGCATTATTTTCCTGTAAAAAATTCACAAGGCAAAATAACAGGTGTTGGCTACCTTGCAAATAATATCACTGAAAAGAAAATTATAGAACAAGCATGGAAAAGTGCAGAAAAAGAATATGAAAGCATTTTTGAAAACACTCCTATTTGTGTGTTTAGAGTGAGATATGACGGCAAAATTCTAAAAATCAATCCAGCCGGTGCCAGAATGTTTGGCTATGAAGATCCAAACGAAATGATGAATCTTGTCTCTGATGTAAGGATAGATATTTTTGACAATAGAGATGAGATAATCAAAAAGATCACTGAGAGCAGCAAGAAAAATGAACTTTTGAAAATAGAAACACATGCAAGGAAAAAAGATGGATCTATAATTTATATAAATGCAAATGCAAGACCTATCTATAATGAAGATAATAAACTTCTATATTTTGAGGGATTTGTGATTGATGATACCCAAAGATATAAAATGTATGCATCAATCAAAGAGCAAGAACAAATATTATCTACAATTTTTGATCTTATGCCCGGTTATACCTACTTCAAAGACAAAGACTTCAGAATTGTTTATATGAACAAAAAAACTCTTGATAACTTTAATTTCAAAAAAGAAGATGTTGTTGGGAAAACAGATTTTGATCTTTTCCCAAAAGATATAGCAGAAAAACATATAGAGCAAGACCAAATTACCATTGAAACAGGTCAGGAAGTTAATACTGAAATAGTTATTCTTGATGATACAACTTTCAAAACAATATTAGACAAAAAAACTGCAGTAAAAGATGAAGATGGAAATCTTTTAGGGATAATTGGCATTGGTATTGATATAACTGAACTAAAGAGAACCCAAAATGCTCTCAAGAAAACAGAAGCAATGTATAGAAGTATCTTTGACAACTCTCCAATTGGAATCATAGTTATCAATGATGATAATGACATATTAGAGCTCAATCCCCAAATGGCAAAGATTCTAGGTTTTGACAGTATAGAATCTGCAATGAAACAAAAATTAAAAGCAGATCAATTTTTCCCTAGTAAAGATGAATTAGAAAAAATAAAAAACATAATTTATAATACTCAAGGCACTGCAATTTTAGGTGCTGTAGTTAAGAGAATTGATGGTTCTGATGTTTTATGCAAAGCAAAAGTAGTAAAAGTTGAAGACCCTAACACAGGTGAATTGCTTCTGCATGGATTTGTATATGAACTGGATTAGCAGATTTATTTAAGTTAAGATATAAAAATTTATCTCTAACTTTGCCTAAAGATATTTTATATATACCATATTATCTCAATTTTCTTTGGTATCATCAGTTGCTGTAACAGGAGATATCAGAACCGGCTGCCAGATAGCTGTGTAGCTTTTCATTAGCTCTGCCAATTGCTTTTGCTGTTCGTCTGTTAAAATAGCTCTAAATTTAGCAAGAACAGACAGCCTAGCATTTATCAGATCTGTTTCTGCCTTCATCAATTTTTCTGATGCTTTTTTTAATTTTTCTTCATTAAAATATTCAGAGCTTATTTCAACTGCAAATTCCTGACTTGCCATTAAGTGGGTGCCAACAAGCGGTCTGATGTTTTTATTTTCAGATTCAAGAAGACTTTTAACTTTTTCAACTTGTTCATCTGTGAGTTTGAGCCTAATTTTTAAAGCTTCCAGCATATGTGGTTCAATCACTCTTAATGCAAGAGTTACACCCTGAACAGATTCATTTACAGTAATAGTCTCCATCACCATAGTTGGCTCTGAATTGGTTTTTGAGTCTGTTTCTGAATCTGCAAAAGCTGTTATTGATAGTGCAAAAAGAATAAAAATTACAAATAATACTTTTCTCATTTCTCTCTCCTTAAAATAGGGTTAAAGTTTTTTCTTCACTCTCTTTTTTTGCCTGTATCACTTGCTTTCTTGCTGTTTCTATATCTGATATTAAAAGATTTCTTCCTTCTTCAAAAGATTGACCAGCTTGTCTTAATATATATGCAGGATGCAAAGCTGCTATTGCATATTTTGCATATTTAGTGGGGTATACAATACCTCTTTCTTTGGTCATTTTGAAGTCTTTTTTAATCACAAATTTTGCTGATGGTGCACCTAGTGATAATATAACCAACGGCTTTATTATCTCTATTTGTTTCAGAAGCCAAGGTGAGCAGGTTTCTATTTCACTAGTTTCCGGTGGTCTATTTTTAGCTTTTCCATTTTCAATTATACAGGCTCTGCATTTCACAGTGTTGCATATAAACACATGGTTTCTGTTCATTTTGCAGGCTGCAAGTGCATCATCAAGCAATTTTCCTGCTCTGCCTACAAATGGTCTTCCTGTGGCATCTTCAGTGGCTCCAGGTCCTTCTCCTATTATCATAAGAGGTGATTCCGGATTTCCCTCACCAAATACTACATTGGTTCTTGTTTGAGAAAGCTTGCATTTTGTACAATTAATACAATCTTTTTTCAGCTCTTCAAGTTTTTCTTTTATATCACTCATTATTTATCTCATCAAATATTTTTTTTAGTTTAGAATATGTTACCTGCAAAGACTCTGGAATTATTTTCACCTGTGCAAGAACAGGCATGAAGTTTGTATCACCTTTCCATCTAGGCACTATATGCATATGCAGATGATCAGCAATACCAGCACCGGCATTTGCACCAATATTCATCCCAATATTAAACCCATCAGGATATGAAAGCTTTTTTATAACTTTATAGCATTTTTGAATGAGTTCCATCATTTCCTGCATTTCTTCTGTTTTAAGCTTTGCTAAATCACTCAAATGTCTGTATGGAACAACCATTAAGTGTCCATTAGAATATGGAAATGCATTCATTATTATATAGTTATGCTTGCCTCTTTCTAAAATTAAATATTTTTCATCTTCATTTTTTTTGGGAAACTCACAAAATATACAGCCATCTATTTTTTCACCTGTGATATAGTCAAGTCTCCAAGGTGCCCACATCTGTTCCATTAGCTCATCCTTTAAATTAATATACTCTATATTATTTGATAATCTACACTAAAATAAACCCAGTTTCAAGTTATGATTATAATAGCACATAATAATTATATAATACTGTTTAACAGAAAAATGCACAGGGTAATTATATATTAAGAAGAAAGACCAATTTATTTACTGTCTTTCATACA
>JBDNDK010000087.1:0-9639 GCA_046719185.1 Armatimonadota bacterium
CAGTTGAAGAATCACCTATTCCTGAGGTTGATACATCTGAAATTAGAACAGTTGCATTAAAAGGTGCAAAACTTATTGGACAAGCAAAAAATATGTATATGATAGCAGAATGTGATGACGGAATTATAATAATTGACCAACATATTGCTCATGAAAGAGTATTGTATGAATCTTTTTTAAAAGATAAAGAAGAAAAAAAAACAATACAGATGTTAGTGATGCCTGTAAGTCTGTCATTAAGTCAAAGAGAATCAAAAATAGTTTCTGAAAAGCTTGAAGATATACAAAAATCGGGTTTTATATTAGAGCCTTTTGGAAAAGATACTTTTCTAATTCGAGGTGTTCCTGCATCAATAAAATTAAAAGATGCTGAATCTGTGTTAAAAGATATTATTGATGAACTTGTGGATTTTAGTATTAGCAAGCATATTATTGTTAAACAAGATCAAGTTTTAATTACTTCAAGCTGCAAAATGGCAGTAAAAGCGGGAGATTCATTATCATTTGATGAACTTCAGAAATTGCTTAATGACCTATTGAAATGTGACAATCCTTTTGTGTGTCCACATGGTAGACCAATAATTGTAAGCTTATCCAACTGGGAGCTTGAGAGGAAGTTTCATAGAAGATAGGTTATGAGTTTGTTAAATACAGGTATAATTTCGCTTGAAGAATAAGTATATAAATTGTAAAATCAAATGGATATCTATAAAAGTAAAGTATGTGCGATGTAGGTGGAAAAATGTTCAAATCTTATGATGATATATTAGAAGAATTAGAAAAAGAAATGAGAAGGGTATCTGATGATATGCTTTTTCATATCTATAAAATGTCTGGTACTGCAGGAGATGTCTGGTCTCCTAGAATAGATATATATGAAACAGAAGACGAAATAATTGTAAAAGTTTGTGCAGCTGGACTTGAACCCGGTCAAATGGAACTTACTATCTCTGGTGATAATAGATTGCTTACTCTTAGAGGTATGAGAACTGAAAGAGATGAAGATAAAAGCAAAAGAATAAGATATCATCAACTTGAAGTATATTATGGTCCATTTGAAAGAATTGTAACATTGCCTCATGATGTTCCATTAGATAGAGATAAATTAACTGCTAGTTATTCAGATGGATTTCTAAAAGTAATTCTTCCCAAAGTAAAAAAGAAAGATCCCTTGCCTAATAAAATTGAAATAGTCGAATAATCTTTATTTTGTATTAGATTTATGAATTTCAATGTTTAACTGCTGGTCATCAAGTGATTACTTGTTGACTCATATGGAGGTTTATATATGGATAAGGATGTCAAAGAGACAAAAGAAAATATTATCAAGGTGGAAGAAGAATCAGTAAAAGATCATAGCATTGTTATACCTGAAGAACTCAGCCTTCTTCCTCTAAAGGATACCGTACTGTTCCCGATGGTTGTGATGCCTCTTATTGTCTCTAGAGATTCATCTATGAAGCTAGTTGATGATGCAGTTGTAAGTGAGAGTAGAATTATTGCTGTATCTGCACTTAAAAATTCTGATATTGAAAGTCCGAAATGCAATGATATTCACTCTGTTGGTGTTGCTGCTGCTATTCATACGATGCTTAGATTACCCGAGCACCAGAGGCTAATAGTGCAGGGACTAAAAAGAATAAGAATTAAAGAATGTATTCAAAATGAACCTTATGTAAAAGTAAAAGTTGAAGAAATTCCTGAGGTTATTGATTATGATGAAAGTAATATGACAGAGATTGAGGCACTAAGAAGAAATATTGCTGATGCATTCCAAAAGGTTGTTTCATTATCTCAAAATCTTCCTGATGAGCTGCAGTCAATTGCTACAGCAATGACAAAGCCATCAATGCTAGCAGACACAATTGCTTTGCATTTGCCAATAAAAGTTTCTGAAAAACAAGAACTTCTTGAAACTCCTGGTACTAGAGAAAGAATGAAAAAACTTCTTGCTATACTAATGAGAGAAGTTGAAGTATTAGAGCTTGGAAGCAGAATACAAAATCAAGTTCACACTGAGATGGGAAAAACTCAAAGAGATTATTATCTTAGAGAACAATTAAAGGCTATTCAGAGAGAACTTGGAGAGGGTGATGAAAAAACCTTAGAAATTGATGAGTTAGCAGAAAAAGTTAATAATGCAATGCTTCCACCGGAAGCAGACAAAGAGGCAAGAAGGGAACTAGACAGGCTTAGCCATATGCCGCCGCAGGCACCTGAATATACTGTTGCAAGAACATATATTGAATGGCTGGTAAATTTGCCTTGGAACAAGCACACTGAGGATGATCTCGATATAAAAAGAGTGCATTCAGTTTTAGATCAGGACCATTGGGGCTTAGATAAAATAAAAGATAGAATATTAGAATATCTCTCAGTTAGAAAATTTAAAAAAGAGGGAGATATAAGACACCCTATCTTGTGTTTTGTTGGGCCTCCGGGTGTTGGTAAAACATCTCTTGGTAAATCTATTGCAAGAGCTTTAGGAAGAGAATTTGTGAGAATGAGTCTTGGTGGTATGAGAGATGAAGCAGAAATAAGAGGTCATAGAAGAACTTATGTTGGTGCACTGCCGGGACAAATAATTCAAGGAATCAAAAGAGCTGGATACAATAATCCTGTATTTATGCTTGATGAAATAGATAAAGTGGGTCAAGACTTCAGAGGTGATCCATCATCTGCACTACTTGAAGTATTGGATCCAGAACAAAACTCAACTTTTAGGGATCATTATCTTGAGGTTACTTTTGATTTGTCTAAAGTTATGTTTATTACAACAGCTAATATGCTTGATACTATTCTTCCTCCATTGAGAGATAGAATGGAAATATTGGAGCTTGCTGGATATACAGAGCAAGAAAAACTTGAGATTGCAAAAAGGCACTTAGTACCAAAACAACTTAATGAACATGGGTTAAAAAAAGGTAAGCATATATCATTTTTACAATCTGGATTATCTGAAATAATTAGAGGATATACCAGAGAAGCTGGTGTGAGAAACCTTGAAAGACAGATTGCATCTGTTTGTAGAAAAGTTGCAAGAAAATTTGCAGAGGGCAATGAAGAATTGATAAAAATAACTCCAGCAATGGTTCATGAATTGCTTGGTGTTCCAAGATATACTTATGAGTCACTTGAAGATAGAACAGATGAGCCCGGAATTGCTGTAGGACTTGCATGGACACCAACAGGTGGAGATGTTTTATTTGTTGAAGCTACAAAAATGGAAGGAGGCAAACAATTAACAATCACTGGCCAACTTGGTGATGTTATGAAAGAGTCTGCACAGGCTGCTATGAGCTATGTAAGAACACATGCACAGGAATTAGGTATAAAGAGTGATTTCTACAAAACTTCTGATGTTCATTTGCATGTGCCTGCAGGTGCAATTCCGAAAGATGGACCATCAGCAGGTGTTACTATGACTACAGCTCTTGCATCATTATTTAGTGGGAGAAAAGTTAAACCAAGGCTAGCGATGACAGGAGAGATCACATTAAGAGGCAAAGTGCTTCCTGTTGGTGGAATTAAAGAAAAGGTATTAGCAGCACATAGGGCAGGGGTAAATACTGTTATTTTGCCAAAAGAAAATCAAAAGGATTTGCTTGAAGATGTGCCTGAAGATGTAAGAAAAGATCTTAAAATTCATTTTGTTGATCATATAAGTCAGGTTTTAGATATTGCACTAGAACCAGAAATAAGAAAAAAAAGAAGCACCAAAACAAATAAATAATGATTATATTCAAAAGAGGTTAGAAATAAATTCATTATATTCTAATCTCTTTTTTTATATTGATTTATTCAGGCAAATCTATTGAAAATATTTGTATATCATCTGGCATTAGAGGATCTGTTCTAACTATTTCAAGATTTGTAATTGTTTCAGAGATTGCATAAATTCTTCTGAATCTATTTAATAATACAGAAGCAGGTTCAGGAGCATTAATAGGACCACCACTTGCTTGTAATATTTTTTCTACTCCAACAGATGGATCTTTCATATATTCTCTCCATAACTTAACCCTATGCAGCATCCACCAAGCTTCATCTTGAGAGAAATTAGCAGATTCTGGTGTGAGAATAACTGTGTGCATTGGTAGTCCTCTATTTCTTAGGTTATATACATCCTTATCAGCTCTTGGTACCCATACAGCCTCTGCTTGTGTTTTCCATGCTGCAATCCAAGGAACATCTGTAAATACAATACCACCTGCACCTCTTATGCCAATTTCTGCAAAGAAATTTAGTGCAGCAGTATAGTTTGTATCAGGATCTTCTGGTGATTTCCAGAAAATTGCAAATATAGTTGGAAGAGCAGCTAAAATTATTAAACCACCAATTACTGATTTCATATAAAAAGGATGAAGTTTTTTTGCATTAAGTAATAATAAAAAATAGCCTGATGAAATACACACAATAACACTCGTAAATATTAGCTGTGAATCAGATTTTACACCATAAGCTGAAAATATAAAAACCATAAAAAGAATACATAAATATAAAAATGATCTTAAAGCATTAACATCATCATTTTTGAATTTATACAATATACTCACAAACATAAATGGGAAAACAAAAATACCAGAAAGCAAAACAAGACCTAATAATTGATTTCCAATACCTAAAGTTGTTTTCTTTGTAAATGCATTGAAATGATTGAATGGAAATGATAAAGGTAACAGAGCACTTTTATTATTAAAATCAGTTGATCTGTATAAGGTATCATTTGGATAAACGTCAGTGTTAGTCATTATATCCCATGCTGTTCCTCCAATAACAGGGAAGCTGGCATACATAGCATTTCTTGCTGCCCAAGGTGCAGATAACAATAGAAAAACAACAACAAAAGCAGCAGCTTGATAATTTTTTATGGATCTTGTAAATATTAAAAACAACATAATTGGAATTATAATAAAAAATAATAAATGATTAGTTAAATACAATGCAGATGAAATGATACAACATAATATAACAAAAATAGTTGCTTTTTTATGTTGATTAGATAATGAATATTTGTGAACATATACAATAAATAATGCTAATAATGTAAAAAGAAAGACACCTAACATCCACTCAAGAGCTGTTAATGTGAGTTTTAATACAGAGAAATTTAATCCCCACAGTGTAGCAGATAACAAACCTTCATAGTGGCTGAATAATACTCTACCAAGAAAATAAATACAAATTGTTGTCAATATATAAAATAGAAGTGTCTGCCAAACTGCAGAATGGTCACTAACACCTTTTATCTTGTAAAAAACTGAAGTTATGTATGGAACTAATGGTGCATGATTTATTTCAGGAATTGGAGGTGCGTATATTTCATACAATCCCGTATTTAATGGTCTAATAAAACTAGTTTTATATCCAGCTCCCTCATAAATATTTCTGCTAATCTGAGCAATATCCATTGATTCTTTTGTTAGTAAACCTTGATAACAATATTTATAATTAAGTAATAATGTTATTAATATTAGAGCAAATACACCAACAACTAATCCACTAGCTTTCCAGTTAAATCTAGTGAAAATTGATCTTTTGAATAATACATTATTATCATTCATACATATACCTCTAAAAGTTATACAATTTCAACAATCCCTTTTTTTCTTTCTTCAACCAGTTCATAATATATCTTTTCTAATTTTTCAACACTAGCTTCCCAAGAAAAGTTCTTTATAACATACTCTCTAGCAATTTTACCTTTTTCAATTGACAACTGTGGATTTTGAATTATATTGGATATTTCATCTGCAATTTCTTTTGGGTTGTCCAATACAATCAATCCTTCACATCCATCACCAAGTGGTTTACTTGCAATTTGTGTAGTGATTACAGGCAATCCTATTGACATAGATTCCAATATTTTATTTTGAACCCCAACAGCAGTCATCATTGGTGCAACAGCAACTATTGATGATTCCAGATAAGGCCTTAGATCATCTACATATCCTGTTATTGTGATTCCCTGAATTTCACCTAATTTAATGATATCTTTATTAGGATTGCTGCCAGCTATTATAAATTCAGTATTTTGCCATTTATCTTTCAGAATAGGAAAAACATTATTTGCAAACCATTTGGCAGCTTGAATATTTGGTGCATAACCCATTTTGCCTGAAAAAATTATTCTAGTTGGTATTTTTTTTATATTTTTAGGTTTGAAATATTCTGTATCAACACCGTTAGGAACAACATCTATTTTAAGTTTACTATCTAATTCTAATAATGCTTTTTTGTCTTGTTCTGATGTTATAATTGTTCTATTGAATTTATTGATTATTTCAGGTTCATATTTTTTTAGTTTGTATGTTTCTTCAAGATTCACAAATTTGCTTATAGGATTTTTTTTCATTTTACACATTTGTGAAAATAGGCTAGTGAGACAGTCAACACTATCAAAAACAATAGGAGCTCTAAAATATTGTGGGCTATAGTTACTGGCTCTTAGATGTTCAATATGTATTATATCAATTGGTATACCGGCAATAGCTTTTGAGATATTTTCTTGCATGATACTAGATTGACAATATCCAACACACATTGGTTTTTTGGTGGGAAGAGATTTGAGTGCATTGTAAATTGCCATTAATTTATTGTGAGGAATTATTCTGAAGTCTTCTGAAAGTTCTTTTATTTCATCTGTGCCTTCAAATACTTTTCCACCTGGTTCAGCTAAAACAACAACATACAGCTTATGTTTCTTTGCTAACTCTTTAAGAAAATGATATGGTCTTACTCTTATTCTAGATGGCACATACGGTGCAATAAATAGTATATTCATTTTTCAATTGCCCAGATTATTGTATAAATCAATTAGTTTTTTACCAACAATATCCCATGAATATTTTTCTTGCACAAGCTTTCTTCCTGCATCACCAATTTCTTTTGCAAATTGTTTGTTCTCTAACAATTTAACTACAGCATCAGCAAATTCATGATTGCTATTTGCTAATAGTATATGTTTTTTATCTTCTATGTCAATTCCTTCAGCACCAATTGAAGTAGATACAACAGGCAATCCCATTGCTAAAGCATTTAATATTTTTACTCTAACTCCACTACCAGATCTCAAAGGTACTATAAAAACTCCACAATTTTCTGCTATAGTTCTTATATCATCTACATAACCTGTCACATTTACAGACTTATCTTCAGAAAGCTTAATAATTTCATTTACTGGATTTTGACCTGCAATAGTTAATGTTGATTCAGGAATTTGCTTTTTTATCAGAGGATAGATAGATTTATAAAAATATAGCATTGAATCAACATTGGGAGGCCAATACATTGTTCCAATATGCAAAATATTATTGCTTTGTGGGTTATATTTAACTTTACCAAAATATTCAGTATCCACACCAATAGGAATAGTTTGGAGATTTTTTAATGTATTGTCTAAAGAATATAATCTTTTTTTATCAATATCGCTTACAGTAATAACCACGGAACTTCTTTTGCATATATTCAGTTCATATTTTTGCAGTTTTTTCCATTCTATGGATGCATACAATTTATGAAGCAATTTATCGGATCTTTCAGATATTCTTTTTATGATATCAGCTTCAACATTATGATTATCCAAAACAGTTTTGAATTTAAATGTATTTGGTATAAAATTTACATATTGTGCCATTTGTAAGTGATCAATATGAATAATATTAGGTTTTATATCATTTGAAATCTTTTTAACTGCATCAGCCATCTGATTAAAATGATCTCTTGCAATGATGAATGAATTATTTCTTACTATTGCTGAGAAAGCATTTTTGATATCTAATATTTTGGGTCTTTTTAACTCTATTGTGTATATATTAGGGCAAATTTGCCTCATTTGATGGATGTGCTCTTTCTCAATGTCATTTCTTATAAAGCACAATAAATGGACTTCATAATGTTTGCATAAGGTTTTTATAAAATGGTATGACTTAATTTTGCCTCCAGAGTCAAGAGGCAATGGGAATAATTGAGCCAAGAACAGAATTTTCATGCTATTGTTTTCTAGAGGCTTGTTTGTCAGATTTTGGTTTTGTTAATGATTTAATCATAGGTTCACCAGCAAGTCTCATGAAATCTTTCATTTGTTCAAGTGTTTCTTCTTCAGAAAAGTAAACTGGTGAATTTAATCTTATAAATGCCCAACCAAACTTTTGAGTTTTTAATCTATCTAATGCCATCCAGACTTGCTGCTTTATAAAATTTGCTTCTGTTCTGTGACCAGAGGCAAACCAATACAAAATAACATCTCTTTGTCCGTCTTTTTGTGCAACTACTTTCACTGCTTGGACATCTTTTCCAGCAAATGGAACTCTTTCATATGATCTGCTTAATATTTCCCAGCCCGCAGCAGGATAGCACATCTCAGGTCTATGAGCAAAATCTCTTCTGCCATAGTTTCTATAAACAACCAGTAGGTATATATTGCTGCTTAGGTTCCAATCATCATATTGTCTTGAGAGTAATTCATCTGCATTTAGTGCATCAGATATTTCTATAGGCAAATCTACATCTTTGCCTTGCCAGTTTCCAATTTGTTTGTCCAAAGAATGCATATCTGCAATATGAAGAACTTTAATTGGTCTTGAACTAATCCAATATGATATAACAGCCGTAATTAAAAATAATATGTTTAAGAGGAAGTATTTTTTTTGCGTGAGCTTATCCATTCAAACCCCCAACTCAATAAGAAAAGAAATAGAATTGCTGCCATAAATAATATTGGACTAGAATAGTCGTGATATATATCACCAGCTGCCTCAGGTCCCCATTTGTATCCAACTAGGGCAATTGTTGTTATTCTAATTATGTTAGCTATTAATGCTATAGGAAGAGCTAATGCAAAAAGAATCCATTTATATAATGTTGGAAGCTTTGATATATAAGCAAACACTGCTGTTACACTAACTAATGCAACCAAAGAGCTCATTCCACTACATGCAAGTGCAACTTCAAATTTGAATCCTGGAACTGATAAATTAACACCTTCTCTATATACATCAATTCCAATTGTTCTTAACATTGAAGCAGTTGATATGCTTGCCCACATTTGCAGAGGCAGTCCAACAATGTCAAGAACACCACCAGGAACCGGAATCATAAACACTAAAAATGCAAGGGGGAACCATAGTAGCTTTACAATTTCAAAACTATGTAGATACATTAATAATCCAACAATCAATATTATTAGTGATACACCAGATGGACCCGTGATATCTAAAATTATTCCTGTAAGATGGAAAATTAATGCAAATAGTATTATATATAAACCAACTACAGTAGGTTTTCTTTCAATAGTTTTAATGTCATTCCATTTTTTCCATATGAAATATCCAGAGATAGGTGGAACTAAAAATGCAATTGAGTATTGTGTATCACTCATCCATCTATCCCATAAATACATAAATGTAGGAAAATATAATATAATACCCGCAGCTATTAATGATATTAAGAATATCATTTCTTGATTGCCTGTTTGTTTCTTTTCTGCTTTAACACTTGACATAAAATTGCCTCTAATGGTTATTATGAGCTTGTTTTTCACAATTCAAGTTACAGATACTTTTAAATTATGATTCCATATTATACCCTTATTCATACATTCATTAAGAGTAAATAAGCTCATTTATATAAATTATAGTA
>JBDNDK010000088.1:0-9618 GCA_046719185.1 Armatimonadota bacterium
GTGCCATTCTAAAACTATATCCTGCACTCCAAGCTCTTGAAGTTTTTTTGTTAGGCTAATTAAATTATCAATGCTGTCTGCTTTTGCCACTATAGGAGCCTTATAATCAATTGCAAGTTTTGCAAAAGTTTCTATATTGTCTAATGTTGCAGCATGAATAAGAGGTCTCTTGCCTTCAAGCTCTTTTAATGCAGCTTCAATTGCTTCTGCATTATCACTTTGCAAAATCATAGCTTTGCCAGTTGTGCCTGCAACTTCTTTTACAGCAGAGACAAATGGTTCTACAGCACCAGTTGTGTTCTCAACTAAAGCCATATCAATTTTCAGCTGTTCACCAACTCTTTCAAGACAATAATCTCTCACCACTGCAGTGAGATGACCTATCTCATCAGCAGATTGTCCATCTGAAAATGCAATAGCAATGGCTGTAGGATGAACAAAAGTTTTTTCATGTCTGAACATTACTGTTTCATTGCCTTGTTCAACTAAATTGTCATCACCACCCATTTTCACAAGCCTAATTGGAGGCTTACTTGCAGCTCCAAGAGTAGCAACAGCTTCTTCTGAAGCATACGGACAAGCTGACAACTCAGCATTCTTTGCAGCAAGCTTCATAGCAAATGCCATACATGTGGGAACACCACATTCACCGCAGTTTGTTTTTGGTAACAGCTTAAATATATCTAAACCAGTAAGTGCCACTGTTTTACTCCTTATAAATTCTTATTGTTCATTTCTTCTATTTTTCTCTGCAATGTCCTCACTGCAGTAGGATGATACATAATCAATAGGTCTGCACCAGAGAGCAAAAGTGCCATAGCTGTTGATATTTCTAAAAGAGCACCTCTTTCTTTCTCATTTCCCCATAGTGGGAACTGAGACACTGGAGCCTTAGCTTCTTTTGTTTTTGCCACTTCATAACCCGGTGTTCCAAGCATTGGCATTGCAAGCATTTCATCTCCAGTAAATGCAGAAGTTCTTATTCTTTCCATTACTGAATATGTATATTCAAGACCATAACCAATAGCTCCAGTGAGTGCATCAATCACTATTTTATCAGGAGCTAGTCCCATGTTAGTCATAAGTATATTAAGCTGTTTTGCCATGTTAACATCAATTGGTGTCTGGGCAACTACGCAATGGTTGTATCCCATTGCTGCTGCAGCAATTGTTTTATAGTTATCTGTCTCAGCCCAGTTGAGCAATAGATTTTCATCAGTAAATGCACTAGCAACAGCTTTCATCACTTCATTATTTTTCTCAAAGTGACTGCAGCCAGTGATTATCAAAGGCACACCAACAGCCTTTAATATTTTATCAACTAATGCACAAGCCTCATCAGCTGATTTATTTTCATTATCAGGATGTGTGCCATCTAATCTAACACTGATCATATCTGCATTTAATTCATCAACGCAATATTTAGCCCAAGCCACAGGATCTTCAATTAAATCGCCATAAGCTTCTCTGAGTGAATCGGGATATTTTGAGCCCACTACATCAAGCACCTCAACTGCTATTGCTTGCCTATAGCCTGTATCACCCTCAAAATGATGGAATGGCAAAACATTGGCACCACCAATTACTACTTCTGATGTTCTTGTACCAGATCCACCAAGTGTAACCTGTTTAATTGAGATAGCAGCTTTCTCTAATGGCACTTCAAATGTAGTTGGAAGATCTACAACTGCAGGACCTATTGGTTTTTCAATAGCGGGTTCAACAATAGGATTCATCACAGGCTTAATAGGACAAGCATCAGCAATATTAGATTCCAATGTAAACTTCTCATCAGCAGGTTTGCTTTCAACAGATGCCGGTGGAGCTTGTTGTGGAGTAGCAGGAGCCTGCATGGGTGCAGATTGAGACATAAGAAGCATATTAGCACCAGCTGTAAGCAAATTTAATGCAGTTGACATCTGCAAAGCTGCCCATTGTTCACTAGCAGGAGCATTTGGATTAACTGCAGGTATATTGATATTTTTGATCTGATTCAATACTTGTGCAACATAAGCTAAAGTATCAATCTGACCTACTGGTGCTGACGCCGCTGGTTGAGAAACTTGGGGTTGAACAGGCTGTGCTGCAGGCTGCTGAGATACAACAGGCTCTGGAGCCTTCTCAACTGGTTTTTCTTCTTTAACTTCAGTTTTTTTCTCATCTGCAACTGGCTTTTGAGCTTTTTGAGAATCAGAAGTTTCCATAACATTTGCAACTTTCTTTGCATCAAATTCTGCAAGCTCTGGTGAAGGCTGTGTGATATCCCAGAGTTTTAATGCAGGATGATCCACTTTCTCCATAAATGCTCTGATTGAATCAGTGTCTGTTCCGATAGATTCATCTGCAATCATATCAACAAAGTTTGGAATTCCAATCTTTTCTCCAATAGCTGCTAACTCATCTTTTAATGTTTCTTTTAGCTCTTTTGGCATCCATACTATTCTCTTGTGTCCACCCTCAGCAGATATGAACTTTCTACTTGAAATATAAGCTTTTCCAATCCCAATGAATCCCGGTGTTTGCTGTCCGCCACCAGTGATCCCAGCAAGAGTAGAAAATTTCATTCCCATTGGTGTATCACCTGCATATTCTCTATTTACAATTGCAACGCCATTGCATTCAGGAATTAATGAAACTATAGCTTCAAAACATCCACAGCTTGTCATTGGGTTTTCAAGTATTGAATATGCATTAAAACTTGATATAGTCTGCTTAGAGTTTGTATAAACATAATCATTTATTTCCTTCCATTGTCCTCTTATTGGATCAAGACATTCACCTTTAGGCAATGGTTGGTTTGGACCAGTTGGGTCTATTTCATAAGCAGCTTTTCCATCGAGCCAGTTGTATGCACCACATAGACCAAGTCTTTCTGGAGTAATAACACAAACATGATTTGGTGCAAAACTCTGGCAGAGAAGACAAGAATAAAATGTATCTACACTATCATCAGTGAGCTGTTCAACTCTTGCATTTCTCTCTTTATATACTGATCTAGCTATTTCCATTCTCTTTTCTACTTCATCTTTATCTGTGAAAAGAGTAACTTGTATTTTATCCACTATTGCAGGATAGTCATTTAGTAATTTTGCATGTAGAATCTCACCGAAGTGAGCAATAGTGAAGCCTTTTTCTTTTGCAGCCTTGCTAATTCTAACCCAAATAATATCCCTCTGACCCATATGCCACACACCCTCTGCACCATTTATCAGGTGGTGGATTTGTCTTTCCAAAATTGACTCAAAATCAGACTGCATTTTTCTTCCAGCCACTTCAACCCATATACCAAGCGGGAGTGCTGAGCCCTCTTCAACATCATTAACATCAGGACCGACAACAGTAATCTTGCCATCTTCCACTTCTGAAAGATCCTTTGTGGTTACATATTCAAATGCAGGTGTTCTGTTTCCACCAAACTCCACATAAGTTTGCTCTTTTCTGATCCTTTCACCTTCAAATGCAGGTCCATAAGAAACAGGAATTGGCACTTTGGCAATTTTAATCTTACATCCTCTAACCTCAAGAGCCTTTTCTACAATTCTATCTAATGGAACATTTGAAACAACATGCTCATAGGTGCAGATACCAGTTGGAAGTATCTGAGGAATATCAGTGTCAGCAATTGTTGGAAAGCCATAGTTAATAGCTCCGGCGGCTGCTGCATATTTTTCTTCATCAACTTCACCTAAAGCAATAACAAATGCAAAAATTCTATTTTTGTTATATTTAAGATTTCTCTGATAATCACCAGGTTCAACACCACCAAATGAAAGTGCTGCTCTATTAGCAAACCCAAGAGCATATATAGCAGCTGAAATATCCTTACCAAAAGGAACAAGTCTTGTCTCCCAGCCGACTTCAACACCAGCCTCTACTAACTGCTCTGCAAAGCTTACTCCATTTGTGTTGCCGGCAATAAATACATAAAGATTCTTTTCCTGAAGTTCTCTTGCAATTTTGACTGCTGTTTCATTATCCGGAGCAGCTCCAACAATAGCAGCAAATCCGGGTGCAGAACCGTCAACAAACTCAATTCCTCTTTCTCTTATGATAACATCACTCGCAGCACCAAGCCATATTCCATCAACTGGATTAGGACCTATTAAATATTTGCAAGCTTCAATCATCTCAAAGCAAAATAGAGTTGCCATACCAGAGTCTAGTGTGCCTCCAAGATATGGAAGCCAAGTAGATTCAGATGGAATTTCCGGCAGCATACCTTTGCACTCTTCAAGAATCGGAAGCATATCTGACAGCTTCTCTACCTTGTTTCCCAAAATTGAATATATTACAGGGAGATAATATGCGGTATCAGGAAAACCTACCGGATGGTCAGCTCCCTTCTCTTCAATTGCTCTGTTGACCATATCAACAGCTTGATCATATATTTTATGTGCTCCTTCAATAGCACTTGATGCAATAATTTTACTCATACTTCAAGCTCCCTACGGTCTTTCATATCTAGTAGTTGTCTTTCTCTCTTTTGATTTATTCCTAGAGCATCTCTCTTCTTTTCTATATGCTCAGCAATTTTTTGGGCTGCTATCACAGGATCTGATTCCCATTCAAACTTTCCACCTGTGATTTCTTCCATCTCTTTTGTGAGAAGATTATTCACATTTTCACTGCCTTCAACATATAAAGGATGACCAAGCACAACATAGAGTCCGCTTGCTACAAAATAATGACCAATAGCAATAGCTTTCTCACTCATCCACTCAGGAGCAGCACCAGCTACAGGCAGATCTGAGAAATCTTCACCAAGCCCACCTTCAAAGAGCACATTTCTGGCTGCAACAAGTATTCTACTATTGTCAACACAAGAACCCATATGAAGAACAGGAGGTATTCCAACTGCTTCACAAACTTCTTTTAGTGAATCTCCAGCCATTTCCATAGCAGCCTCAGGAAGAAGCAATCCAGCTTTTGCACAAGCAACAGCTGCACAGCCCGTCTGCAATACAAGTATATTATTTTTAATTAGCTCTTTTGTGAGATTCACATGTGAGTTGTCAGTTCCAATTTTAGGATTGTTGCATCCAACAATTCCAACCACTCCTCTGATTCTTCCATCAATTATGGCATCATTAAGAGGTCTAAATGTACTTCTGAATCTACCTCCAAGCATATGGAATATTGTTTCATTAGAAAAACCTGCAACAAGCTCCATTGCCTCATTTGGTATATTTACTCTTTCTTTATTTCTATTAGGGAAGTTATCTATAGCTTTTTTAATAAGTTTCTTTGCATGCTCATAGCCATGTTCAGCATCAAATGTCATCTGTTCTGCATTAAATGTCTGTGCTATTTCAGATGTACTTACCAACTCTGTATGGAAACATTTCATCACTTCAGGCAATGACGGCATAACACACTGAACATCAACAATCATCTCTTCCACAGCACCAGTGAGAATTGCAAGCTCCTGTTGGAGAAAATTGCCAGCAACGGGAAGACCATGTCTCATTAAAACCTCATTTGCAGTGCAGCAGATACCGGCTATATTTATGCCATTTGCACCTTTTTCTCTTGCATATTCTAAAAGCTCTTTATCGCTTGCACCCAATGCCAACATCTCTGAAAGAGTTGGCTCATGTCCATGAACTATAATATTAACCATATCTTCTTTTAAAACACCTAGATTCACTTTACTTCTAATTGGTTTTGGTGTTCCAAAAAGAATATCAGAACACATTGTGGCTATCATAGAACCAACCCAGCCATCAGCTATACTGCATTTGAGTCCACCCAATATGAGATGCTTGTAGTCATGGTCAACACCCATATGTGTCCTATGAAGTATTTCAACCACAGAGCTGTCTATTCCATGTGGCTCTATTTCAAATTTTTTCCAAATTGCCTGTCTTTTTTCTGGAGCTAATCTTAAAGTTTTGTTTGGCTCTTCAGACCAAGCAAACTGAGACATAAACATTCTTGCAAGATCACCAGCAATCTCTAAATCATCTCTATCTTCTGTTTCAATTTCAAATATTTCTGCAACTTCATGTAGCCTTCTTGAATCAGTTATTTTATACTCACCACCCTCACCTCTTGAGACAGCAAGTAAGGTTTTGACAAGAGTTCTGCCATGATCTGAGTGAGCAGCAGTTCCAGCTGCTATTTCTCTGAGAAGATTTCTTGCAACTATGGTATCTGCATCAGCTCCACATATACCAAGCGGGGATTTTGGTGTGATTCTGCATGGTCCCATATGACATAATCTGCAGCATACACCTGTTGTTCCAAATTTACACTGAGCTTTTTGGGTTTGATATCTATCAAAAACTGTGTTTATTTCTTCACAGTGGGCAATATTCACCATTTGATTGATGGCATCATCCCTAGATATAGAAACCTGCTCAATTTTATCGTCTGTTTTAGACATTTTCACACACTCCTTGCAGGATATATCTTTTCATATCCAATTGTATTACAGTAGTTTTCCAAAGGTAAGAGATTAAAAGTCAAAAAACTCTACTTGAAATCTAACTTCTAATGATGTTTCTGGATATTGTTTTTTTGGGGAACTTATTCCCGAAACATACATCCATCTAATTTCTAACAACTTAACACTTTGTTTAGAAAATATTATCATTCATTGATAATGCTTGATAATAATTTTCCTATTTCATTTCTAGCAAGAGAATCTGATGGAATATCAACTAATGCCATCCCTCCACTATCAAATTCAGCTACATTATCATCAAATGGAATAACTGCCATCAGATTTAGCCCTAATTCATCAATTGCATCATTCACACCTTCAGGTAGAATTCCATTAGGAACTCTATTTACAATTAAGCCTCTGTGGGATACAGGTGTTTTCATTTCATCTGCAAGATCAGCTATTCTCTTGGCTGTCCTAATGCCTCTTACAGTGCAGTCTGAAACAGTAAAAAGATAATCAACTTTTAATAGTGTTCTTCTTGATATATGTTCTATTCCAGCCTCACTATCTACAACTATATGTTTATAATTTTTTGAAAGTTTATCTATAACATCTCTTAGAACATTATTTGCAAAACAATAACAACCGGGACCTTCTGGTCTGCCCATAACAATTAAATCATAGCCATCTTTTTCAACAAGAGCAGACTGCACCTGCATGTCAAGAAATTCCTGTTTGCTAACACCAGTCATTTCCTTTGCTTTTTCTAGTGCATCTTCTCTGATGCCTCCAACAGTGGCATCATATTCAATCCCTAATGTTTCATGCAAATTGGCATTTGAGTCTGCATCCACTGCTAAAACCGGAGTTTCATTATTTGCAACCAGCCATTGTAATATCATAGCTGATAATGTTGTTTTTCCTACTCCACCTTTGCCTGTTACTGCTATTGTTTTACCCATAAAGTTCCTACTGTTATATATGTTTTACATGTTATATTATCTGTATTCAATATGTTTCGGGAACAAGTTCCCGAAACACCAAAAACACCAAACATCTAAATTTTCTAACTTCTTACCTCAAACTTCAAACTTCTAAATCATCTTGCTCTTAAGGCACTGCTCAATTCACCAAGATATTTGAATACCAATTCAGCATCCTCAACAGGAAGAGAACCAGTACCGCATGATGGTGTTATAAAAGCCTGATTGATAAGGACATCTTTATCTATTCCTGTAACCTTTGCAAGATTTTCAACACCCTCATCAAACTTCTTGATTAATTCATCAACTGATGTTGCTCTAATTTTCTCTGAATTAGTAGGAACAACACCCCATGCAATAGCCTTGCCATTATTAATATGCTTCTTAACCGCATCTGGATATAATGCTATTGTGTCTCCAAAATCAAATGCATCAAGGTTCACAATATCAACCCCAGCATCAATTAGAATTGACCATTCTGTGTTTCCACAGCAATGAATACCAGCAATTCCACCTTCTTGATGAACTGCTTCTATCACCTCATTAAGCCTTGATACTACATCATCTCTTGATACACTAACATAAGTGGATGAACCAAATGCAGATAATATAGGCTCATCAATAAAACAAATGACATCATCAGCAAAATCTTTGAATTTTCTTATCTGCCATCTGCATTTCATTGCAAGCCCCTTAACAACTGCATCCTTAAATTCTTCATTGTAATAAATAGCTCTTTTGTTCTCATCAACAATAGTGAGACCAAAACTAATAGGACCAGTAGTCTGAACTTTCACATAAGGCCTCTTTTTATTTTCAGCTTTCAGTGCCTCTTCCATAGCATAAATGCCTTTTGAAAACTCAGGTGTTATTTTGAAATAATCAACATCATCTTCTGCAAATTTCTCATAGAATGTGCCAAGATCAAGATAATATTCACCTGTGGTATCAAAATACATTCTTCCTTTTTCTCTATCAATCACTATTCTAGGTAGATTTTCTGAATATTGTATTTCCATTTGTTCATTCATTCCCAATGACGGCAATTGAGGCCAGATTGGAGCATCAGGAATATTTGTTAGAATTGTTTTCACTGCATCTTCCGGATTCTTGTGCGGGAGACTTCCAATTGCTGTTGCTAGACATTTAGGTTGTAAGTTCACTTTAACACCTCTAGGTTGATTTATTATTTATTTAGATCTTTTATTTTATTATATATCTCTTCAAAAGGTAAGATTATATCTTTATCCTGCAAATCTAAAATAGACTGGTTTTGCCTATCAGCTTTTATTATTCTATCATCATAAGGAATTGCTCCTATTATCTCTTGGTTCAATTCTTTTGAGAGCCAGTTTATATCTGATTCAGGATCTGTTGATTTATTTAGAACTGCAGCTGTTTTTTTGATACCCAAGCTATCACACATTTCTTTTACTTTGATTGCAGTATCAATACTTCGTCTGCCGGGTTCAACTACCACAATCATAATATCCACACCCATAGATGATCCTCTGCCAAGGTGTTCGATTCCAGCTTCCATATCAAGTATCACAACTTCATTTCTATTCAAAACTATATCTCTAACAAGGGATTTAAGCAGCACGCTCTCAGGACAAGCACATCCTCCACCTGCTCTTTGAGCTGCACCTAAAACAACAAGATTAACACCCTCATGATATAATCCATACTGCTCTGCAATTCCCTTTACATCTGGATTTAATGAAAACACCTGCCCAAAAGACTGGGGTTCTGCACCTGTTCTTTCTTTAATTAGCTCTCTCTCTTGGGAGATAGTGTGAATATTTTTTCTTTTTTCTGGAGGAATTCCTAATGCAGAAGCAAGGTTAGCATCAGGATCAGCATCAACTGCAAGCACATTTGCACCATCTCTTGCAAAAAGTCTTGCTAAAGTGCCGCATATTGTGGATTTTCCAACACCACCTTTTCCGGAAACTGCAATTTTTAAAGCCATCTAAAATCTCATCAAGTTTATTAATTTGATATTAAAATACAAAATAAAATCCCTACAAAGCTGTAATTTATAGGGATACATCTATAATTATAAGGAAAAAATATATCTAAATCAGCACAGCTTAAGTGGTGTGCACCTTTGAACCCACATTTATAGTATAATCAACATAACATCATCAAACAACAAAACAACTGAACATTGAGACTATTGTACAAAACAGCACCATATTACAAAACACACAATTGCAAGAACAATATATAGTATTATGAATGACT
>JBDNDK010000089.1:0-9599 GCA_046719185.1 Armatimonadota bacterium
ATTATGGCATAGGAAATGAATTGATGGGTTCTTTGCTCGGAGCTGTTTTGATTGGATGTGCATTATTTTTTCATCAGAATAAATTATCTGTTAAGATGCAGACTATTATAGCGGCGTTTGTATTTGGTTTAGTATTTATATCAAAAGGTTTGCCCCACTTTGGAGCTAATACTGGTGGTGCATTAGCATCATTGCCTGCATTTTTTACTTATATTGCAATTTTAAGAGGCTGGAAATTTAATATCAAGCTTGTTCTTGGAATACTAGCATTTTCAGCTTTAACTATGTTTGCAATATTTATTGGTGATTATCTTAAAGGTATATCTGAGCAAACACATATGGGAAGAGTTATAATGATGCTTTCATCTGGTGGAATTATAGAGCTATTGCAGGTGATGGAAAGAAAGATATCAGTTAATATAATGCTCATTAGCAATAGTGTTTGGAGCAGACTATTAATAATATCTTTACTTGCATCAATAGCTCTTTATATTAGAGCTAGAAAATTAGAGCCTAATAGATTAGAATCAAAAGAGCTAAAATGTGGAGGATATTCAGCCATTGTAGGTGTTGTTGGTTCATTTGTTTTTAATGATTCAGGTGTTTTAGCTGCTGCAAACTGTATTGTATTTTTATGGATACTTTTGGCTGTTATAAACCTTAAAATACTTCAGCCTCAATTGAGTTTGCAAGATTTGTCAGGATTTTCCAATCTCTCAAGCCAATCTGGATGATGATGTTTTGCCCAAGATCTAAAAACTTTTCCACTAATCATGCTGTGTATAGTTCCCGGATTTGCAAAAAGTGTTAGATATATATGACCAATCACAGCAGAAATCATTGCAACTGCAGCAGCATCATGAATAGTATAAACCCAAGATGATGATGTCCCATTTCCTAATATCAAGAGAACACCACTAAAGTTTATCACAAATCCACACAACACCAATATTCCCCAGAAAAATATCTTTTGTCCTGCATTAAACTTTTCAGCAGGGCATTCACATCTGTCCCAGAGGTATCCGCCCATTTTTTGCACCCATATTTTATCACAAGACACAAACAGTGAGTTTTTCCACCAAGCTATTATCATTCCTATTGTGGATAATATAAATATAATTCCAACTCTGCCATGAATAAACCGCAAATTCCAATCTTGGCTTTCAAATCTCAATAAGAACATAACACCTGTTACAGCTAAGAATGTGAAGCTGAGCACACAAGTTGCATGTAAAAATATCTCAAAAAATCCAAATCTTCTAATTTTTTCATCATCTTTTGGAATATCAACTCTTCTAGGTCCAAAAAATACATAATGCACAATGCTCATAGCTAAAACTAATATAAAAATCCAGCTAGATATAGGTTTTAGCAGCTGTTCTCTTAATCCTCCAAGATTGATATCAAGCTTTGTAACTCCCATTATCTGATGATTTGATTTTGTTATTATTTTATTGTTATCATCAGTTGATATTGTTTTACCTAAGAAAAATTTAGAATCAATACTATGACAATCTGTGCAGCCTTTTCCACCCCAACCATCACCAGCTTTTAATACACTATGATAGAGCTTCATGCCTTCAGAGTTAATAGGATAAATTTTATTTGAATCCATCAAATAACCGACATTTGTTTTTCCATCATATTGAAATTTACTATGGCAGGCTGTGCAGGATAAATCGCTAAAGTGTCTATTGGGAAGACCAAAGTGTGTAGGAATTTTTGCATCTTGCCAGCCATTAGTATGGCAGGTTTTGCAGTTTGCAGGTTTATCAGTATTATGTCCAGAATCTTGATGACATTGATAGCAATTCATCTTGTTATGAGCTATATTAGCTTTGCTATCTTTCCATTCTTGTTGTTCTGTGTGACAACTTAAACAAGAATTATCACCAGAAAATTTTGGAGTATGAATGATATTTCCTTTTTCATTAAATGCTTTAGCAGGGTCACCTAAATGACAATCCAAGCAATATCCTGATTGTGCATCTGCTGATTTATCTGATCTGTTAAAATGCACATTTTTGGATTTTTCATCTACTTCATGACATGAACCACAGGTATATTCTATATCCACATCACCTATCTGGCTTGGAGACAACTTGTTTCCTTCTGCATTATATAGTTCTACATCATCACCAGCAAATGCAGCTGCAGCATAGATTATAAATGCAAGAATAAAAATATTTTTTAATAAGATAATGATATATTTTTTCATGGTTTTCTACTTAAAGACAATTCTATGATTCTAACTAATTTACATTAAACTCTTCACAAGGTCAAGCATTCAAGCAATTTCATATAGTTTTTTTATTTATTATAAAAAAATTATTTTGAAATAGAGGAAGTTTATTTGTATTTGTGGTATTCTAATAATATGCAATCAGAACATAGGTTCGAGACATTTTCTCACACAGCAGATATTGGCATTGTAGGAATAGGCAAGAGCAAATCTGAAGCTTTTGAAAATGCTGTTTTTGGAATATTTTCACAGGTTGCAGATTTAGAAAAATATCAGCCGGATGGATATACTACAATAGAAGTAGATGGTGTTGATGATATAGATTTGCTTGAAAGATTCATATCAAAGCTGATAGTTGTTTTTGAGGTAGATAAACAGCTGCCTATATCATTTGAGATACTTGAATTAAAGGATGATATGCTAATTTGCAAGATTGAATATAAGAATTTTGCTGAGGACATAGAGTGGCTTGGTCCTGCACCAAAAGCAGTTACATTTCATAGAATGCTTATAGAGAAAATAAATGATATTTGGAAGGCACAGGTGATTGTTGATGTTTAATATTTTCTATGTATGGAGGTGAGAATATGAGCAGGAAGCTTGGAGAGAGACAAAAACAGATATTGCAGTGTATTTCTGATTATACTGATGAACATGGATATCCTCCAACAGTTAGAGAGATTGGAGAATTAGTTGGGCTTAGTTCAAGCTCAACAGTTCATGCTCATTTAAGAATTTTAGAAAGAGAAGGATATATCAGCAGGGATGCTGTTCTCACTAGAGCAATCAGGGTTTTGAATAAATCTAAAAAATCACAAAAAAAAGCAGTTAAAAATTTGCCAATTGTTGGTAGTGTGGCTGCAGGAAATCTGACACTGGCAGTGGAGGATATAGAAGATTTATATCCTGTGCCGGAGCATTTATTGTCTGGTTCTGAGGGTTTTATGCTTAGAATAAAAGGCGATTCTATGATAGAAGATGGAATAAAAGAAGGTGATATAGTGGTAGTTAGAATGCAGAACACTGCTGAAAATGGTGATACAGTAGTGGCAATGGTTGATGATGAAGCAACAGTAAAGAGGTTTTATAAAGAGAATGGCAGAATTAAACTTCAGCCAGCTAATTCTAGTATGAAGCCTATGTATTTTGATAATATAAATATTATAGGTAAGGTAGTTGGTTTAATTAGAGAAATGAGTTAATCAAAAATAAACAAGTAGGAGTATAATTTTGTCCAAAGTAGAAAGTTCAATAGAGATAAATGGTTCAGTAGATAAAGTGTATAATCTTGCAAAAAGAGTGGAAGAATTTCCTGAATTTATGCCTGATGTAAAAAGTGTAACTATTTTAGAGAAGAATGAAGATGGCTCAAGAACAGTTACAGAATG
This sequence comes from Armatimonadota bacterium, assembly GCA_046719185.1. Lineage (GTDB taxonomy): Bacteria > Armatimonadota > UBA5829 > UBA5829 > UBA5829 > JBDNDK01. The sequence goes on from JBDNDK010000089.1 coordinate 3,631, forward strand.
GGTAGGAATTGTAAAGGAATTCAACACAACTATAAAATGGCTGGAAGAGGATATTTGGGATGATGAGGCAAAAACCTGCACATTCAACATGATTAAAGGTGATTATGGTAGTTATAGCGGGATGTGGAAGTTTTACGAGAATGATGGTAAAACTATAATGGATATTGAGATAGATTTTGAATATGATATTCCCCTTATTGGTGCATTGATTCAAAATCTTATAATTAATAAAATGAAAGAAAACACAGATAACATGCTTTCTGCTATAAAGGCAAGAGTTGAGAATAATGGATTATGATGTTGTTATAATTGGTGCAGGACCAGCTGGTATATTTTCTTCAATAGAGCTTGCAGCACATTGCAGTGTTTGCATTTTTGACACAGGTCCTGATATAGACAAAAGGTCAAGAAACGGTAATATACTTTCTGGATGGGGTGGTGGAGGTGCTTTTTCTGATGGAAAACTCACACTATCTCCGGATGTTGGTGGACAGCTTGCAGATATGATGACAAAAGCTGAAATAACATCACTGCTTGATGATGTTGATAAAATGTGGCTTGATTATAGCGGTCCATTGGAAAAATTTGGCACTGATTATGACAAGGTAAATCAAATTGCAAGGTCTGCTCAGAAAGCAGGCCTTAAACTTGTACATTCTGAAATCAGACATTTAGGCACAGAAAGATGTCCTCTTGCATTAAAAGCTATGAGAGATTATATTGAAGGCAACGCTGATGTAAGAATGAATACAAGTATAAAAAGTATTCTTACGAAAAATAACTCCGCTGTTGGTGTGGAAACAGAATCTGGTGAAATAATAAATGCAAAATTTGTCATAGCAGCTCCGGGCAGAGTAGGGTCTGGTTGGCTTTGCAAGGAAGCAAAAAGATTAAATATTCCAACAATAAACAATGCCGTTGATATTGGTGTGAGGGTTGAGATACCAGATGAAGTCTTAAACAGCATCACAGATTCAATATATGAACCCAAACTAGTTTATTATTCAAAATCATTTGATGATAAAGTAAGGTCTTTTTGTGTGTGTCCGCAAGGTGAGGTTGTTACAGAAGAGCATGATGGTGTGGTGAGTGTAAATGGTCATAGCTATGCGGGCAAAAAAACTAAAAATACCAATTTTGCATTATTAGTTTCCACAGTTTTCACTGAACCTTTTAATGAACCCATCACCTATGGCAGATATGTTGCGACTCTTGCTAATCTTCTCACTGGAAATGTATTAGTTCAAAGACTTGGTGACTTGGAATCAGGAAGAAGAAGCACCGTGCAAAGAATTGAGAGAGGATTAGTGGAACCAACCTTAAAATCTGCAGTACCGGGTGATTTGAGTTTTGTTCTTCCATATAGATATTTATCTAGTATTCTTGAAATGCTGCAAGCTATGGATAATTTAGCACCGGGCATTGCAGATAGACATACACTTTTATATGGTGTGGAAGTGAAATATTATTCATCTAAATTGCAAGTATCTTCTGTTTGTGAGACTCCAGTATCAAATCTTTTTGCAATTGGAGATGGTGCAGGAATTACAAGAGGCTTGATGCAGTCATCAGCATCAGGTGTATTAGCTGCTAGAGAAATCAAAAAAAGACTAAGCTCTTAAATAAAACTCCACTAAGCGTTCCTAAGACTTATACAAAATCCCTAGAAGTATTCCATAAGATTTCCCTCCTATTATTAATATCAATACCATTATCAATGATAAATGATATGGATATCACTTTTCATTCTTTTATTTTAATTTCAATAGAGATATTGATGTGGATAAAATAAGATATTAAAGATGTGGGAAATAAAGAAGATGTATCGGGAAGTGACCCCGATACAATAACCTAAAAATCAAGATTAGAAGCTATAATCAGCTCCGATAAAAGCATTGCCTTCATCAGCACTTTTGAAATTATCCCAGTTTGTATATCCAATATGTGCTTTCCATTTGTCATTTACAGGATATCTAAGAATAAATCCCCATAATGGCTCACCTTCTTGGAGTATAGATGAGTTGGTTGACTGCACATCAAAACCTGCAGAGATACCATTATCAAAGAAAAGCTCACCAGCAGCATAGTATCTGAACATAGATTCTTTGCCAGTGATAAATCCGCCAGTAAACTCAGTAAAATTTAATCCAATTGTTGCCTTTAATTGAGGTGCACCAGCTCTTGTATCTTCAAAAAGCTTAGTTCCAGCAGTGTAGAGCTGAGTTACTCTCAAGTCTGTTCTTGGAGGTCTTGCATCTGAATATATAGCTCCAAATGCCCAATTAAATCCAAAAGTCTCAATTGGTGAGCTGTATTTACCATGAATAGTTATAGTGTCATTATTTCCACCAATATAACCAAGACCAACTTCAAACACATTTCCTATACCATATAATGCTCTTATATGATAAGAAGTATCTTTGCCTGTTCCTTTATTCTTTGTAAAATATCCATCTGCAGATATTATTAAGTTGCTGTCACCAGCTATTTCAGCACTAGGCTGTGTTGCAATTCCGGTTGGACCGGTGAATGTTGGATCAGCAGATAATATTCCACTGCTAAAAACTAATCCAATCAAACAGAAAATCAATACAAGTTTTTTCATTTAACATCTCCTATTTTATGTTGTTTATTATACATTATCATCAGGCAAGCTTGATTTCTGTGTTCTTCTTCTTATTCTGCCCCAAGCCTTGAATCTCACACTTGGCACAGCTTTAGGCAGTATTCCAAGCTCTTCTGCTGTATCTGAATCAGGTTTTGGTAAGTCATTTATCATCTCAGCCAGTTTTTCAACAGGCATCTCAAGAGCATTAGCTACTTCTTTCATTCCAAGTGATGTGCATAATGCCATTACTTGTTCACTGCTCATTCCATAAATCATTGCTTTCTTTTGCTTTATAGAGAGTTCTTTGAATTCATCCCAAAACCAACTCATCACATGGTCAAACCATGCTGTATCAACAACCTGCTTTTCAACCTCAATATCATTAGACACAAGCCAATCAACAGGTGAAGTTGATTCATTATCTCCATCAGGCTGAGAGTCTATAGACAACACCTCAACAGTTTTTGTTTGTCTAAGTTCAATTATAGCCCCTGTTAAAGACTCTATATCAAGAGGTGCTTTGCAATAGCTAAGAATTTTTGATGCCAGCTCATAGGTAGGCAGTTCTTGTGGGTTTTTGTTTTCAAGATAATTTACCTTGAAATCTTGCTGATTATCGAGCAAGTATCTAAGTTTAGAATTAGATTTATCATTCCTGCCTTCCCATTCAGAAAAACCACATAGTCTTTCATTAGTGTTGCTTGGATTTTGCCAAAGAGCAAAACCAATAATATTTGCCTTACCAGAGAAAATATCCAAAAGTTCTAGCTTCAGATTATACCATTCAGGTCTTTTTCTTCTTATAGCATCACAATATCTATTATGCACAGCTCTTCTGATGAATGCTTCAATGTTATCAATAGTGGAAGTATTTTCACCAGATTTCATCAGGCTTATTCTAGTCCAAATTGCCAACACACATTCTTCTGCAAAATCTTCTATATCTGAGACTTCTCTTTTATTAACAGCATTATAAACTAATTTCCTAATTGCTGAAGAGAGTTGTTCTCTTTCTATATTATCATTGCCTTCAGGTTTTGATAGGTATAACTCAAGTGCTTGTTGAGCATTCATAAAAAAAGCTTTCCTGATACATTTTGAGTGATTAACATCTAGGATAATAGAATACTACTTTTAGAGGCTATAATCAATCTATTTAGTATAATTTATAACTATCTTGGGTTGCCGTATAGAGCAAATCCTGCCCAATAGAATGGGTGAGCATAGGTTGAGGTTTTTATTGCATTTAATTGAGCTGTTTGAAGAGATGCTGATCTAGACCTGCCTCTAGCCAGTGCCTTATAGAAATCAGTCATTATCTTTGTAGATGATTCATCAGATACTTTCCATAATCCACCCATCACAGATTGAGCTCCAAGAAGAGAGAATAATTCAGCTGTTCTGGCTGTGCCTGTTGATAATGGGTCTGCTGTTGAAATTGAATCACACGCAGATAGTGTAACAAGTTTGAGTTGATTATTTGTTAATGGTGTTAAATCTCCGATGCCTATTGTTCCATCATAATTTCCATCACCTGCAAATGTCAGATTAAAACCAGTGAAGTTCTGAGCTATGCTGTTATGAGCAGCAATATGAAGTACATTAGCTTTTGTAAACTCTCTTAAGAAAGCTGATTTTGTAGCATTCTTGCCTGTGAAAGCTCTGCTGTTTTGATAATGCTCTCTAATAGATGAAGACTCCTGCAAGGCACCGGGAAGATTGTTTTCAGGGTCAGCAAATATAATAAGCCTATCAGAGTTAGAATCTATTAGCCTGCTATCTTTGCTTGTTATATCAGAAAGCATACCTCTGCCAAGATATGATATGTCATATTTGCTAATAAGAAATTCAGGTTTTTGAGAATCAGATTTTTTTGTGAATGCATGAATTGGCAAACTAGATATATCATCAGGGATTGAGAATATAAGAGTAGTTTTGCCGTTCAACTTATCTTCTATTGGTGAAATAAAGGCATTATATAAATATTCTAAAGGTGTTCTTATATCATCAAGAGAACTGCTGTTCCAATCATCAACTGGAGGTACTCTTACTCCAGCTCTCATGCTCTCTTCACATATTTTTATCACCTGCCTTAGAGCAAAGATATTTTTATTTATTTCTGCTGAGCTTGCAGGCACTTGCACCACACTAGCATTATCTTTTGAGGCAGTAAAGATATATAAAATTGATGGGCTTATCATATATTCAATAATAATTGAATTTGCAGGGATTCCTTGTCTGTGTTTGAATAAATCAAGAGGATTTACAGGAATCCTCATATAGTTTGTATGATATATTTCTGATATTCTCCAACAAGCTGATATATATTTATTCCAACCTTCAGCAAGAATCTTTACCTCATTAGATATTTGCGTCAGCTCAGTATCACCATTTATACTACTTATCACATCAATACTGGTAGGTATAAAAGCAATATCAGGGTCTGAATCTTCTCTTATACTTCTAATCAAGCCGGTAAACCAAGTGGAGTTAGTTTTCTTTGCCTTCAAAACTACTTCCTTAGCTTCTTCAGGTTTATTTTGTTTTACCAATACCTTAGCCAGCTTTTTATAGAGCAATATCATTATTTCAGATTTATCACTATCAGAAGTATATATCAAAGCATCAGAATCAAATCTGGTTTCAATCTCATTAATTGCAGATTCCAAAGTAGATTGAGCATCTTCTAGTTTATTGATAGCTATCTGAGAATCAGCTAGTTTTAGTGCTGTATCACCTGCAGACCAAAAGTCACCAACCTCAGAATTATATCTAAGTTTAGCTTCCATAAAATCTCTTATTGCAAATTCATGCTGACCATGACTTGCCAACAATTCTGCTCTTGCTTTTAATACTCTTGCAACACCTCTTGCTTTGCCTGTTTGTTCAATAATTGGAGCTAACTCAGTGAAAGCTTCAAGGGCATTGTTCAAATCATTTAATTTTATAAATGCATCTATCATATCCTGCACAATATCTGCTGCAAGTATTTTGTTGTCGGATTTTAGAGCTATTCTTACTGCAGATGTTCTGGTATTGATGGATTTTTCATTTTCTTGTTTCAAATCATACAATTCAGCTTGTTTTCTTAGAGCTGATATTTTATTTTGTGGATCTGTTTTTTCATCACAAATATCTGCAATTTTTTTCCAGATGTTTAATGCAGAATCAATATCACCAATTTTTAGATATGCTTCAGCAGATATTTCAGCATCTTTTTTGAGTTTGTTTTTTTCTGAAAGACTAAGGCTATTGTTTTTCTGCAGTCTTTCTAGTGCAAGCTGACCTTTGGCAGTTAGTGTACTAATTTCTCTATTTAGTTTGTCTCTTGCAGCCAAAGTGTTTTGTGGTTGACGCTGCA
>JBDNDK010000009.1:0-28167 GCA_046719185.1 Armatimonadota bacterium
TTTTAATAGGCAAATTTGCATTGGATAGTGAGGTTGTTACTCTTGCTGGTGGCAGAGGTATATCATTTGTTACTACTGATGATGGTAGACACTTGCTTGATACTCCACTAGATACTGTTGAAAAAATTAATTTTGATAATCTTCATAAGCAGATTGAAATGATTACTTGTATTGTAGATCATTGGTTCCGTGATAGCAGTAGTCCGCTTGATGAAGAGATAATGACAGCAAAAGTTGTTGATTCTAAAACTGTAGAAGTTTCTGATCCTATTTTGCTTGGTTATGTTCAGGGGGTATTTACTAATCCTTCAGCAAGAGGGAAGAACTATGTAAAAGTTGGTAGAACAAGAACTATCCCAGTGCTTAAAAATAATCAACTGGAATTAACAAGTGAATTGCCAAGTGGGACAAAAGAGGTATATATTTTACATCAGCCATATAGCAAATTAGGTATAACAGAACCCAATCAATTTTCCAGAATGGCACTTCAGGGTGGCTTTGCAAAACTCACTGGCAGAGTTGTTATGTATGACCCTAGAAAGAGCTTTGTGCCTGATAGAGAAGTTGAGGATTGTTTGTTTGTTGTTAGAAGTGCTCATAAGTCATTTATGGGTGTTAGAGCAAACTTTGTAGATAAAACTGCAAATGTAAATGGCAAAAAAGGTGTTTATATAGTTCCCGGTGTTGCACCTCTTACTGCATATGGTGGAAGCAGACCAACATCAATTGGTGCATATAAGATAGATCCAATTTCAGGTGATATTATTGCTTCTCCTGATATGGGTGATTATGGATCATTTTATCCTACAAGTTTTGATATCACTTCTGGAATTAAAGAGATGCCAACTGTTGTGTTCCATTGCAGGTCAACATCACTTTATGAACTTATTGATGTGCAGTCTTTGAGGGCATTACCATCTATTGAAGTTTATGAAGGTGATACAAATGCTGCACCAAGACAGTATGGTGCTGCTGTAGCTGTTCCTGAACCACAAAATCCGCATGTTGAAGATATGGCAGTTATTTTTACTGAGGATACTGAAAAGACTGGTTCGCTTGCGGTTGGTGTAACGGATACTTCTGGTAAAGGTGAGCTTAAGAGAATTAGAGTTAAACTTATTATGAGAGCAGGTCCTGCAGCAACAAGATTACTTTTGCTGAATGCTGACAAAGATAATCCAGAAGGCATAGGATATGATTTTACTGATGGTGGAAATCTGCTTGAGACTGGTTACAAAGTAGCTAATGATATGTGGACTCTTGATGAGTATAGACTTTCTTCACTTGAAGATAAGGGTATTACAAATGACTCACTCAGGGCAATTCATGATACCTCAAAAAGATATTTAGATCTTGCAACACAAGCAAAAGATTCATTGAATTATAGTGTATTTGATTCATATTCAAGAACTGCATGGGCTTATGCTTGTAGAGCTTATCCAGATATAGCTGCAACTGCACAGGATGTTGTAAATGGAGTTATATTCTATATGTTTTTGATGCTACCATTTGCATATTTCTGTGAAAGATTATTCTTTGCATCACCTGAACTTAAATATCAGTTATTATGGTTTTTTGTAATATTTATTGCAACATTTGTGATATTTAAGACAGTACACCCTGCATTTCAGGTTGCAAGCCAAACAAGTATAGTTTTGATAGCATTTGTTATGCTTGCTTTAAGCTTCTTAACTATATTCATTGTTTCAGGAAAATTTGAAGAGCAGTTGAAGCAGTTTAATAAGAGTGTCAGTGGTGTTCATAAAGCTGATATTGGAAGAATGAGCGTAGCTGCTGCTGCTTTCTCTCTTGGTATTTCTAATATGAGAAGAAGGAAGGCAAGAACTGTTCTTACTTGTGTTACATTGATTCTTCTCACATTTACTGTGTTATCATTTACATCAATAGTTTCTGAATTGAAATTCAACAAGAGACCTGCAAAGAAAGATGATGATACACATGTATATAATGGAATCCTGCTAAGAACTGCTATGTGGGATCCAATGCAGGAAATTTCATATAGGCTTCTTAAAGATGAGTTTGGAAATGAAGGAAAACAAGGTGAGGTTTATCCTGTTGCACCAAGATCATGGTTTTATGGAACAGTTCCGGGCGAGCAGTCATTCCTCACATTGAGAAGAGGAAACAAATCCTATGATGCAAGAGCTGCATGTGGAATGATGCCTGAAGAAGCAGAGATTATGGATTTCAATACAACAAATAAGAATATATTTGTTGCTGGAGACTGGTTTGGATATAAAGATGGAAAAAGAGTTGAAGGTGATCTTGATCCATATTCGATAATCATAACTGATGAAATTGCAAGGCAGTTGGATATCACTCCTGAAATGGTTGGAAATGCACAGGTGCAATATGGTGGTGCAAAATATACTGTTGTTGCTATTTTAAGCAATGATAATTACAAGAGAATTAAAGATCTTGACAATGAACTTCTCACACCTGTTGATTTCATTTTGATGAGTAAGATGGGTGGTCAGCAACAGCAGCAGGGTGCTGATGCAGGATTTAGAGAATATACTCACTTAGAGCCTAATAATATGTTTATAGTGCCATACAACACACTTATGAACATGGGTGGTGATGTGAGGTCTATAGCTGTTAAATTTGGAGATCCAAAAACAGTACAAGAACAATTAGATACATTGATGTATAGATTAAGTTTAAATCTTTATGCTGGTATTGATGGATCTATATATAGATTCTCATCAATTTCTGGTGCTTCTACAAAAGGTTTCAGCAATGTATTTATTCCTATATTGATTGCTGCTTTAATTGTTTTGAACACAATGCTTGGTTCTGTATTTGAAAGAGTAAGAGAAATAGGAATATTTAGTTCTATTGGTTTGGCTCCAAATCATATAGCAGTATTGTTCATTGCTGAATCTATGGTTTATGCAAATCTTGGTGCGGTTGCAGGATATGTATTGGGTCAGGCTATGAGTAAGATAGTATCATCAACTGGCATATTGCCTGGCTTATATCTAAATTTCTCATCAAGTACAGCAGTAACATCATCATTAATTGTAGTGGCAACAGTTCTTCTTAGTACATTATATCCCGCAAGAAAAGCATCAGAGGTTGCAACTCCTTCTGTTGATAGAACTTGGAAAGTGCCGGAGCCTAATGGTGATGAATGGAGGATAGTGTTGCCGTTTGCTGTTACTGGTGAACAAGCAATAGGTGTAAATGGTTTCCTTAAGGAGTGGTTCTTAGCTTATGAAGAATATTCAATTGGAGACTTTGTAACACAGGATGTCAAAACAGGTAATTTTGAAAATGAGTATGGCAAAGGCTATACAATTTCTTGTAAGGCTTGGCTTGCACCGTTTGACCTTGGTGTTAGCCAAGAGGTTGAGCTTAGAACAGAAGCAACTTCAATGGAAGATGTATATGAAGTTAGATTGATAATTATTAGATCTAGTGGTGATGTATCAAACTGGAAGCGTGTAAATAGAAGATTCTTGAATACGCTAAGAAAGCAATTCCTTATCTGGAGAACTCTTGGTGCTGAGGATAGAGATAAGTATTTGAAGCATGATGTAAAAAAAGATGCTGATAAAGGGTTTGCACCTGCAACATAGAATTGGCTATTATCATTGCATTATAAATAAATTAATTGCAATGTAGTATATATAATGTCCATTATGGATAAAACTAATTGATTATTAAGGAGTGCTCGGTTGGCTGATAGAAATGAAATAGAACTGATACGCGGTCAAGTTGAAGATAACTCTGGAGATGATGTTCGTGGTCAGCAGTTTGAAGATGGAATTACTGGCCGAACGCTTTTAGGTTCTCTTTTTGTAGGGTTTATAATGATGCCCGGATCTATGTATTTAGGTCTGGTTGCAGGACAAGCACTTGGTGGTGCTGCCGCTTGGGTTACAGTTGTTCTCTTTTCAGAGATAGCAAGAAGGTCATTCCAACCATTGAAAAGACAAGAGATCTATATGCTATTGTATTTGGTTGGTGGTCTTGCTGGTGCTAGTGTTGGTCATCAACTTTTTGGAGGTCCTTTTGCAACTCTTATTTGGGCACAGTATTTAGTTCAGGCACCGCAGCTTGGAGAGCTTGCAAAAGAGATTCCTCATTTTATCTCTCCGCCTGCTAATGATCCTGCTATTATAGCTAGAACATTCTTTAGCACTGCTTGGCTGGTACCTATATTCTTGATTGTATCTGGTGAAATTCTTGGTAGAATGATATCCATTGGTGGTGGATATGCACTATTTAGAATGACATCTGATGTTGAGAGACTTCCATTCCCAATGGCACAAGTTGCGGCAGCTGGTGCTACTGCTCTTGCTGATGCAGGAACAAAAGAAGAATCTTGGAGATGGACAGTATTTAGCACTGGTGCTGTTATGGGTTTGATATGGGGTGTGGTTTATATTTTCATTCCTATCTTTACAGGTGCTTTATTCAGCAAACCGGTTATGCTTGTTCCCATTCCTTTTATTGATTTTACAGCAAACACCGAAAGAGTGCTTCCTGCTGCATGGTCTGCTATCACTGGTGATATTGGTGGTGTGCTTGCTGGATTTGTGTTACCATTTCCAATAGTTGTAGCAGGTTTTACTGGTTCTATTATTTCAAAAATTGGTTTGAATCCAATTTTATATAATATGGGAATGTTTCCGCATTGGACACCAGGAACTCCATATTTGCAAACAAGATTATCAACTACAATTGATTTTTGGCTCAGTGTTGGTATTGGAACAGGTATAGGAACTGGTGTTATTGGTCTTATAGCAGTTGCATGGGCTGTTTCCAAGCAAAGGCATGAACTAAAGGCTGGTCCTACCTTGAAAAGGACATTGCCTCCTGGTAGAGGTGATTGGAACATATATTTATCACTTGTAATATGGTTTACTGGAACAATACTGCAGGTATTAATTATCAGATGGCTGGTGCCGGATTTCCCAATGTGGATTATGGTATTCTATGGTCTTATATACACTCCATTAATATCATATGTATCAGCAAGACTTATTGGTATCACAGGTGTGTTTGGTGTTGATTTCCCATATTTAAGAGAAGCAACTATTATCAAGAGTGGATATAGAGAACCTGATATTTGGTTTGTGCCTATGCCTATGTATAACTTAGGTGGACAAGCCCAATGGTTTAGAGAAATTGAACTTACTGGTACTAAATTCACTAGTGTAATAAAGGCTGAACTTATAAAATTGGCTATACTTCTTCCCGCTGGTTTCTTGTTCTGGAGTTTCTTCTGGAAGACAAGCCCAATACCTTCTGTTCAGTATCCATTTGTTCAGAAGATGTGGCCTATAGCTGCAGTTGAAGGTGCTATTTGGTGGACTGCAAACAGAGGTGAGGGACAGGCAAACTGGTTATTTGATGCTCTTAGATGGAATGTTATCATTGGCTCAGGTATTGGAACTGTGATTGCATACTTTATAGCTATTGCCATCAAGATACCAGTAACATGGTTTTATGGGTTTGTAGGTGGCATTACTGGTGAGCCTATGGGTTCAATATGGCCATTTATTGGTGGAATGTTTGGTAGATTCTATTTCACAAAGAAATTTGGACAGGTGAAATGGAGACAGTATGCACCTGTATTGGCAGCGGGATTTGGTTGTGGAATGGGTCTTACTGGAATGACAGGTATCGCACTTGCACTAATTCTTAAATCTGTAAACTTCCTGCCATTCTAGCAGAAATACAATAGTGAAAGAAAACAAAAAAGAAAATAAAATAAAATTGCCAAAAGATACCACTAAGGTAGCATGGCATGGCATTCAGGTGACTGTCCCTGAAGATTGGTCTTTAATAGGGATGCAGGGCACCTTGGAAAAAGGTTACTACAGAGTTGATGGTCCTGTTGCCTCAGCACTTGAAATAAGATGGTCAGATTCTATGGGGAAAAGACCAGATGCAGCTGTTAAAGTAAGACAGCTCTTAGATAGAACAGAAAAAGAAAACAAAAAATTAAACAAAAAGTTTTCTAGTGAAACTAATGAGATTAGCTCTGATGATGTTAGATACTCTTGGGTATGTGAGGATAGAGTTGGAAATGGAAGAGCTTTATATTGTGAAAAATGTGACCGTATGATTATGGCACAGATTATCTCATCTAGAAATGATTGGCATAAAGAATATGCTTATGAAATATTAGAGTCAATCAATGACCATAGAGAAGATAATTTAATTAATTGGGGCCTTTTGGGTTTTGAGTTTGCGGTGCCTGAAGGATTTCAATTATTTAAGCAGGTAACACTTAGTGGTTATTTATCTTTATGGTTCAAAAAACAGTCTAAGATATTAGTTGTTGAAAGATGGGGGCTTGCTTCTAGCTTAAAAGGAAATACAAGTTTGGAAGATTGGTATAGGGCAGATGTTCTTAATGATATTAAGGGATATAGAGTTAATATAGAATCTAATAGATTTAGAGAACATGAAGCTCTTAAAATAACAGGAAGAGCTTATGGTGTGATGCAGACATTAAAAGCAATTGGAAAATCATTCACACTATATCCTCATCCAGTATTGTTGACAGGTTATGCTTGGTATTGTGAGGAATCTAATAGATTATATGCTGTTAGAGGGCTGCATGTTGAAGAAGATGACTTTGTGGAATTAGTAAGAGACTCTATTCCTTGTGGTTAATCAAGATATCAAGATAGTTAACAAGGGCAAAAATAATAATGCAAAATTTAAGAAATTCATTGGGTAGGATTCTTCCTTTTTTGAAGGCTACTCCAAAAATAGAAAGAAGTGAAGCTCTAGCAATAATGCCTATGAGACATCCTTATGTTGAATGGGAGTATGAAGGAAAAGAAATTATTTTGAAGATTCCTTTGAGAGATGACAAATGGGCAAGATTGATAAAAAAAATGAGCGAAAAAATGCCTGGAGGAAAGGATTTACCAAATTATAGGCAGCTAGCACTAGATGAGGTAGGTTCTTTTGTATGGGAGCTATGTGATGGTGAGAGCACAGTAAATGATATAATTTTGGATGTAATGGATTATCAGAAGCTGAGCAGAAGAGAAGCAGAGGCATCTGTAACCTTATTTTTACAAACATTGGTGAAAAGAAATCTTGTGGGCTTATTGTCCGCTGGAGGGAAAAGTAGTGGCAAGCGAAAATAAAAAGCCTTTTGTGGGCAGACAAAACAAAATGCCTTTAAGTAGGGCATTTAAGATTAGTTTAAACAGTCTCAAAATCAGATTTAGCAGATCTATTATTACATCTGCTGGTATTTTTCTTGGAATTGCATTTCTTACTACTGTCTTGACTCAATCTTTAATGCAATGGCCTCAGCTTGAGAAAGTTGATGTTGGTCATGTGAAGGTTGATGGAGAAGTTAATGGACCAGGTGAGTTCAGTGCTTGGAGTCCTGTTTCTGTTGAAGATGCAATTGCTATAGGTATACCCAGTGAAGCTATAGAAATGTTGAATGTTGATCAAGGCAAAATAGATATATCAGAGATTGTTAAATTAAGAAAAGAGTATGATGATGCAGTTAAAACAATTGAGAGGTTGAAATCAGAACAATCACAATTAGCGAAGCTGGATAAGTCATTATTTAAGAACCCTGATGATGATATTACAGTTAATAATGCAGTAAAGGCTGGTGTTCCTCAACCAATAGCTAAAAAGCTTGCAGGTGATGCACAGGTGTTTAAAATTAGTGTATTAAAAGATGAAATTAGTGCATATCTTCTTAGAATTAAGAGAGCTCAAAAAAAGAAAGATGAGCTTTCAGTATTTAATAATATAGATGCAAATGTTATAAATAATTTAAAGAGCAAATATATTAGAACAGTGGCTGATGTTTTGGCACTGGCAAAGGATCCTACAGAAAAGAGTGCAGACTTAAATCAGCTTATGATTGTTAATGCAAATGGCAGGCAGATAAAGCTTGATTTAGTGAAAAATAGTGAACTAGCTCAAAAGACTTCAATAGAACCTGGAGATTATGTGTTCATACCAGATAAAAACAGCAGATATAGATTATACTGGCTTGCTATAATGGCATTGCTTGTATGTACTGTTGGTATCACAAATGCTATGCTTATGTCTGTCACAGAAAGATTCAAAGAAATTGGAACAATGAAATGCCTTGGTGCATTAGATAGATTTGTTGTTATTCTTTTCCTATTAGAGTCTGGAATGATGGGAATTGTAGCTTCAATTTTGGGATGGTTTGTAGGTTTTACTCTTATAATCATTTCAGCTTGGAGAACAAGAGGCTGGGAAGTAGTGGCTAGCATTAGTCCTATACAAGTGTTATATTTATTCCTAGTTTCTGTTGGAATTGGTATGTTAATAACTCTTATAGCAACTATTGCTCCTGCAAAGAGAGCTGCTGAGATGCCGCCTGCTATGGCTCTTAGAACTGAAATATAATAATATATACGGCCTTTAAAACATTTGAGGTGAAGAATATAATGGAAAAACAAATTGAATATGTTGTAAGAACAAAAGACCTCTCAAAAGAGTTTACTATGGGTGGACAGACTCTTAGAGCATTAAAAAATATACAGTTGGATATATATAAGGGAGAGTATATTTCTCTTATGGGACCATCTGGATCTGGTAAATCAACTTTATTTAATATGATTGGTGGTCTTGATAAGCCAACTGAGGGAACTGTATTTATTAATGATGTTGATATGGCTCAATTAGATGCTTCAGAGCTTGCATATCTAAGATGTAGGACTATTGGGTATATCTTCCAGAGTTTTAACTTGATCCCTGTTATGACAGCTCTTGAGAATGTTACATTGCCTATGATTTTTGCTGGAGTGCAAAATGATGAAGGTATTGAAAGAGGGATTGAGCTTCTAAAGATAGTTGGTCTTGGAGACAGACTTCATCATAAGCCGACTGAGCTTTCTGGTGGACAGCAGCAGAGAGTTGCTATTGCTAGATCACTTGCAAACAATCCTGCTATAATCCTAGCTGATGAGCCTACTGGAAACCTTGACCTTAAGACTGGTAAAGAAATTATTGACCTTCTTAGAAGATTGAACAAAGAACAGAATGTAACAATTATTTCTGCAACTCATGACCTTAAAATGATTGATATTTCTGACAGAATTGTTTGGATTAGAGACGGTGCAATTGAGAGAATAGAAGACAGAGCTGATGTTCAGGTTAGTGTTGGTCAGATGGAACATGAAGAAGAATAATTGATTTTCCTGTTATTCATCTATTAAAATAAATATGTAAATTGGTAAAACCGGTGTGGCTTGTGTGCCTACCGGTTAATTTTTCTTATGGATAAGATTTTGCCTGAAACAACAATTAAAAATAAAATATATAAACTTCTTCCTAAAATTGAGAAACCAGCAAGATATGCTGGTGGAGAATTAAATTCTGTTATTAAGCCAAAAGATGAGATAGAATGCAGAATTGCATTGGCATTTCCTGATACCTATGATGTAGGAATGTCAAATTTAGGTCTTAAAATCTTATACAGTGTAATTAATAATCAAACTGGATTAGCTGCTGAGAGAGTTTTTTGTCCTGATATTGACATGCATAAGTTGATGAGAGAATCCAGTATTCCACTATACACTTTAGAAACTTTTACACCTCTTTCTGAATGTAATATTCTTGCTTTTTCAATAGCTTATGAAATGTGTTATACAACAGTTCTTGAAATGATGGACATGTCCAACATTCCAATTAAATCTTGTATGAGAACAGATAAACACCCAATAGTAATTGCTGGTGGTCATTGTGCAACAAATCCAGAGCCAATGGTTGATTTTATAGATGCATTTGTGATTGGTGATGGTGAAGATGTTATATTAGAAATTGCAAATGTTGTGAGAAATAATAAAGATTCTAGAGAAACTGCAATCAGCAAGTTAGCTGAGATTGAGGGTGTGTATGTTCCTGCTGTTCATAGAGATAAAGAAAATATCAGAATAGAAGGCAGAAGAGTAGCCAGTCTTGAAAATGCATTATTTCCTGATAGTATGATTGTTCCTTTTACTGAAACGGTGCATGATAGAGTGGCTCTTGAAATTATGAGAGGCTGCACTAGAGGCTGCAGATTTTGCCAAGCTGGAATGATAACAAGGCCTGTGAGAGAAAGGTCTTTATCAGAGCTGATAAAACAAGCTGATAAGCTATTGTCATCTACTGGTCATGAAGAGATTTCTTTGGTTTCACTTTCTAGTGCAGATTATTCACAGATTGATACTCTTGTCAAAACATTAACTGATAGATATGAAAAAGATAGAGTAGGCATTTCCCTGCCAAGTTTAAGAGCTGATGCCAAATGTGTTAATTTAGCTGCTGATATACAAAGAGTGAGAAAGAGTGGACTCACATTTGCTCCAGAAGCAGGCACTCAAAAACTCAGAGATGTGATTAACAAAAATGTATCTGAAAGAGATTTATTGGATGCTGTGGCTGCTGCTGTAAAACAAGGTTGGCAAAGACTAAAATTGTATTTTATGATTGGTTTGCCAACAGAAACTGAAGAAGATATATTGGGTATTGCTGATTTAGTGAGAAAAGTGATATCTGTTGGTATAGAGAATGGGAAATTTATTACTCTTAATGTAACAATATCTCCATTTGTGCCAAAGCCACATACACCTTTTCAGTGGAGAGGAATGACAAACACTGAAGAACTAGAACAAAAAATTGCTCTTTTAAGACCAAAGCTTAAAGGAAAAAATATATTATTATCTTGGCATGACCCATATCCTACAAAAATTGAAGCTTTGTTGGCAAGAGGATCAAGTGAACTAGGTAAAGTTATAGAAAAAGTATGGCAAGAAGGTGGAATGCTTGAGCAAGACCATTTCAAAAGAGAAAGATGGGAAAATGCATGCAGAGAAATTGGTGTTGATATAGATAAAGAAGTTACTAAAACAATTCCTTATGATGAAAAACTTCCTTGGGATCATATATCTGTGGGAGTAAGCAAAGATTTTTTAATCAGGGAAGATAAAAATGCAGAATTAGGAATAATAACTGAAGATTGCAGAGAAGGCTGTTGTGGTTGTGGGATCAATATAGTTACAAAAGATATTTGTCCACCAAATCCAACAAAATTAGATTTTGAGCAATACAAGATTGAAGAAAAAATTAGAAGCAATGAACCAGTGAAACAGATAATGCTGACATTTGAAAAGAATGATTTAGCAAGATGGCTTGGGCACTTGGATATTCTAAGAATTTTTGAAAAAGCAGTTAGAATTAGCAGAATACCTGTAATGTATTCAGAAGGGTATAATCCCAGAATAAAAATGTCAATAATGTCTGCTCTGCCTCTTGGAGTTACAGGTTCTTCAGAGTATTTATCTTTAACTTTGACAGATGATGTTGATAACTTTGATCTTATTAGAAGATTGAATAAATCACTTCCAGCTGGATTAAGAATTTTAGAAGCTAGAGAAATAACACTAGGTAGAAAACCAAATGTTCCTATTGCAAGTGAATTTGAGGTGTATTTGGATGATGATAGAGAAAACGATATAGAGTTGCTTCAATCATCAATTTTCAATTTACTTGAAAAAGACACAATAATTATTGAAAGAATATCTAAAGGAAAAAAGAAACAAATTGATATAAGAAAAGGCATAAAAAATATTAGTATATATGAAGAAGATAAAAATACAATAATAAGATTAATGCTTCTTCACAAAGATTTTACAGTAAAGCCAATGGAAGTAATTGACATACTAAAGAAATCTTATCCTGAGCTGGTGGTTAAAAAGATAAATAGAAGAAGGATGACAGTTGATTTAGAATCTGAAAAAAATATTTTATAGTCTGATATAATAATAATTATCCAAATTATGTAATGTTTTGAAAAGTTTTTCTGCCCGGAGGCGGATTAACATAAAAATACTAGAATGAAGGGGGTGATTGATTGTCAAAAGAAATCCTTGTAAATGTTGATACAAGGGAGACCCGAGTAGCAGTAATTGAAAGTGGCAGACTTGTAGAGCTGCATGTTGAGAGAGAAGAAAGAGTTGTTGGCAGTATATACAAGTGTAAAGTTGCAAATGTGCTTGCTGGTATGGATGCAGCTTTTGTGGATATTGGTCTTGAGAGAAATGCCTTTTTGTATGTTGGTGATATTCTTCCTGAAATGGATGAAGAATATCCTAGTGCAAGGAAAGAGCATAAAAATATAAGTATAAAAGATTTGCTGAAGGTGGGGCAAGAACTTTTGGTGCAAGTTGTAAAAGGACCAAGAGGCACCAAGGGAGCAAGAGTATCCACTAGAATCTCACTTCCGGGAAGATGTTTAGTTTTAATGCCAGATTCAGATAATGTTGGGGTTTCCAGAAAAATTGAAGATGAATCTGAACGAGACCGTTTGAAAAAAATTGTTGAAAACATAAGGCCTCCTGGTTATGGAATTATTGTGAGAACGGAATCCGAAGGAAGACCAGAATCTGAATTAAGGCAAGATTTAGATTTTCTGATGAGGATGTGGTGTCAGATTCAGGAAAAGGCATCAAAAATAAACCCACCGGGGATTGTGCATCAGGATTTGAGTTTGATATACAAGACTATCAGGGATATTTTTGGGTCTGATATTAGCAGAATGATAATTGATTCACCTGTAGATTATGAAAAGGCAATGGAGCTTTTGGAGCTTATTTCTCCAAAAATGAAATCAAAACTTCATTTATATGATGATCCGGAGCCAATATTTGAAAGATATGCAGTAGATTCTGAGATTGAAAATCTATTGAGAAGAAAAGTATGGCTCAAATCTGGAGGACATTTGACTATAGACTCCACTGAAGCTTTGACTGCTATAGATGTTAATACAGGAAAGTTTATAGGTTCATCAAGCCTTTCAGATACAATTTTGAAGACAAACCTTGATGCTGTTACTGAGATTGCAAGGCAATTAAGGCTTAGAGACATCGGTGGGATAATTGTAATAGACTTTATTGATATGTCTGATATAAAAGACAAACAGAAAGTTTTCATTGCTTTAGAAAAAGAGCTTAAAAAAGATAGAACAAGAACAAAAATTTGCAGTATTAGTCCTTTGGGTTTGGTAGAAATGACCAGAAAGAGGACATCTGAAACTCTCACAGAGATTGTAACTCAGACATGTCCATATTGCCATGGGAGAGGTGTTATAGAATCACCTCAGACAGTAAGTTTGAAAATTGAGAGAGACTTAAGGAAAATGGCAAATCAGGTGGATGATGAAGCATTTTTAGTTGTGTGTCATCCAGAGGTTGCTTTTAATCTTATAGGGACTCAGGGTGATATCATTTCTGAGATTGAAAGAAGAATTCACAGGGCAATATTTGTGAGAGCAAATGAAAATTTACATATTGAAACATTTGAGATAACTCAGGGTGATCTAAATGAAATGGAAAGACATTATATGCCATTCAAAAAAGGTCAGATAGTGGAGTGCCATGTAGCTCATAATCCATTTAGCTCTCTACCAAGGGCTAGTGGTTGGATAGATGGGAATTATATGATTGAGCTTTCAGATGGTGGTAAATATGTTGGAAAAACAATAAAAGCAAAAATAACCGATGTTTATAGGTCATGTTGTTTTGCAAGTGTATATGAAACAGAAAAAAAGCTTGACAACAAAAAGAGGTAGTGGTATCATTTTTCCTTGACACACTAATTTTATTGTGTGATAAAAAAATAACCGAATATAATAAAATATCGGATTAATTCACTGGGGGTTTTGTACAGTGTACGCTATAGTAAAAGCTGGTGGTAAGCAATATAAAGTTGCTCAAAATGATATAATTGAAGTAAACAAACTCAAAGCAGATGTTGGTGAAAACATTGAATTAGATCAAGTATTATTAGTAAATGATGATAATGGTCTAAATTTAGGAACACCCTATGTTACTGGTGCTAAGGTTATTGGCAAAGTGATGAGACAATTTAAGGGCAAGAAAATAAATGGTTTCACCTACAAACCAAAAAAAGATTACAGAAGAAGATATGGTCATAGACAGCTTCTAACTGCTGTAAAAATTGAAGAAATAAAAGTTAGTTAAAAGGCAGGTAATATCTTATGGCACATAAAAAAGGTGTTGGTAGTACACGAAACGGAAGAGATAGTAATCCTAAACGGCTTGGTGTGAAGGAGTATGCTGGCACAGCAGTAACTGCAGGAAGCATACTTGTGAGACAGAGAGGCACTCCTATAACTGCTGGAAGAAATGTTAAAAGAGGCAAAGATGATACTTTGTTCTCATTGATTGATGGAATTGTTCAGTTTGAAACAGCAGCTGGCAAAAAAAGAGTTAGTGTTTATCCAGCAGAAGTTAAATCATAAAAAGAATTTTATTTTTTTATAAATATTATTCTATAATTGATTGGTTATCTAAGTTCAAATATGACTATAATAAAGGAGGATGAATTCAAATAGTTCGTCCTCCTTTTTGCCGTGTATTGTTTTTGATGATTAGATTGGATGATTAGATGCAGTTTGTTGATGAAGTTGAAATAGTTGTAAAAGGTGGAGATGGCGGAAACGGAATGGTTGCATTTCGAAGGGAAAAGTATGTACCAAGAGGCGGACCATCCGGTGGTGATGGTGGACATGGCGGAAGTGTAATAATAAGAGCTGATTATAGACTCAACACATTGGTTGATTTAAGATATAAAAAATATTATAGAGCTGGGAGGGGCGGTGATGGAGGACCAAATGATAAGAGGGGCAAAGATGGCAAAAACCTGATTATAAGGGTGCCTGTTGGTACTATGGTTTTTCATCAGGAAACTGGCAAACTGCTGGCAGATTTGTCTAAAGACAAACAA
The DNA here is from genome assembly GCA_046719185.1 of Armatimonadota bacterium. GTDB lineage: Bacteria > Armatimonadota > UBA5829 > UBA5829 > UBA5829 > JBDNDK01. Next base: position 14,785 of record JBDNDK010000009.1, read on the forward strand.
AAATATGTTGCATCTAAAGGTGGCAGAGGCGGTAGAGGAAATGCCAGTTTTGCTAGCTCAACTGCTCAAACACCAAGGTTTGCAGAAAAAGGTGAACCAGTTGATGATGTTGCAATAAAATTAGAATTAAAGCTTCTTGCTGATGTGGGATTGATTGGTTTCCCAAATGTTGGCAAATCTACTCTAATTTCAAGAATATCAGCAGCAAAGCCAAAGATAGCAAATTACCCGTTTACTACTATTGCTCCAAATCTTGGAGTTGTGAAAGTTGCAGATAAATCTTTTGTGGTTGCTGATATGCCGGGATTGATTGAAGGTGCATCAGAGGGTGCTGGTCTTGGACATCAGTTTCTAAAACACATTGAAAGAACAAGATTACTGGTGCATTTGATAGATGTTTCTGGTTTCTCTGGCAGAGAGCCTGAGAAAGATTTTGATATTATAAACAATGAATTAAAGTCTTATGGTGAAAAAGTATCAGCTCTTCAGCAGTTGGTTGCAATGAATAAATGTGATATACCTGAATCTGCAGAGTTTGTAGATAAAATTAAGAAAGATTTAACTGACAGAGGTTATGAGGTCTTTGAAATATCAGCTGTTTCTGGAATGGGAGTAGATTCTTTATTATATAGAATGGCTGAAATTATTGACAGCATACCTGTGGAAGTTGAATCTGCAGAAGAAGAAGTTGTACATTTTACTGTTCAGCCTAAAGAGGATAATTGGCAAGTGTTGAAACTTGATGAGAATGAATGGCAGGTTGTTGGTAATGAAGTTGAGATGATAGTTAGAAGAACTGACATAAATAATGAATATGCTTTGAGAAGACTTCATAGACAGTTAGATAAGATGGGTGTTATAAAAAAATTGCGTGATATGGGTGTTGAACACGGAGACACTGTAAAAATTAGAGATTTAGAGTTTGATTTTCACGATGAAGCATACGAATAAAACGCTTAAAAGAATAATTGTAAAAGTAGGTACAAGCAGCCTTGTTTCTGAAAATGGTTCTTTGGATAGAGACAAGATGATTTGTTTGATAGATCAGCTTGCTCAACTGATGAAAGAAGGCAAAGAAGTTGTTTTGGTATCAAGCGGAGCAATTAGAGCAGGAATGGAGAAATTGGGTTTTACTGAGAGGCCTTCTACTATTCCGGATCAGCAGGCAAGTGCTGCTGTTGGGCAAAGTGCATTGATGCAGTTATATACTGAGATATTAGCAAATTATAATATTATTCCGGGTCAGGTTTTGTTAACAAGAGATGACTTTAGGAACAGAGAAAGATATCTAAATGCTAGGAATACTTTATATACTCTGCTGAGATTTGGATGTCTGCCTATTGTGAATGAAAATGATACAGTGGCTACTGATGAGATAAAATTTGGTGAGAATGATGCACTTGCTGCTTTGGTTGGAGCTTGTCTTGATGCTGATTTAGTACTTAATTTGTCTGATGTTGATGGATTATATGATCAAGATCCAAGAAGTTCAGATACTTGCAAGCTTATTGAGGAGATCGCAGAAATCACACCTGAAATAGAAGCATTAGCAGGGGGTGCAAATGGGGTTTGTGGCAGTGGTGGAATGAAATCAAAAATTGAGGCTGCCAAAATTGCAGTAAATTCCGGTGCCAGAATGGTGATAGCAAGAGCAGGACAACCCAACGTCATTATTGATGCTGCTCATGGTAAGAATGTAGGAACTAGATTTCTAAGCAATGCTAAAGGATTGAATCATAGAAAAAGATGGATAGCTTTTGCAAGCAGGGTGAAGGGTAGTATAATAGTAAACGATGGTGCAAAGAGTGCTATTATGGACAAAGGCAAAAGCCTGCTTTCTGCTGGTATAGTGAATTGTGAGGGTTCTTTTTTAGTCGGTGATTTGGTTTCTGTTTTAGATGAATATGGCAACAAGGTTGCAAGAGGTCTAGCCAACTACAGCTCTGATGAAATTATGTCAATTAGAGGATTAAAGAGCTCTGATATAGAAAAGACACTTGGCTATAAGGGTTTTGATGAAGTGATTCACAGAGATAACATGGTTATAGGGGTGTAAATAAAATGAGCGAAGTATTAGAAAAATGTAAAAAGGCAAAAGCAGCAGCAGCAAAACTTGCAAGTATTGGCACTAATCTAAAAGATGCTGCATTGCATGCAATGGCTGATGCATTTGAAAAAGAGAGTGACAAAATATATGTGGCTAATAGAAAAGATGTAATATTTGCTCAGGAATCTGGAATTAGTGGTGCAATGCTCAAAAGACTTGAGCTAAGTGATGCAAAATTGAGCCAAATGGCAGATGGAGTAAGACAAATTGCTGCTCTGAAAGACCCTGTTGGTGAAACACTTCAAGGCTATATCAGGCCAAATGGTATGGAAGTCAGAAAAGTCCGCACACCAATTGGTGTGATTGGGATAATATATGAGTCAAGACCAAATGTTACAGCGGATGCTGCTGCACTATGCCTAAAAGCTGGGAATGCAGTGATTTTAAGAGGTGGTTCTGAGGCTATCAATTCAAATCTTGCTATTGCAGATATTATTGAAAGAGCAATAAAGAGTGTTGGGATTCCTGATGGTGCTGTGCAAATAATAAAAACTACAGACAGAGCAGCAGCCAGAGAATTGATGACAATGAAGCAGTATATAGATTGTCTAATCCCAAGAGGTGGTAAAGGGCTCATTCAGACAGTTGTAGAGAATTCAAGCATTCCTGTGATTGAGCATGGTGATGGAAATTGCCATGTTTATATTGATGATAGTGCAGATTTGAAAATGGCTGAGGAAATAGCTTTCAATGCAAAAGTTCAGAATCCTAGTGTGTGCAATGCTGCTGAGACTTTATTGGTGAGTGAACAAATAGCAGAAAAGTATCTTCCAATAATATGTGATAGACTCAAATCTGCTGGCGTCGAGATTAGAGGATGTGAGAAAACACAAGCAATTTGTGGTGATGTTAAACTTGCAACAGAAGAAGACTGGGAAACAGAATTTCTGGATTTGATTCTTGCAGTGAAGGTAGTTTCTGGAATAGATGAAGCAATAGAGCACATTGCAAAATATGGAAGCGGACACACAGAAGCAATTGTCACAGAAAATATAAAAAATGCAAAAAGATTCACCACAGAGGTAGATGCATCTGCAGTGTTTGTGAATGTATCAACTAGATTCACAGATGGTTATGAATTTGGCAAAGGTGCAGAAATGGGAATCAGCACACAAAAATTGCATGCTAGAGGACCAATGGGAATTGAAGAAATTACAACATATAAATATGTTGTGCATGGAAATGGACAACTTCGGAGTTAAATTTTGAAATATAATAAAATTGGACTAATGGGAGGCACATTTGACCCTATCCATTACGGTCATTTAATACTTGCTGAGCATGCATTTGAGAAATTTAGATTAGATAAAATTATATTTGTGACAGCAGCTGAACCACCACACAAATCTGGTATGGTAGAGGCATCAAGTGTCGATAGATTTAATATGACTGCTGAGGCAATTGCTAATAATGACCATTTTGAATATTCTGATATAGAGATGAATAGAAAAGGACCATCATATACAATAGATACGCTAAAAGAAATTCCTAGGGTGTATGGTGGTGATGTTATCGTCTATTTATTATTGGGTGCAGATGAAGCAGCTAATTTTATGAAGTGGAGAGAGCCTCAGGGGATTATGAATAGATCAACTGTTGTTGTTGCCAATAGACCTGGGTTCCCTATTAGAGACACTCTTTTGAAACTGCCATCTGATGTTGCTGATAGAGTTAAGATATTAGAGATGCCCGGGGTGGATATATCTTCTACTGATATAAGAAAAAGGGTAAAAGAAGGAAAATCAATTAAATATCTAACACCTGATGGTGTGATTAAATATATTCTGGATAATAATGTTTATGGGAGCTGTGTTATATGAGAAGAACTCCATGGTGGTCTGTTTTATTAGTTGTATTGGCAGGAATTGTTGTTGGTATTGCAGGAGGAAGATATTTGGCATACTATGTGCCTATTCTTGAGCATACAAACACATCTGTTAAAGATATTATAAAATCAAATCCTTGGCCTGAATATGTGAGGTTTTTGTTAATTGGAGAAGATGACACAGGTGGGAAAAAAGGCAATGGACTTTCAGATACCATTGTAGTGATGACAGTAAATACTAAAACCCATGAAGTGAGAGCAATATCAATTCCTAGAGATACAAGAGTGGAAATCCCTAATCATGGAGTTGGAAAAATTAATTCTGCACATGTTTTTGGAGGACCAGAGCTCACAAAAGAAGTTGTTGAGAATATTCTGAATGAACCTATTGATTATTATATAAAGACAAACACAAGAGGTCTAAAGGGCATGGTGGACCTTTTGGGAGGTGTTTATATAGTTGTAGATAAAAATATGAAATACACAGACCGATCTGCTGGTCTTAGAATAAATCTTAAAGCAAGCCCTGAAAAACAATTGCTGAATGGTGAGCAAGCAGAAGGCTATGTAAGATTTAGGCATGACAGATGGGGAGACAGTGGGTATGAAATTGTTGATGGTAAAAAAGTGCCTAGAGGAAGAGTAGTAAGACAACAGATATTTATGAGAGCACTTGCAAATCGAGTTTTAAGTTTGCCGTCGAAAAGGGAAAGAGCCGATTTTTTGAGGAAATGTTATGAGAATGAGTATGTGGTTACAAATATGAATCTCAGAGATTGGGATTTACTTGCAGATTCAATAAAAGACTTGATGCCCGAGCAAATGGTGATGGATGTTCTGCCCGGAAAGCCTCAAAATATTGGTGGAGGCAGTTATTGGGTACTTGATGAAGAAGCTGTAAGACAGATGGTTGCCACACATATAAGATTTGAACCTATAACTACTCCTGCAAAAGTAGAGGTTCTAAATGGTTCTGGTATTGCTGGAGCTGCAACAAAAGTTGCAAGTGTTCTTGAGGCTGCGGGTTTTGATGTTACTAGAACAGATAATGCTGATGGATTTGATTATGAAAAATGCAGAATTATCGCTAAGTCAAGTGATTCTGAACCTGTGCAGAGGATAGCAAAAATTATTGGTTGCACTGATATTGAAGAAGCAGCTATAAGAGAAGGTGCAGTGGATGTAACTGTGATAGTTGGCAGAGATTTTAGAATAGATTAAAATTTTTGGAGGCTAATAATAGACACACAAGAAAAACTTGATATTATAAAAAAATTATTAGATGAAAAAAAAGCACTTGATATTGAAATTATAGATATTGGTGAAGATTCTATAATTTCTGATTATTTTGTAATATGCACTGGTACCTCAAACACACATATCAAAGCTATTGCTGATGGTTTGCTGATTGATGGCAAACAGGAGGGTCTTATAAAAAATCATGTTGAGGGATATAATCAGGCAAAATGGCTACTTGTTGATTATGGTGATATTGTAGTTCATATTTTTGCTAAAGAAGAAAGAGAATATTATGATATAGAATCCTTATGGCAAAAGACTGCATCTATTCTTGAACAACCAAAAGAACAATGACATCGCATTCTGAACTAGATCCTAAAAAAAAAGCAGAGCTTGATAGCCTAATAAGAAGTGCATATATCAACAAGCAAAGATCTAATTATGATCTTGCAAGTTTGGATATAGAAAAAGCTCTTGAGATTGATCCAAACAACTTAGAGGCTCAAGAATTTGCAGCTGATTTGCTTGTTGCCAAATGGCACTTAAAAGAAGCAAGAGATATATATAAAGCTATAATTGAAAAAGATCCCTCAAGAGTAACAGCCGAAGAAAAATATGCAAAAATTGTATTGATGATAGCAGAGGGTGAAAGGCAAAGAGAGCTTCTGAAAGAGAAGATTTTGCATCCTCAAAAACGTCAAGAAATTAAAAGAAATACTTCAATAGCATTTTTATTATCAGTGGCACCAGGATTTGGTCATGTTTATTTAAACAACTTCAAAAAGGGTGCAATGATATTTTGTGCAGCAATGCTGTTTTGGCTTTTTTTTAGTTTATTAAGGCCAGCAATGCCAACAGCTATTCAGATGAGTGCTCAAGCTAAAGCTCTTTATTTTACTCAGAATATGAGTGCAGCAACTGTGATGTTTTTATGTTTAGCTGTTTTTACTCATATTTATGCAATTGTTGATATTGCAGTGCTAAGCAGCATACAAGGCAAAAAAGATAGTTCTTCTTAATCTGCATTATTCTCTGTTTGTTTTTTTCTTCTTGGTCTTCTATATCTTCTGTTTGTGTTCTTTTTTACTGGTCTCTCTTGAGCTGGAACTGGTTCTGAATTAACTTCAGGTAATTCTAAAGATATGGTTTCTTGCAATGGTTTATTCTCTGTGGTAGCAGGTTTTGCAGTTTTAGCTCTTCTTCTATTTCTTCTTACAGCCTTCTTTTTTTGTTCTAAAGGCTCAGTTTTTATTTCTTCCAGAGTAGCTTTAGGTTCAGATGGATTAGCATCAGCATTAGTTGATTTAGTTTTTCTTCTTCTGCTTCTTGATGGTTTTTTCTTTTCTTGATTTTCTGGTTCAAGTGTAGCAACAGCTTCAGAGTCTGATATTATATTTTCTTCAACTAATACTTCTTCAATTTCTTCTGTTTCAGAGTTTTGGTTTCCAGATTTTTTAGTTTTTCTATTTCTAGTTTCAGTTTCTTGAAAATAGCCGAGCGTCCACAATGGCTGAATTTTTTCTACCTGAACAAGCTCTATGGTTGATTCTTTTTTGCTTGTAGTGGATATTAGTGAATTTTTATTTTTGCATACTTTTATATTATGTGTGCCTGATGTGAATGTTATGATTTTAGATGGATGATTTTTCCCATCAACAACAATCTTTGAATTAAATGATATTGGAGGATATATATCTACAATTTGCCCATTTGGAATATCAACAGTCATATTAAAACTATTTCTTGTTACATTCCATTCAGCATAAATTCTACCTTTTGAGGTTTTTATCCATCCTCTAGCCCATTTTAGGTTTGCTGGATGAGGTGATATAGCAAATCTATTACTGCCCAAGACTGGCTTAATACCAACATATTCTGCAATTAAATCTCTTGTAGGACAACATGACCAACCATGACACAAACTTCCTTCAGTAGAAAACTGTTCCCAAAATGTGGTAGCACCTGCATTTATCATATTTCCCCATCTTTTCTTAATATGTTCTAGTGCTTCTTCATGTTTTTCTGTGTAATACAATGCTTCCAGAAAATATGTTGTAAAATATGGGGTTATAAGTTCTGGCAGACTATTTCCTAATAGACATCTTACAATTGTTGATTTTTGATAATGGTCAGCTATATCACAAAGAACAGCTAAGATATTTGCTTGTCTAGTAAATTTATCTGAGAGAACACCATTTTTTCTGGTTTCTGCATAAAGTCCTTTTGAAGGAACATATAAATATTTATTGAGGCTAATTTTTGTTTCAATAGCCATCTGAGAATAGTTTTCAAAATCATTTTGATATCCTAGTATTAAGGCAGCAGCAGCAGAAAGATTGAGAGTTTGACAATACAAAGAGTTAATGGAAGTATTTGTACCTTCTAAATCCATATCATCACACCAATCTATAAACACCCATTCTGGCACATTTTCTAATAGTCCATCTTTATTCCTGAATTTTTTGAACCAATTAAGTAGTTTTTTTATTTTAGGATACTGATCTTTAAGCATCTCAAAATCATTTGAGTATGCATAATAGTCCATAATTGAATAGACCCAAAGAAGTGCAAAATCTGGTAGAATTCTTTCATATCCAGATGGATACATTCCGCAGACCATGCCGTTTTGTTTTTGGGAAGAAGCAATTTGTCTTATTCCTTGAGCTAAAAGTGATGTATCTCCAAAAACATAGAATGCAACTCTTGACTGCACTCTTGCATCTGCCCACCACTGTGCTCTTTCTCTCCATGGGCAATCAATAAAAGAATCTTCCATACATAGCTGAGTTGTATATCTTCCCACTTCCCATATTTTATTTAGAATATCATCATTACATAAAAAACCACCTGTATGCTCAACTGGGAAAGTGGTTTGATTTACTCTCACATATTCCAATTGAAGTGATTTTGTAAGTTTTCTAAATTCCAAATGAATATATCTAAACCCTCTTGGTTCAAAGCTTTGCCAATTGTAAGAACCTTTTTTTAGGATAATTCTATCTGTATATCTCACACCAGCTTTGTTTGGTTTTACTTTATCTTCTTCTAGGAGTTCACTATACCCTAAGTCAATGATTCCCGATCCACTGCAGCTAAATCCGAGCTCAATATTTCCAAACACTTCTTTGGCAAAATCTAAAATGATAATAGTAGCTTTATTTGAGTTTCTAGCTGTTTTAATTTCACATTTTCCTGAATCAAAAAGTATTGAATCAGCATTTTTCACACTTCCAGCTCTGATGGGTGTTAGTGCTGAGTTTGAAATAACTTCAGGCATTTCTGATGGTGGAATATCTTTTTCTCTTTCTTCAGAGTTATAAATGCCTATTATTGAAAATGGATTTATTTTTTCTTCAGCAAGTAAAGGAATCTCTCTAGGAATCAGTTCTCCCCAAGGCAAATCTCCAGCATCAGCAATTTCAACAGCATTTTGCCATTTAGTATCTCTAAATTTTGTTGTATTCCAGCCTTTTGTTTCAAGGCTAGTATCATATACTTCCTGAAATCCAAGCCTTCTGCTCATTTTTGCACCTAAATTTGTCCACTCTTCAGCTCTTTTTACTTTCCAAGTGTTATCAGATGCAATATCAATTTCTTCTTTTTGACTTAAAATTTTTGCTTCACATATCAATCCAGCTTTTTTGTGTATATAGCTGTATGAGTTTTCACCAAAATGATGTACTAAAACAGCTATCACATTATTTCCTCTTTTTAGATATGGCTCTATATTATGAGTGTCAACATAAAAACAATCTATTGGTGCTCTAACTGAGCCTTTTCCTACATATTCACCATTCACAAAGAGTTTATATTTGCTGTCTGCAGTGATATTTATTATTGCAGATTTAGGTTTTGATGTTAATTTGAATGTTTTTCTGGCATATAAATAATAATTTACCGGAGGAATTTCATTATATATCCAAATCCACTTTGCATTTAGATCCATTCTTTTATCATTTTTCATAGGAATTTTTTTCTTTCTATGAAATCTTTTTTTTCTGCTAGAGTTTTTTCCTGTCTGAGTAGCAGATGCTGCTGAATACTGCATATTAAAAGTATATCCTCCAACTAATGTGAAATAGATTATCACACAATAGGCTTATATATTACCAGAATTAGAATAAAACAAGAATAATATAAATTGTTTTATATATGTGTTTCTAAGAAATAGCAGAAAGACGAGATAAAAATTTTGCATTTTCTACAATGATAAATATAATATATGCAATGGTATTTATTCTGTGAATTGTGTACAAGTATTTTAATTTAAGTTAAATATGTATTTATTTAATTATTGAAAAAAAGTAAAATATAACAATTGACTGTAAATATATAAATGTTATATTATTAAAGTTAATTTGTAATTTCTAAAGCAGTAATTGGTGGGCAAAAACCTATTAATTAATGTGGACTATATGTTAATGATATTAATGGAATACTGCAGTTTTAGATTTGTAAAAATAAAAAGTATTTTGCAGTAAACCAAAAGACAACTATTAAGGCTGTATATTTGTTATCAGCCAAGAGGAGTGTAATAATGTCTGACGAAAGTATTGAGCAGAAAAAATCAACTGGTGTTAATGATCTTCAAGCAACTCCATTTGCATCATCAGATCAAAATCCCGGTCAGGAAAATCAGGAATCTGCAGGAGTTAGGTCTGATGGTCCTTCTACAATGGAAGAGGCAATGGCTGAGTTGGAGGCTGCAAGTAAACCTGATTATAAAGGTGCTTATGCACCAATAAGGGCAGGACAGGTAATTGATGGAGTTGTTGTGCAGATATCACCTGATTCTGTGTTGGTGGATGTTGGCACTAAATCTGAAGGAATCATCACAAAAGACGAGCTGGCTAAGGAAACAAACATTGAGCCTAATGAAGTTGTTTCTGTTGGTGAGAAAATTAAAGTGTTTGTATTAAAAGAAGACAGCAGTGATGGCGGTCCACTTCTTTCAAAGAAAAGAGCCGATTTTGAGAATGCGTGGTATAAAGTTGAAAATGCTTTCAAAGACGGCACTATTCTCAAGGCAATGGTAACAGATAGAGTTAAAGGTGGATTGGTAGTTGACCTTGGTATAAGAGGTTTTGTGCCCGGATCTCATATTGGGAAAGGTAATGTAAAAAATCTTGACAAATATATTGGACAAAGTCTTGAGTTTAAAGTTATTGAGGTTGATAGAGAAAGAAGAAAAGTAGTTCTTTCTAATAGGCTGGTTGTGGAACAGAAGGAAGAAGCATTGAAAGCTAAAACACTTTCTGATATTGCTGAAGGTCAGGTTAGAGAAGGTGTTGTTAGAAGACTAACTGATTATGGTGCTTTTATTGATCTTGGTGGTGTTGATGGTCTTCTGCATGTTAGCGAAATGAGTTGGACTAGAATTAAACATCCTTCTGAGGTTGTGCAAGTAGGTCAGAAGGTTAATGTTAAAATATTAAAACTTAACATTGATGAGAACAGAGTGTCTCTTGGTTTGAGACAAATACTTCCGGATCCTTGGGAAGAAGTTAAGAGACTGTATAAAGTTGGAGATATCATTAAAGGTGAAATTTCCAGAATAGTTCCATTTGGAGCATTTATGAAGGTTGAAGGTGGAATTGAAGGTATAATTCCTAATGCTGAAATTGCAAAGAAAAGAGTAAGCAGACCTGAAGATGTTTTGCAGGTCGGACAGGAAGTAGAAACAAAAGTTATAGACATAAACTCTGAAGAAAGAAAGCTTACTCTTTCTATCAAGCAGTTAATTATTGAAGAAGAGCAAGCAAAGGAAGAAAAAGAATTTCAGGAATATAAAAAAGAACAGGAATCTAATTCTGCAACTACTATAGGTGATTTGTTAGGTGCTCAGTTGGGTGATATAGCCAATTCTTTTACTGAAGAACCTGAAAAAGAAGAGAAAACTGCAGAGCCTGAAGCAAATACAGAAACAGTTGAAGAACCTAAAGTAGAAGAAGAGAAGGTGGATTCTGGTAATGAAGAACAGGAACAATCTGCAAATGAGCCAGATTGTGCCCCTGTTGTAACAGAAGAGACAGATGAAGAAAATAAAGAATAATTTATATGATATGAATATGACCCGGGGCAGATAGCTCCGGGTTTTTTTGTATGTAATATTTATAGAGAGGTATGATACAAAGAATTGGTTGTTGGTCTTACTGGAGGAATTGGAACAGGAAAAAGCACTGCACTCAGAATTTTTTCAAAAATGGGTGCTGATGTAATGAGTGCAGATGAGGTTGCAAGAGAGATAGTAAAAAAAGGTGAATCTGCATACAATGAAATTATTGATGTGTTTGGAGAGACTATTCTTGATGAAAATAAAGAAGTAGATAGAAAAGCACTTGCAAAGATTGTTTTTTCAGATGTTTCAGCTAGAAAAAAACTGGAAGATATTACTCATCCTAAAATTATGAAAAAGATGATGGACTTTGCAGAAAGCTACAGAAAAAACAAAAAAAATTCCTCAAGAATAGCAATTTTAGAAATACCACTGCTTTATGAATGTAAATTTGATGTGCAAGTTGAGAAAGTAATAGTGGTATCTTCGGAACAAGAAACATCAATAGGTCGTCTCACAAAAGAGCGTGGTTTATCTGATGAGGATGTAAAAGCAAGGATAAACTCTCAGATGCCTATTGAACAAAAAGAAGATATGGCAGATTTTGTAATAAAAAATAATGGCAGTTTAGAAAAACTTGAATCAGAAGTTAGCATTGTTTGGGGAAAACTATTGGAAATGGTTGGTTAGTTGTGCAAGCCTCTTTGATGTGAATAAAATCATTAAATAATTTTTAATATAGATTTTGTTTGCATTTTAATGATTCTCTTGCCTCAACCTGCTTGTTATGCTATAGTTTTACCGCATATTATAAGTAACTGACAATTATTACTTTGTTGTATTCCATTTTATTTCTAGATTTATATTTAGAGATAGTGGTTTTATGCTGATATTCGATAATTTTTGTATTTGAATATTCAGATTAGTGAAGTAATAGTATATAATAAATGGTCAGTAGTACTGTAGGAGGATATCGACTTTTGAAGCAGCTCTTAGAGTGTAGATTAATAAGAACCGTGTGTTACACACTTGTTGTTGCACTTATTGCAACCATGTCCCCAGCACCTTTTTCAAACAATAAAGCAGAGGCACAGCTGTTGCCGACATTTTCTGTTGCTGTTGTTGATTTTGAAAACTATTCTGGTGTGCAGGGTGATTTATTAGCCAAAATGGCTACTGATGCAGTAGTTGTTGAGATGGGAAAAACTAACAGATATGATGTTGGTATTACCAGAAGCCAGATAAAGGCAGAGATGGAAAGGCTTGATTTAAGAAGGCCTCTCACAAAATCTGGTGTTATAAGACTTGGTGAGGCACTTAGTGCTGATGCTGTTCTTATAGGAAATGTCAAAGAGGTTAAATTGACAGGTTCTGGTGCAACTAGAACTGCTTATGTTACTTTAATGCTTCAACTGATTGATCAGGCATCTGGAGAAACTACAAATGGAGCTGTTCAGACAGGAATGTCTGGTTCAAGAGTTGGATTTATTGCAGATGATGATACATTGATAACAGAGGCTGTTAACACTGCTGCTTTTTTGGCAGTTAAGCAGATGATGGATTATGTTATTCCAGAAGCCACAGTTATGAACAATATTCAGGATAATATTGTGATGCTAAATAAAGGTTCCAGAGAAGGAATGGCTGTTGGCATGAGAATGATAGTTTTAAGACAGGGTGAGATGATAGGTTTTGTGGAAATTGTTGAAGTTACTCCTAGAGACTCAAAAGCAAGAGTTACAAAATCATTAAAAGGAATTCAGCCTGAAGATAAAGTAAGAGCAATTTTTGATATGCCTGCAGTTACTACTAAACTGGATGCAGACCAATTACCTTCTGGTGCTCCTCCTGGATCAGGAAGAACTAAAGGTGCTGTAAATAAATTTACCCAATTAGCACTAGGTGCTTTAGTGGTATTTGGTTTAGCCGCAATGTTTAGTGGTGGCAGAGGAAATGAGAGTGGACCAAACATTGGCCCTGGTGATGGTGTTAACTATGATCCATTAAATCCTGCTCCAATGGATATAACATGGAATGCAGGCAGATATGGAAGTGGCTCAAATGTTATAGAATATCAAATAATTAGATCAGACAGATTTTTTGCTGGTCTTGATAATGGACCTGTTGCTGTGATATCAGATCCTACAGCAATAGACA
>JBDNDK010000090.1:0-9556 GCA_046719185.1 Armatimonadota bacterium
GAGAGTCTTTGCATAGTTTAATGCTCTTTGACTTCCTCTATGAATACCTGCAATTAGAACAATAGCCGTGCTTTTAATTGGTTTTGCAACTTCAATATCTTTTATTCTAAGCTGATCTCCAAGCTCAATATAATGCTGTTTTATTCTTAAAAACATATATACAAGAACTGCTATAGCAATTAAGGCAATGTAAGAACCTTCCATGAACTTTGTAATAGACACAATTAACACAACTGCAAAAGTAATAATAGTACCAGCACCACTTAATATAGAAAGCAGTTTCCAATTAGCAGGTTTTGTTTTTTTCAATCTTACAAACATACTCAATTGGCTCAAAGTGAATGTGATGAAAACACCAATTGCATAGAATGGTATGAGTTTATGTGTATTAACACCAAAGATTAAAATAAATGCAATAGCAAAACCTGCAAGCACAAGTATTCCATTGTTAAATACAAGTTTATCTCCCAAACTTTTGAGCTGTTTTGGAGCATATCTATCTTTTGCAAGTATAGAAGCTAATCTAGGAAAATCCGCAAAAGCTGTGTTTGCAGCAACAAGAAGAATTATAAAAGTAGAAAACTGCACAAAATAATAAAATGCATTCTTTTCAAAAACACTTGAAACTATCTGAGAGATTACTGTTTCACCATCATTTGGCATTATCTGATATGCTTTTGCAAGATATGTGATTCCAATAAATAGGACAGATACAATTCCTGCCATCCAAACTAGTGTTGATGCTGCATTTTTTGATTTTGGTTCTTTGAATGCACTTGTTCCGTTAGCCATTGCTTCGATGCCAGTCATAGCAACACACCCGCCTGCAAAAGCTCTGACAATGAGAAATGGTAAAACTAATCCTGAGTAGTTTACAGCTTGATATGCATTATCAGAAATCTCTTTTGGAATAGCAGAACCAGTGAATACTTTATATAATCCAACTGCAATTGTGATAAACATAGAAATTATAAATGGGTATATTAAGACAGCAAAAGTGTATCCACTTTCTTTAAGACCTCTAAGATTTACAAGAGCCACAACAGCAACAGCAGCAATTGCCAAAAGTGATTTATCTTCTGCCAAAGATGGAAATGCAGACACTATTGCAGCAACACCAGCAGATATACTTACAGCTACAACAAGAACATAATCAAATAATATAGAAGATGCTGCTATGAGGCTTGGAATTTTACCAAGATTTTCTCTGGTTACGCTATATGCTCCGCTTGATTCTGGATATGAGAGAATAGTTAATCTATATGACATCACAACAACTGCAAGCAATGCCACAATCCCAAGAGCAACAGGGATAGAAAATACCCATGCCATACTCCCCAATACTACCAACACCAATAGCATTTCTTCAGTTGCATAAGCTATTGATGATATATTATCTGAGCCAAACACAGGCAGTGCTAAATGCCTTGGAAGTTTTTCTTTATTCATCAAAGCACTTGATAATGGTGCACCGAATAACATCCGTCGGAGCAAAGCAAACAATTCCTGCCTCCATAAAAATAAAATAACACCACCGACTAGTTTAACACCCTTATTGAAAATAGTGAATAGCAGGAAATAATATTAACCATCACTAATTATAGTACAGAACATTTTATTTAAAATACTTTGTAGGAAAAATTATTAGAGTATATCCGATAAGTTATTCGGATATAACCGAATAATTTCCGATTAACTTCGGCATTTCAAATTGAATCTGATTTATATTTGACCCTATTTTTGATGTGGAGTTATAATTAGTTATGTGTGTGATAAGTATTTCATTTGAAAGGTCTGTTTGTTGTGCGTAAAAGACGGTCTTCTTCGGTAAAACGTCGATCAAACAGAAAAAACAGGACAATATACAGAAGAAGATCATCAAATCCTGGTCTCTTTTTGGATGTTGTTGGTGTACTCCTGATATTTTTGTGCCCTATTATGCTTGTTGCTCTTGCTACTAGCAATAATAGCGGTGATATTGGTTCGTATATTAGTGCAGCACTAACAGTATCTTTGGGAATTGGTGCTTGGGTAGTCCCATTTTTATCTGCAGTTTTAGGTATCATTGTAATAGTAGGACCTCTAAAAATTATTCCCAGAAATATTGGACTAGGCGGCACAATGCTATTTTTAGTGGTTGTGTCTTGGGCTTCTTTGAGTCAAAAAATTGATCCAGAAAACCATTTTGTAGGTGGTGGTTACTTAGGCGATTTCATATCAAGATTTCTCCAAAAATGGGTAGGAGAATTCATAGGATATATAGTGCTTATATCTCTTGCAGTGGTATCTGTTATAGTTATTGTAGATGCACCATTATCTGGACTATTCCAAAAACTACATTCTATGTGGAGCTCTATTGCCTCCCTTATAAAAACAAGATATTTCAAAAAATCACCATCATTAAAGGATACTGCAGTTTCAAAAGCTGAGAAGATTAAAAAACCAGTAATTGAAAAAGATTATGAAGTTGATGATGATTCTGATAAAAAATCAAAGTTTCTAAAGTTTTTTGGCAAACCTGCAGAAGAAGATGACAAACAAAAACAAGAAATTGAATTTGAAGAGGAACTTCCAAAATCAAGAATGCCTGTGAGAGTAAATGGACTTCCTGAAGTATCAAAAATCAAACCTGAAATCACATCTAATTCTGAAACAGGCAATGCAGAATTTCAACTGCCTCCACCTAGTTTGTTAGATCCTCCACAACCTCAGCCGAAAAGAGTTGAGAGTGAGCTAAAAGAAAATATAGAAATAATTGAAAGAACACTAGCAGAGTTTAGAGTAGAAGGAACAGTTGTTGAAATAGCACATGGTCCTACTGTTACTAGATATGAAATAAGATTGGCTCCGGGAATAAAAGTAAATAAAATAGTTAGCCTTGCAGATAACCTTGCAATGCAGTTAGCTGCTATTGATGTAAGGGTGGAAGCTCCAATTCCGGGAAAAGCTGCAATTGGTGTTGAAGTTCCAAATAGAAACAGAGGAATGGTGTCATTAAGAGAACTTGTTGAAAGCAAGACTTTTAATGATTCTGAGAGTAAATTAACATTTGTTTTAGGAAAAGATGTTTCTGGCAGATCAAGGGTAGCGGACCTTGCAAAAATGCCTCACCTCCTTATAGGAGGTGCAACAAATGCAGGAAAAAGTGTTTGTTTGAACACTCTGATTTCAAGTTTACTTTTTAGAGCTACTCCAGATGAACTAAAACTTGTGCTTATTGACCCTAAAAGAGTAGAACTGGCATTGTTTGATGAAATACCACATTTAGCATGTCCTGTTGTAAAGGATTCAAAGCTTGCAGCAGGCACATTAAGATCAGTAGTTCAAGAAATGGAAAGAAGATATGATCTTTTTGTTCAGAATGGAGCAAGAAATATAATAAGTTACAATGAAAGAGTCGAGCCATCTGAAAAACTTCCATATATGGTTGTTGTGGTTGATGAGCTTTGTGATTTGATGATACAGGCTGCTGCTGAAGTTGAAAGCTCTATAATGAGAATAGCTCAGTTTGCAAGAGCTGCAGGTGTTCATTTGGTTATTGCAACTCAAAGACCATCAGTTGATGTTATTACTGGTGTTATAAAAGCAAATATTTCATCAAGAATTGCATTTGCAGTATCATCTCATCATGATAGTAGAACAATATTAGACCAAAAAGGTGCTGAGAGACTTGTTGGCAGAGGTGATATGCTTTTCCTGCCTATTGATGCAAGCAAACCTGTTAGAATTCAAGGTTGTTATGTATCAGAAAGAGAAGTAGAAGCTTTAGCTGATTTTCTTAAGGCACAAAGAAAACCAAATTATATAATCAAAACAACAGTTCCTAGCAATGAAGACGGTTCAGATGCCTCATTTGCAGAGAGTACTGATAAGTTTTATGAGGATTCTGTAAGATTCATTGTTAATACTGGTTATTGTTCTACCTCTATGATTCAAAGAAAATTTAAAATTGGATACAATAGAGCTGCCAGAATAGTCGACACAATGGAAGAACAAGGAATAGTAGGACCTCTTGATGGTGCAAAACCAAGACAAGTATTAATCTCAAAATCTGATTTGGATGCAATATTTAGACATTCAGGACCAAGATTACCGGATGATTATGATAAACCAGATCAAGATTTTGTTGTTTCTGAAGCCCCTGATGATTCAGAATAATTTCTTTATTCACTATTGAATTTCAGAAAAGTGGAAAGCATTTGATTTTTCATGTATCATGTATATTCTGCAGACAAGCTATTATTGTTTGTTCTGAAGTTTAAAATATAAATTGGATCTTATAAATTTTGGCAAAAATTGCATTAATTAGTCTTGGATGCCCTAAGAATCTAGTAGATTCTGAAAAAGCATTAGGTGAAATTGTAAGCAATGGTTATGAGCTTGTTGTTGATATTCAGCAAGCTGATGTTGTGATAGTAAATACTTGCGGATTTATAAAAGATGCAAGATTAGAAAGCATTGAAGAGATAGAAAAGGCACTGAAGCTTAAAGAACAAGGATATTGCAGTGCAGTGATTGTAATGGGATGTCTATCTCAAAGAAACTATAAAGAACTTTCTAAGTTATATCCGCAAGTGGACAATTGGGCTGGAATAGCAGATATTAGAAATTTAAATGCTATAATTGATGACTGCTTAAATAATAATATCAAAAAGCATATTCCATCAAAACAGCCTAAAAAGTGGGTTGAAGATAATAACAGAGTTTTGTCAACACCACCATGGACAGCTTACTTAAAAATATCTGATGGATGTGATAATAGATGTTCATACTGCAGCATTCCTGATATCAGAGGACAATTTAGAAGTAGACCCAAAGAGTATATAATAAATGAAGCGATTAGCTTAGCAGAATCCGGAGTTAAGGAAATAATTTTAATAGCACAAGACCTCACAAAATATGGTGAGGATTTTGGGCTAAATGGAGAACTTTCTAATCTGCTTGCAGATTTAGAAAAAATTGAAAACTTAAAATGGATAAGGTTACTATACTGCTATCCAACTAGAATTGATGACAGATTAATTGGTACTATTGCAAACAGCAACAAAATTGTCCATTACCTTGATATTCCTTTTCAGCATGGAGATAATATAATGCTAGAAAAGATGAATAGAAAAGGCAATGTAGATCAATATCTAAAACTTATTGATATAATAAGAAGTAAAATACCAGATATTGCCTTGAGAAGCAGTTTTATCACAGGTTTTCCTGGTGAGACAAAAGAAAATTTTGAAAATCTAAAGTCATTCATAAAAGCTATAGATTTTGATAGAGTAGGAATATTTAAGTATTCACCAGAAAAAGGAACTCCTGCTGAAAAATTGAATGGCAGAATTGATGATGATATTTGCCAAAATAGATATGATGAACTAATGCAGATTCAACAGTCTATTTCACTCAAGAAAAACAAAGCACAAATTGGAAAGATTCTGGATGTGCTGGTTGAGAGTGATGGTGAATATCCTTTTGGAAGAAGTTACAGAGATGCTCCGGAAATTGATGGTGTGGTATTTTTAACTGACAACACAGCAAACTGCGGAGATATTATAAAAACAAAAATAACAGGGGCTGAGGAATATGATTTAATTGCAAAGAAACTTTCTAGATAAGATTCTATTGTGTGGTGTTTTGGGAACTAGTTTCCGAAACACCAGCTTAGATAAGAATTTCTAAAGCAAAAATCAGCCCATTTTATGAATATAAAATGGAGGAATCAAATTGAGCGATTCTACAACTAAGATTAAAAAAACAGATATTGTAAAGGAAGCTACTCAGAGATATATAGCAGATAATTTATATCAGATGCTTTTGGGTGAGCCTCAAGCGATGAAGCTGAGACAAATATCTAAAGAATTTGAGATAGAAAATGTTACACCAAAACTTCTGAAACATATAATGGTAACCTCTGAGAAATTTGCTTCTGTAGATAGAAGATGGGCAGTAAAAGAAAGATTTGGAGATAAAAACAGACCATTTGAGAGAATATTAAATGATTTAATTATTAATTTAGGTCATACTTCAGAAATTGCTCCGTTAGCTAGTGAACTTGCAGTTATTTATAATAGATATGCTGAGTATTATGAAGATGGACTTATAAGATTCTTTAGTGATAAAGAAAAATACTTCAAAACAGAAAAAGGCACATATGGCACAACAAGCTGGCTTTTTATTCCTACTTCTGATGATGAAGAAGATGTTATATTTGACAATGCAATTTCTGCAAGACAGCTTGAAGAATATAAAGAAATTTGTCCAGAAGTAAAGTGGGATATGGATTCTATAGCTGATTCTGCAGCTGAGATGCTTGAAGGTGCTGGTATTCCAATACCCATTAAAATTATGGCTTACTTTGCTTGGAAACAGATTGGTGATGATTTTGACCCTGTTTTATTCTATGAAGAAATAGAGAATGATGATAGATTTTTTATATTATCAGACACTAAAGTATATCCTTCATCACTTCTGAATGATATCAAAAAACAGATTCCAAAACTTGCTGAAGAAGCAGAATCAATAGTAGATGATGCTGAAGATGAAGATGAAGGACCAATAGAAGTAAGTCCTTCAGATATTGATGAGGCAATAAATATCATATTAGACAAAGGCACTGCATCAACACAAGAGTTATTAGAAACTATTTTAGAGGTAACTCCAGAAGAAAATGCTTATGCTGAAGCAGCAGCTAAAATGGAAGATATGCTTAGAGAAGATGAAAGAGTAACTTGGCTTGGCACTACTTTATGGGGAAAAGTGGTAGTATTCCCAGAAGAAGTAAAAGTAATACCAGAATCACTTCTAATTCCTGAATGCCCACCATTTGAGACACCTGAAGGTGATATATATGATCAAGAGCTTGAAATTGATGGTCTGGAAGGCAACTTAAAAGCTGAAATATATGATCCTCTTGCTGAAGATGTTACAGATGAAGATCCAAACCTTACAAATTATCAGCCAAATGGTGATAGTCAAAGATGTGTTCTGAAATATCATCATAAAACAGCAGGCACTTTCCCACTTTGCCAAATAAATCCTGACTTTTTTGGCACTGAGCCTGAGATTATTCCTTTGGTATTTAAGAATGAAGGAAAAAGAAAAGAAGTATATGTAAATAATTCAACTAGACTAATATATGGTTTGTCTGATTTTTATTCTGATATAACAGAAATAAGCGGTTCTGTTTTTATTATTGAAAAAACACCAAAAGCTGGTGAGTTTAATATTCATTTTGAAACAGAACATGATGATCAGCTGCATATTGACACAAATAGAAGTCTTGAATTGCTTGATCTTAAAGCTAGATATGAATCTGAAGAAATGCCTGTTTATGATGTGATAAAAGAAATTTTAATATCTTCAAAACAAGGTATGACATTCCCTAGGTTGGTAAATGAAGTTAACGTTGTAAGAAGATGCTCAAGGCTGCTTGTGGCAAGTATTCTAAGCTCATATCATTGTTTCCATACAAGAGGTAAAAGCAACATTTGGCAGTTTGATGAGAAAAAAGAATCTCAAGGATTTAACAAAACTAAAAAGAAACATATTAAGAAAATAGAAGAATAAATCTTGATTTAGGAACAAATTACCTAATACCAAAAATCATAATTTTAGATAAGAAGTAAGAATTAATATTATTCTGAGTGAGAGCAAAGAATCTTTATGTAGTTTCGGGAACAAGTTCCCGAAACACCGCAAATCAGTAACACTGAGTTTGCTGACACTGTATCAATTGACACTTGTGTTTGCTAACATTGGATCTAGTATTTCATCTTATGAGACCCTGAAATAAATGCAGGTTGACGGTGTGATTTTTTAGATTTGTGTCTCATTAGAAATGCTGAAATTGACTAGTCATCTAAGCAATTCTTACTTCTTTTTATAAAATTAATAACAAACAGAAATGTGAGGTAGAATTGAAACCACCAAGAGTAAGATTTGCACCTAGTCCAACTGGTTCACCACATATTGGCAACATAAGAACTGCAGTTTTTGATTACCTTTATGCAAGAAAAACTAATGGCACATTCATTTTGAGAGTGGAAGATACAGATAGAACAAGATATGTTGAAGGCAGTCTTGAAGAAATGATGAGAGGCTTAAAATGGATGGGTATGGATTGGGATGAAGGTCCTGAAATTGGAGGTAATTACGGACCATATTTTCAATCTAAAAGATTAGATATATATCAAAAATATGCCAAACAGCTTATTTCTGAAGGGAAAGCTTACTATTGCTACTGCACAAAGGAAAGATTGGAAGAGATGAGAGAAGTGCAGATAGTGGCAAAAAGACCTCCTGGATATGACAGAAAATGCAGAGAGCTAAGCCCAGAAGAGCAAGAAGACTGCAAAAAAGAAAATCCAAATCCAACAATAAGATTCAAAATGAAAACTGAAGGTGTAACTGAATTTGATGATATAGTTCATGGGAAACTCAGTTTTGAAAATCATCTGCAAGATGACTTTGTGATGATAAAAGCTGATGGGTTTCCCACATATCAGTTTGCATCAGTTGTAGATGATCATTTAATGGAAATCACCCATGTTATTAGAGGTGATGAATGGATATCTAGCACACCCAAGCATGTGCAGGTATATGAAGCTTTTGGCTGGCAACCTCCATATTTTGTTCATTTGCCTTTGATATTAGATGAAAAAAGAAAAAAACTAAGCAAAAGAGCAGATGTGGAAGTAAAATTTATAAATTATATAGAAGAAGGCTATTTGCCAGATGCTATGCTCAATTTTCTTGCTACAATGGGCTGGAGTTCTGGTGAAGACAAAAAACTTTTTTCAAGAGAAGAACTTATTGAAAAGTTTTCATTTGAAGGAATTGCCAATCACCCTGCAATTTTTGACCTTGCAAAACTAAATGACCTTAATGGTGAGTATATAAGGATGATGAAAGTTGAAAAATTGGCTGAGGCTATTTTACCTTGGCTTCAGTCTGCTGGATATGTGAGTGAGAATCCATCATCTGATGAAATTGAATATTTGAATAAAGTAACTGCTTTGATACAAGATAGAATTGTGCTTTTAAAAGAGGCTCCTAATCTTGTTTGTTTCTTTTATACTGATGATTTTGAATATGAAGAAAAAGGTATAAAGAAACAGCTGATAAAGGAAAATGTGGATAAACTGCTTAATTTAGCAAGTGATAAAATAGAAAATATTGATGATTGGACGGTTCAGTCAATAGAATCTGCAGTTAGAGAAGCTGGATATTCACTAGGTTTAGAAGGCGGTAGAGTGATACATCCTATTAGAATGGCAATCACTGGCAGAACTTGGGGACCCGGACTATTTGAGCTGATGCATGTGATTGGAAAAGAAAGATGTGTTTTAAGACTCAAAAAAACTGCAGAAAAAGACTGGAGTTTAGAAGTTTGATGTAAGATATTAGAAATCGTTGATTCTAGTTTCTAAAACTAACCTAATAATTTGAAAGGTTAATTACTGTGAGTTTTGATATCATTGATGTAAATACAATTTTTGGACCTTGGCCTAAAGTAAGAGCTGATATGAGTGCAGAAAGGCTAGTTCGCGACGTCAATAGTCGC
>JBDNDK010000091.1:0-9526 GCA_046719185.1 Armatimonadota bacterium
GTTGCCGCTGATATTATAGATCATTTTGAAAAAAGACAAGAAGCTTTTATTGGAAAAGCAATGATTGTGTGTATGAGCAGAAGAATTGCTGTTGAATTGTATGAAGAGATAATCAAAGTTAAGCCTAATTGGCATGATGATGACATGAAAAAAGGCGAAATAAAAGTTGTGATGACATCAAACAATTCAGATGACCCAAGCTGGAATAAACACAAAACCTCAAAACAAAACAGAAAAGAAATCGGAGAAAGATTTAAAGATGTTAATGACCCTCTGAAATTGGTTATAGTTCGGGATATGTGGCTTACAGGTTTTGATGTGCCATGTCTGCATACTATGTATGTTGATAAACCAATGAAAGGTCACAATCTAATGCAGGCAATAGCAAGAGTGAACCGTGTATTTAAAGACAAACCCGGTGGATTGATTGTAGATTACATCGGTATAGCATCTGATTTGAAAACAGCACTTGCAACCTACACCGAAAGCGGCGGTAAAGGCACACCTACCCTAGACCAAGCAGAAGCTGTGGCAACAATGCTTGAAAAGTTTGAAATGGTAGAGCAGATGTTTGATGGCTTTGATTATAAAAAGTTCTTTGATGTGGATACAAATAAGAAATTAACTGTTCTATTAGAAGCTCAAGAATTTATATTAAATAAAGATCACCAATACAACCTAGATGATAAAGACAGCTTCAAACATAGATTTATAAGACAAGTTACTATGTTGTCTCAATCCTTTGCTCTATCTGTTCCCCACCCTGAAGCACTTGCAATAAAAGGTCAAGTCGGCTTCTTCCAAGCAGTGAAGGCTAGATTGGTAAAATTTGAAAAACCAACAAATGGTAATGGAAAGTCAAATGCTGAGATAGAATCAGCAATAAGACAAATTGTGGACAATGCTGTTGTTACTGATAAAGTGATAGATATTTTTGATGCTGCAGGAATACAAAAACCTGATATTTCTATATTGTCTGATGAATTTTTAGAAGATATCAAACATATGGAAAGAAAAAACCTTGCCCTTGAGCTGTTGAAAAAAATATTAAAAGATGAAATACAAAATAGGTCTAGAAAAAATTTGATTCAAAGCAAGAAGTTTTCAGAAATGTTGGATAATGCAATCAAAAGATATAATAACAATTTTGTAACCTCTATTGAAGTGCTTGAAGAGCTTATAAGGCTTGCAAAAGAAATGAAAGAAGCAGACAAAAGAGGTGATATATTAAATCTTTCTGAAGATGAATTGGCATTTTATGATGCATTAGCAAATAATCAGAGTGCAAGAGAAATACTTGAAGATAAACAGCTAGCTGTAATAGCTGTGGAAGTGTTTAATGGTGTTAGGAAAAATGCAACCATAGATTGGACACTGAAAGAAAGTGTGCGTGCTAAATTGCGTAGAGATGTGAAAAGAGTTCTAAACAAGCATGGCTACCCACCTGATATGCAGGCACTGGCTACAGAAAACATTTTAAAACAAGCTGAGCTTCTGGCAAGTGAGATTGTATTGACCCCTTAGACTTATCAACCTCATCTTTGATATAATTCCAGATAGTTTGGAGTGTGGGAGATTGTGTGAATGCCTCACTATAAGATGGCTTTGCTGGCTGTTTGCTATGCTTTGGGAATTGTGATTGCTGAATTATTTGCTATCCCTGCCCTATTGGTTATCACTGCTGTTCTCATCATTGCTTCAATTATCATATTCCCCAAAAAATTATATACTGCAATTATATTATCTGCCCTGCTGATGATAACTGCTGGAGTTAGATATATTTCTTCCACCACTCCATCAAATAATGACATTCTCTTTTTTATCCCAGAAAAACCTGAAGCTGTGAGAGGAATTGTATCCACAGACTTTGAGCCTTCTGGAAACAAATTGATGTTCACTCTCAAAACTGAAAAAGTGAAGATTGATAATAAATGGCATAAAGCTGATGGATATGTGATGGCTTCCTGCTATGTGAACCCCAGAGAGATAGAAAACTTCACTTATGGAAGAGAAGTAACTATATTAACTACTCCATATATCCCAAGTGACCCATCAAACCTTGAGCCATTTTCATGGAAACAATATCTCAGAAAAAAAGGCATCTATACCTGCATTTCAATTAAATCTGCAGATGATGTGATTGTTCACAAAAGCATTAAAGCCAACCCACTTATAAAGTTTTCTTTGATGATTAAAGAGAAAATATATGGTGCAATAATTAGCAACCATAACCAAGAATCTGGTTCACTCATTGCAGGAATGGTGTTAGGCAGCTATTCTTATCTACCTCAAAAGACACTTGATGATTTCACCCATACAGGCACACTCCATCTCCTGGCAGCATCAGGATTTAATTGTGCAGTGTTAATATTTACTCTTCTTCCTATACTAAAATGGCTGAGATTAAAACCCATATTGCAGACTGCAATTCTTATATTGGCTCTGTATGTTTATCTATTTATTGTAGGACCAAAAGCATCTATAGTTAGAGCAACTATAATGGCTAGTATGATTTTATTAGCAATGCCTCTATCTAGAGTTGCTCA
Organism: Armatimonadota bacterium; assembly: GCA_046719185.1. Taxonomy (GTDB): domain Bacteria; phylum Armatimonadota; class UBA5829; order UBA5829; family UBA5829; genus JBDNDK01. The sequence goes on from JBDNDK010000091.1 coordinate 2,547, forward strand.
TATGAAAAATATCTTCTTTGCCTCAGCTCTCGTAATATTGATTATTAGACCAAGTGATATTTTTGATGTAGGCTTTCAGTTATCATTTTTAGCAGTATGGGCATTGATTAGTATAATTCCTGTATTTGAAATACTATTTGAAAAAAGAAAAAATCAAGCATTGATTGCTCAGCCAAAATCTTTTGATGAAAGACTTGTAAACTTTTATGAATTCAGGAAGTCAGAAATTGTAAATGTAGCTTTAGGTAGTTTTGTGATTAGTTTAATGACTTCTCCATTAGTTGCTTACCATTTTAATTATTTTTCTTTTGTATCTATACCGGCTAATGTGGCTGTTTTATTCAGTGTGCCAGTAGTTTTTGCAGTTGGATGTCTTGATGCATTTTTTGTAAACTTTCCTATTATCAACAGCATTTTAGGCTTTGTTGGAGATATTGCATGCAATATAATGATGGCTATTCTTGATTTTCTAGGCAATAGAAGCTGGACTTATGTGTCTGTTCCATCACCAAATATATTTGTCCTTGGAGGATATTTTATATTGCTGTCTGTTGCGATAAATTATGCAGCAAAGAAACATAAACTTAGCTATGTGTTTGCTGTGTTTTTGATTCTTTCAACTCTTTTCTGGTGGCAATCCTCCACAAAAGCATCAGAGCTGTCTGTTGCATTTCTTGATGTTGGAACTGGTCAATGTGTGGTTGTGCATACTCCAAATGGGAAAGTGATGGTGGTTGACTGTGGTTCATCAGATTGGAAAGAACCTAAAAAATTAGCCAGAAAAGTAGTTGCACCATATATCAGCAGGTTAGGAAAAGATGAAATAGATATTGCTGTAATCACTCACCCAGATGCAGACCATATAAATGCCTTTGAAGAACTATTCAAAATCAAAAAGCCTAAGGTTGTTCTTGACTCAGGATATTCTCATCCATCACCAATCTATATAAGCCTATTAGAATCTCTAAGGAGATATAACATAAAATATAAGCTGGCAAATAAGGGGCAAATGATAAAACTTGATGATGATGTGTCTGCCAAGATACTTCATCCAAATAATAATGCAGCATACTCAGACCCAAATAATTCATCTATTGTTATGAGATTAGAATGTAAAAATATTAGTTTTATGCTCACTGGTGATGCTGAACAAGATGATGAATTTCAGATACTCAGAGAATTTCCTGATGTGAAATCTGATGTTTTGTTGGTTGGTCATCATGGCTCAAAAAGCAGTACAAGCTATGCGTGGTTAAATAGAGTAAAGCCTTCTATTGCAGTGATATCAGCAGGAAAGAAATATGATCATCCATCAAGAGAAGTTTTGGATAAACTAAAAGCTTATAATTGCAAGGTTTACAACACAAGCAGAAATGGCGGAATAGTGATTTCAACTGATGGATTGAACTTAAAAGTAAAGAAACCCAAAAAATATTCAATAATTTACTAGCAAATATGTAATAATTACTTAATTCTTTTCCTTCACAAGGCATAATAATATTAGGAATAATTATGCCTAGCAAGGAGTTTTACATAAAATGTCAGAGATGAGAAATCTCGAAATCAGCAAAATCACACCAGCTGCAGATCAACCACGGAAAGATTTTGATCAAGGTAAGTTGCTAGAATTAGCAATGTCAATTAGAGAAAGAGGCGTGCTTGAGCCCATAGTTGTCCGTCCTATTGGAGAGGATAAATATGAAATAGTTATGGGTGAAAGAAGATGGCGTGCATCACAACTAGCTGGTCTTAACACAATTCCTGCTGTTATCCGTGAATTGAGTGATGAAGAATCCAGCACAGATGCTCTGTTGGAAAACTTCCAAAGAGAAGACCTTAATCCTGTAGAGAGAGCTAGAGCTATAAAAAAACTGCTCAGTTTTATGTCGTGGGAACAGTGTCTAAAAACTCTTGGTGTTGCAGATTCTACAATGAGAAGGTATGTTGATTTATTAGACCTGCCTGAATCTATTCTTGATGAATTAGTTAGAAAACCTGCTGAAAATGAAGGAGATTTCCTTGAAGGTCATGCTTATGTTCTAAGACAACTTAATGGTAAACCTAGCATTCAATTAAGATTGGCAAAAAAAGTCAGAGCAGAAAAGCTTTCAATAGAAGACCTAAAAAAAGTCATAGCTGCAATATTGGAAGTTCCTGATAAAACTGAAGCATTTTTGAGAGTGCCTCTCAATGTGACAGAAGAAATTTTAAGAAGTCTTGCAAGAGAGCAGAAGAAGAAAAAACCCTATCAGCCAAAAACTGCTCAAGACCATCTAAAAGCACTACAGAAAGTTTGCACAGGTGTGCTGGATTTATTAGATGATAGAGCAGCACAATATCTTGATCCTATTGAATTAAATCAAATGCTTAGCTCGACTGCAGATCTTGCAGCACAGTTGACAAAGTTCAACAAAGTGATGAGAGAAACCCTACAAAAAGTGGATAAAGATTTTAAGGAGACTTATGTTCACTGTGCATTATGCGGGAGAATTGAACTTGTTGGCTCACTTAGATGCAGTGTTTGCTGGACAATATTAAAAAGATGCCTTGATTGTGATAACTATGATCAAAGCTATCAAAAATGCACAAAGACAGGTTATCAAATATTTATGTCTGATGCAGAAAACCCTGAGGAAGAATCACTTTCCTACAAATGCGAACACTACACACCGAAGTTTGATGTGGAAGCCGCAGCTTAAATAGTATTTTAATTTAATGCATATTCATAAGGCAGGTTAATCACAACCTGCCTTTTTTTATGTAACTTATTTTAATTTACTTCCAAATCATATCATTATAGGCATAATCAAAACTCTTTTTATTGTATTTGATCCTCATTAGTCTTCTTTGTGAATGATAAAGATTCTTAATACTTTTCTATCAACATTAAACTTTCAAGTAAGAAATATTTAATTAACAATCTAGCAAATCAAGAGAAATCTGAATTGTCTAATATATTTATAGTAAAATGCATATTTATATTCATAATAAATAAATTATATACAAATTTAAATTATTTATTCTATTACACTGGACACATAGATGGAAGCTGCCTATAATAATCAAAATAGTGGAGCACGGAGGCTTCTTGTAAACTCTATGGCAAGAATTCTCGTTTTAGGCAAAAGTGAAAGAGACCTTTCCAGCATTGCTGCTACAGTTGCTGGTATGAGTCATTTTGTCACCTCTGGTTGGGATCTTGATTCTCTTTCAAATGCAGTTGCCAATGGCAGTCCTGATATTGTGATGATAGATCTCAGAAGTGGTGAAGGTGCTCTGGATTATGCAAAAGATTTAATTGCAAACTATGATCAAGTTGCACAATCTCCTAGACTGGTAGTTGTGGAATCAACAAATCTTGATGGACTGCAATCCAAATATATTGATGATTTTATCTTATCTCCATTTGATACTTCAGAGCTTACTTTAAGAATTGTAAGACTTCTTGCGAAGAGTCAAAAGCTAAAAGGTGGTAAACTAATCACTGCTGAGGGTCTTGTGATTGATACTGAAAGCTTTGAAGTTACTGTGGATTCTAGACAACTATCCCTTACATTCAAAGAATTTGAGCTTTTAAGATTTTTAGCTGCCCATAGAGGAAGAGTGCACACAAGAGAGGCATTACTTAATCAAGTATGGGGATATGAATATTTTGGTGGTCTGAGAACTGTTGATGTGCATGTGAGAAGAATTAGAGCAAAACTTGGTGCAAAGCATGAAAATCTGATTCAAACAGTTCATGGTGTGGGATATAAATTTACTGGATAAAATAGTGCAATAGATGATTAAATTGCATGAAACAATTTAGAAACATTTTGCATAGATAATATAATAAGTGTAATGATTTTATACCTTGGAGGTTTTATTTTGGTTTCCGACAGAGGTAAAGAATGGGTTTTAAAGGAATGTAAAGACAAAGGTGTGGAGTTTATCCGACTTTGGTTTACTGATATATTGGGTCAAATGAAAAGCTTTGCTATAACTATAGAACAGCTTGAAGATGCATTGATGGAAGGTATTGGTTTTGATGGTTCATCAATAACAGGATATCAAGACATACAGGAAAGTGATATGATTGCTATGCCTGATCCTGAAACTTTCACAATGCTGCCATGGAGACCAGTGGAAAAGTCTGTTGCAAAAATGTTTTGTAATGTTCTAAACCCAGATGGCAGTCCATATCAAGGTGACCCAAGATATATATTAAAAAAGAATATGCAAAGAGCAGCAGATTTAGGATATACTTTTTATGTTGGTCCAGAATTAGAATATTTTTATTTTAAGGATAAAAATGGCACTGAAATATTAGATGAAGGCAGCTATTTTGATCTTACTCCAAATGATGCAGCAAGCAATCTTAGAAGAGATACTGTTTTATGCTTAAAAGATATGGGTATTGCTGTTGAATATAGCCACCATGAAGTATCACCTAGTCAACATGAAATAGACCTAAGATATGATGATGCTCTCACAATGGCAGATGCTGCTATGACATATAAGTTGGTAGTTAAAGAAATTGCACTTATGCATGGTGTATATGCTACATTTATGCCTAAGCCTATATTTGGCACACATGGTAGTGGTATGCATACTCATCAATCACTATTCAGGGGTGATAATAATGCTTTCTTTGATGCTGCAGATGACTTTCATTTGTCTGATACTGCAAAACATTATATAGCTGGTTTGTTAAGACACGCTGATGAATATTGTGCAATAGTTGCACAATGGGTTAATTCATATAAAAGGCTAATTCCCGGTTTTGAAGCACCTGTGTATAAGGCATGGTCTCAGAGAAATAGAAGTGCTTTAGTAAGAGTGCCATATTATCAACCCGGCAAAGAGAAAGCAACAAGAGCTGAATTGAGATGTCCTGATCCTGCATGTAATCCATATTTAGCTTTTTCTGTTATGCTTGCTGCTGGTTTGAAAGGTATTGAGCAGAAATATGAATTGCCACCAGAGATGACAGAAAATCTATATGAACTCTCACAAGAAGAATTGCAAGCAAAAGGTATTGAAAGTTTACCGGGCAGCCTTGGAGAAGCTATAGCAATCACTGAAAAAAGTGAGCTTGTTAGAGAAGCTCTTGGTGATCATGCTTTTGAGAGATTCTGCTGGCTAAAGAAAAATGAATGGGATGATTTTAGAATTCAAGTGACTCAATATGAGTTAGATAAACTTCTTCCAATTTTATAGAAATATTGAATAATGTCATTCTGAAGCACAAAGTGCTAAATAATCTTGTCTTAATTATTATAGATTCTTTGCTAAGGCTCAGAATGACATTTATTCTTTAAATAAGCTTTTTTCAAAACAAAATCCCCTGCATTGGGAGCATTCCCATACCTAGTATGTTTTGCATCATTTTTACATTTCTTAAAGCAGAACCTGCATGACAATTATTGAAGAATATATACATCACCTTGGATTCGCTTGAAAGTTTTTCAATTATTGGAATGAATTCACTTAGCTCCTCTTCTGAGTATAAATAATCATATCTAAAATCAGGGTTTGTATACCAATTGGGATTTCTGCCATGTAGTCTTAGATAGGCAATATCAGAAGTAACTGCTGGATATAATGGCATCAATTCACCTAATTTAGGTTCATCTACCACACAAAAGCCAATCCCTGACAATTTTAATGAAACCAAGTTTTTTTCAGATATCCATTCTTTGTTTCTAAACTCATATACTAATGGCAAATCTCCCATTTCATCTTGTATTGAATGCAGATATCCCCATGTTCTTGATGATGGCTTTAATGATTCAGGAAACTGAGCTAACAAACAGCCTAATTTACCAGATTCTGCAAGAGGTTTTATACCTTCTAAAAATTGAGTGCATACTGTTTTGTCAGCTTTTATTGGTGGGATGCTTTTGAATGATTTATGGGTGATTCCTCCAAAAAGTTTTACAACAACATCAAAATCTTTTGGTGAGTTTTTGACATAGTATTCAAACACTTTTGCTGACGGCTGTTTGTAATAGGTATAATTTATCTCAACACTATTTGGTCTATATTGATTGATATAATAAAGAAACATTTCAGAGTTTTTTATTGTTGATGGATATACTTTGCCTTTCCAATGGTCATAACTATATCCACTAGTGCCAAGTCTTATATCAGCCATTTTCTATCTCAAATCTAGCTTTTAATATATTCTGCAAATGATTCTCCAGCTAGATTATTTTTTATATTTAGAATATCTGCAAGAGTTTTTGCAAGGTCTGCAAAGGAACTTCTAATGCCTAAATTTATATTCTGATTTATATTTTTCCCATATATTAAAAGTGGCACATATTCCCTAGTGTGATCTGTTCCGGGTGTTGATGGGTCACAGCCATGATCAGCTGTGATAACTAGCATATCATTATTATTCATACTATCCATCAATTCTGGAAGCATCATATCAAACTCTTCAAGCGACTTTGCATAACCAATAGCATCATTTCTATGACCATATAATGTATCAAAATCAACTAAATTGGTGAAGATTAAAGTATAGTTGGAAGATTTGATTGCATCTATTGTAATTTGCATTCCATGTTTGTTTGAAGTTGTATGAACAGCTTCTGTGATTCCCATACTATTAAATATATCCTCAATTTTACCAACTGCAAACACACTGCCGTTATTATCTGTTATATTATCCAAAAGTGTTTTTGATGGAGGTGATACAGAGAAATCTTTTCTATCTGTAGTTCTCACAAATGAACCAGCTTCTCCTGTGAATGGTCTTGCTATCACTCTTTGTATGTTGTGCTCACCTACAAGCATATTTCTAGCTATTTGACAGATAGTATAAAGCTCATTTAATGGTATTATTTCTACATGGCTTGCAATTTGGAAAACACTATCAGCAGATGTATAAACAATAGGGCTTCCAGATTTAATATGTTCATTTCCAAGCTCTGCAATGATTTCAGTGCCTGATGCTGATTTATTGCCTATCACTTTCTTGCCAATTGCTTTTT
>JBDNDK010000092.1:0-9483 GCA_046719185.1 Armatimonadota bacterium
GCGCACCCACGGTAGCCAGTACGCCCACCAGGTATGATTGACCAGCCCGAAGTTCGAGAAACTCAGGCAATCATAGTTTTTTTCTCATTAGCATTATCTATTGCTTGAGCATCACTACCTTTGAAATTAGGTGGATTTTTGTATTTAATACTTCCCAAAATATGTATGTTTCTGCCTGTGTATATTGTTCCTTGACCATCAACAGTGCCTTTTATTATTACATCTTGAGTAACTGTTACCGGTCCATGAATTTTTATTGGATTGGTATCTGTTCCAACCAAAACAGCATTGCCTGTAATAACTCCATTAGTTGTTATTCTGTCATATTTGCCTGTTCCTGAGTTCCATACTTCTATGTATGCTTCTTCTCCAAAAGTAGGATTTGGTGTGCCGTCATTATAAGTTTCTTTTGTGTCTGTATAATTTTGAGATATGTTTACATATCTTGAAATATCACTTAAATCAGGCATTGGGAGTTCTGTTAGAGGTTCAGGATCAAGAATATTATTTTGAAAGTCTCTAATACCAGACTTATCTCCTAAAATTGCTCCATCAGGTTTTTCATTAATAAAGCTTCCATTTTTATCATATATTAAATCTTGCCAGTTTTCATATTGGGTTGAATTTTTACTTCCATGTATTAGTTCATTATATGATTGTCTGGCTCTGCTAGAGGCATTAGTTGCATAATATGAATTTGTCCACTGATTTGGAGTTACATTCACTGTTCCGGAAGCTGGAGGTATTAGTTTGTTATTAGGTGCAGCAAAAATAGATCCATTAACTGTTGGTGTACCGCCATTTATTGTAAAGTCTGCATTAGATCTTAGGTCTCCATTAGCAATTAAGTTTGTTGATGAAAATCCATAGAACCAACCATAGTTGTTCATAAAATATGCATAGTCAAATACACCAGATCTTGTGAGTGAGAATCTGACTACTGTTCTAATTGTTCTTTGTTTTTCAGAACCTGAGTTATATATTCCATCTCCATTTCTATCTATCCAGCCAGTTGCTATTATTTCTACATCTCTTGCATATCCATTATTTACACTATTAATAGAATTAACATAAACTTGGTATAGATGATCTGTTTGCAGGCTACCATTCATTGTCAATGGAGCACCACTTGAGTATGCTGCATCAATATCTGCAAGATTCTGATGCTCCGCAAGCACATTCCATAGGTAGTCCAATTGATCTTGAATACCTGCTTCTGCAAGCTGAAGAAGAATGACATTCTTTTCTTCTCTTACAGCTCTTTTCATATTTGTGCTTGTTACAAATAAAGTTGCTGCACCTATTTCTAAAATTAATGCTGCCAGTGCCAGCACTCCAAATGCTACTGAACCCCTTTTGTTAAAAACTTTCCTTTTTGGGGTTTTATTTATTTTAACCATCTGGTATCCTCCTAATAATTACGGGGACGAACTCTTGTTATAACTTTTGAATACACATTCTTGTTTGATGCTGTTGTTTCATTTGCAAACAGTTTGATAACAATTTCTTTTGAATGTGTGCCATGGGAAAATATTTCAGGTGTAGAATTGGTATCTGGATCTGTTTCTGGTATTCCGGACAAGATTGGTTTGTCTGGTGTTCCGCTATATATTAGATCGCTTCCTGATAATGTTATTGAATGAGTTGTTGCATCTGTTGTATTGGGCTGATAATTTCCGTTTATCTTTTGAGGGTAATGGAAAGTTATCTTTGTTCCATTATTTTCTATTTCAAAATCTTTTGCTTCAAGTAAGAGCTTTTGTATTTTTTCTACTGCAATTGCAACATCATTGTCAACTTTACTTTGAACTTGTGTTCTATCAGAGGTCCTGCTTGAATTAAGCATTAAAGATGCTGTTGAAAATAGAACTATTGTTGATATTCCAAATGCTGTTATCATTTCAGCAAGAGAAAAACCTTTTTTTGTTGCCAATTTTATTATTTTCTTCATTTCCACATCCCTACTTGAGCTTTGCTATAGTTGTAGATGCTGTTACTGTTTGGGTTCCTGTTCTAGAATCCCAAGTAACTGTAACATCCACTCTTCTTAAAGTTGATTCCATGTTAGATAGCTTTGGAGGAAGATCTGTGATTGTGATTGTGCCTCTTCCATTTGGCAGAATATCACTTACAGATTTACTTGAATTTTCTGCATTTGTAAAGGAATATGGTGAACTATTAGAAGATGTATCAATTAAATCATAATGAACAAGTGAGTTATAGTTTAGGTTGCCATAACCAACAGCTTTTAATGATTCCAGCTGTCTTTGGACTATGGCTGCAGCTTTTGTATGTTGATCTGCTTTTCCTCTTGAAACTACTGCAGCACCTAAGGTTGCCGCATACACTAACCCTGCAACAGCTATTATATAGATGCCTAACATAACATCTATAAATATTGCACCTTTTGTGCCTTTTAATTTATATGGCTGAATCATTAACACGCTCCGATCTTTCGGCTGCTGACAATATATCTTTTCCATATTAATTAGCAGGTATGATATATACACTAACAAGCATAATTACTGTTTTTATTTTCGGCAATTTTTAGCATAAGCTAAAGACAATCTCTTATTTACTTTTATTAGGTTCATATTTTCTAATTTTTTGAAAAAGAACTAGTAAAATTACATATATCCTCTAAAAGCTTTGCCATTTTCTACCGAATATCAGAATGTTAATCTTTATAATTAACAGCCACAGCTAAAGGCATCCACTAGAGATGCTTCGGAGGTAGATATATATGAGTTTTGAGTATATTGGGCAAGATGATATTAGCAGAGTTTACGAACAGACAGTTGAAGCATTAGTTGCAGCTGCCGGTCAAAGAGACAAAAATGCCGAAGGGCATAGCCAAAGAGTTTCAAGATACAGTATTGCAATAGGTAGAGTTTTAGGATGCAGTGCTGATGAATTAAAAGATTTGAAATATGCTGCAGGATTGCACGATATTGGCAAGATTGCTATTTCAAGAAAATTGCTCAGTAAAATGGGTAAACTAACTGAAGAAGAATTTTCTGTGATGAAGATGCATTCTACACTTGGAATAAGAATTCTAGAAAAAATTGACGGACTACAAAATGCAATTCCACTTATTAAACACCACCATGAAAGATATGATGGCTCTGGATATCCAGATGGATTATCAAAAGATGATATACCTCTTGGTTCTAGAATAATTGCGGTTGCTGAGGCATTTGATATTTTAACTACCGATGTTCCATGGAGAGATGCAATGCATCAAAATAAAGCTATTGAAGAATTAGAAAGTTGCTCTGGTACACAATTTGACCCATCAGTTGTTGAGGCATTCAAAGTGGCTATTGCAACTGGAGCAGTTGAGATATAATCATTCACATATTATACATACGCCATATTTCTCAAGCATTCTGCTAAGTTTATATATTGGCAAACCTACAACATTAAAAAAACAACCTTCAATAGATTTTATTAACACAGAGCCTTTGCCTTGTATGGCATAGGCTCCTGCTTTATCCATAGGTTCATTTGAAGCAATATATCTGTCAATTATATTTTCATCTAACTCTGCAAAATTAACTATAGTTGCCTCATAATCATCAATTTCGCTTTCATTATTTATTGCAATACATATTCCTGTTAATACTCTATGCTTGTTTCCTGAAAGCATACTAAGCATTTCTTTTGCTTGTTCTTTGTCTTTTGGTTTGCCCAAAATTGTGTTATCAATTGTTACTATTGTGTCACAACCTATTACTATGCTATCTTTATATCTACTAGATATATCCAATGCTTTCATTTTAGAAGAATATATTACATGTTCAACAGGACATAGTTCAGCAGGCACAAGTGATTCATCAAAATTACTTGGAATTATTTCAAAGCTATTTGTAATTAGCTGCATAAGTTCTTTTCTTCTGGGTGAGGCAGATGCAAGAATTATTTTTTGAGGCATTATTTACTCCTATGAATATTAATACAGAAGTTTTGTAATGGATTGAGCAAGCTTTTCTGAATCATGTCTTACAACATTTGTCTGGCTTATAAAATCGCCTAGAATAGGCTTAAAACCCATTTCTTTAATTGCAGCAATATCAGGTTCTACAAATTCTGCTCCCTGCTTAGCATACTTTTCTAGTAATTCTATGCTTGGTACTTCTTTGTTCACAAGTACATAATCAAATACTCTATGCTCAGTGTGTTTTATAATAGCTTTTATATGATCTGATGCCTTGAAATTATCACTCTCACCCGGCTGAGTCATAACATTGCAAACATATACTTTTAAAGCATCAGACTTTGCAATAGCTTCAGCAATTCCATCAACAAGTAGATTAGGAACAATGCTTGTGAACACACTTCCCGGTCCTAATATGATGCAGTCTGCAAGCTCTATAGATTGCAATGTTTCATTTAATGGCTGAACATTTGATGGCAAGAGCATTATATGCTTTATTGCACTTGGAGCCTCAACTATGTTTGTTTCACCTTCCACAAATGTGCCATCGGTTAGCTCTGCCTGCAGTTTCACATTCTCAATTGTAGAAGGCAATACTTTTCCTCTAATGGCAAGAATATTGCTAGTTTCTTTTACTGCTCTTTCAAAATCACCAGTGATTTGAGTCATAGCTGCAATTAGCAAATTTCCAAATGAATGACCTTCCAATCCTTCTACCTTAGGATCAAATCTATATTGAAACAGTTCAGTCATCATAGGTTCAGCATCTGCCAATGCAACAAGACAGTTTCTTATATCACCCGGGGGAAGCATCTTAAAATCTCTCTGGAGTCTTCCGGAGCTGCCTCCATCATCTGTTACTGTTACAACAGCAACAATGTTGCTGGTATACATTTTTAATCCCCTGAGCATTGTGGAAAGGCCTGTGCCTCCACCAATTGTTACTATTCTAAATCCTTGAGCAAGATATCTTCTTTGAAATACAAAATCAGCAAGTTTGCCCTGTGCATCTGGGTTTATAACTCCTGCAATAGATCTAACTACCTGTCTCAATCCCATAAATACTAATAAGAGACCAAATGATATTAGCAGAATACCCGCTATTAATTGGGTAGTTGGTTCATCAAGTCTTAATCCAAATCTTTTGAAAGCTTCAGTTCCTGCAATACCAATAACATCAATAATTAGGTTGTTTGCAACAAGCACTACACCAGCTATCACAAAAAAAACTCCAAAAGGCACAAGTGATAGCCATCTTTTAACTTTCATTCCCGGATATAGCCATTTGAGGGAACTTAATATTGCTCTATTTCTCATTATTAGTTCTTACCTCTTGATCTTGGTAAGTCTCTATGTTCCACTCTCACATTATAATTTGCACTTTGCAAGAATCTTGCAAGTTCACTGGCTATCACAACAGACCTATGTCTTCCTCCAGTGCAGCCTATTGCAATAGTGAGATATGCTTTACCTTCTCTAATATATTGCGGTATACTAAATTCTACCAAGTCAAAGAGTTTCTCAAGAAGAGGTTCTGTGAGTGGATCAGATAAAACATAATCATACACTTCAGCAGATGTTCCATCTAAAGCTCTCAAGTCCTGAACCCAGTATGGATTAGCCAAAAATCTTACATCAAAAACTAAATCAGCATCCAGCGGCACTCCATGCTTGAATCCAAATGAAACAACAGAAACCATTAATTTTTCAAGAGGCTGCTTTGGTCCAAAAAATTCTCTTAATAGTCTCCTAAATTCCTCTGGTTCAAGATTGGTGGTGTCTATTGTTTTATCTGCACTTTCATTTATATCTTCAAGAAGTTTTCTTTCTTTTGCAATAGCATCTATTATGCCTGTTTTTATATTTACCAATGGGTGTTTTCTTCTTGTTTCTTTGAATCTCTTTATCAGCTCTGCATCATTTGAATTAAGAAACAATAAGCACGGTTTTGAATATGGATAGTGAGGGGTTTCTTTTAATTTATTTAATTCACTCAATAGGTCATTAAAAAAATTACCGCTTCTAATGTCAATAACAACAGCCAGATCTTGTGCATCTTCTTTCTTTTCCCACATATCAAGCACTTGTGGGAGAAGTTTTGGAGGCAAATTATCCACACAATAATAATCCAAATCTTCAAACACATTTATAGCCAATGATTTACCAGCACCGCTTATGCCAGTGATTATTACCAATCTTTTAGATTCATCCAAGCTTTTTTCCACCTTTTAATATCCAACTCAAAGGGATATTTATAATAGATACAGAAACAGAACCAAACAATGCTCCCCAGAAATTCATAGAGCCGCCTGTCAATATTCCAGCTAAATAAAATACTATTGCATTTATTATGATTCCATAAAGTCCAAAAGTGATACAAGTCAAAGGGAGTGATACTATTTTTAATAGAGTGCCTAATACAGTATTTAACATAGCAAACACTGGTACAAATATTATCACATGCCAAGTTTTATCCCAACTTAGATTGATATTTAATATTTTTGCTAAAAAGACTGTTATTGTGACTGATAACATTCCAATCAACCAATGAATGAGCCACTTAGGCATTTAACAATTTAACTCCTTCCAGTTTTAACAATTCTATTTTCATATCCAAACCTCCAGAGAATCCTCCAAGAGATTTATCTATTTTAACAACTCTATGACATGGTACTATTATAGGTATCTCATTATTTGCCATCACATTCCCAACTGCTCTATGTGCTTTGGGTGAACCTACATTCTTTGCTATATCAGAATATGATGCAGTCTGTCCATAATCTATATTTCTTACTTCATCTATTACTTTTTTCTGAAAATCAGTTTTATTTCTAGTATCTATTTTAATTGATTTAAAGTTTTCCCTTATACCATTAAAATAATTATCTAGTTTAGAGATAAGAACCTTTATTATCTCAGACATATTCAGATTTTGGTTGTTATCAAGAGAGTATAGTATTTTATCTAATTCTTTTTTATCTTTGGTAGGCAATATTATGTTCTTTATCTTTCCATCATATTCGGCAATTCCAATATATCCTAATTTAGATTCATATATCCATTTATTCAGCATCATTATTTTCCTGCTTTGATTTGAAGAAATTATAAATTGCCTCAGCAGCATTCTTGTTTATTCCTGGTACACTTAGCAGCTCTTCAATGGTTGCATTTTTTATAGCTGTTAAACTTCCAAGATGTTTGAGCAATGCTTTTCTTCTTTTGGGTCCTACATTTGGAATCTCATTTAATATAGAGATTCTCATTGTTTTGCCTCTTATTTTTCTGTGATATGATATGGCAAATCTATGAGCTTCATCTCTGATTCTTTGTATTAAATGCAAAGCACCAGATTTTTTTTCTAATCTCACAGGTTCTTGTTTATGTGGGAGATATATTTCTTCATTCTGCTTTGCTAGTCCAATCACCGGCACTTCATATTCTAGACCTTCTATTATTTCTAGTGCTGAACTCAATTGTCCTTTTCCACCATCAATCAGCATCAAATCAGGCAGCACTTTGAAAGCATTACTTTTTCTTAATGAGCCTGTTAATCTTCTAGCCAATACTTCTCTCATTGAGGCAAAATCATCAGGCTTACCTTCAGATAGATTTATCTTGAATCTTCTATATAAGTTTTTGTCTGCTTTTCCATTTACAAACACCACTAATGATGCCACTGTGAAATGACCAGATATATTTGATATATCATAGGCTTCTATTCTTCTTGGCAATATTGGTGAGTTAATGGCTTTTTGCAGAGATTCTAATTCACTTGCTACAATCTTGCAGTCTGATTCCATTTTAGACTTTAGTTGTTTTAATACCAAATCTGCATTTTTGCTTGCCATATCCACAAGCTGCTTCTTTTCACCTCTTTTGGGTGTTTGCAGCTCTACTTTTTGTCCCTTTTTTTGTCTGAGCCAAGCTTCTATTATATCCATTTCTTCAATATCTGAGCTTACTAATATTTCCTTAGGCAGATATGGTGCATTTTCATAATACTGAAGAATAAATTGTTTCAAACCTTCTCCTATTTCATCTGATGAAGTATTATCTAATATAAAATGTTCTTGTCCAATAAGTTTACCACCTCTTACAAAAAAAATCTCAGCAATTGCATTACAGTTATCAGTTACTAATGCTATCACATCTTGATCAGCAAGATTTGTAGATATTACTTTCTGTCTTGCAACTAGTTTTTGTATAGATGAAATTTGATCTCTAATTTTTGCAGCTTTTTCAAATTCAAGGTTCTCTGATGCTGTTTCCATTTCTTGAAGCAGCTCTTCAATCAAAGGCTCATTTCTGCCTTCAAGAAAAGTCATCACTTTTTTTATTGAATCTAAATATTCTTTTTTTGTTACTTTTCCACAGCAAGGACCAAGGCATTGATTTATATGATAATACATACATGCTCTGCCTTTTGATGATTCTGGGTTTTTGTATCCACAAGGCACTTTGAACACTCTTCTGATAATTTTTAGAGTTTCTCTTACAGCAAGAACATCAGTATATGGTCCGTAATATTTATCTGTTTCTTTGGGTTGCAGTCTTAATTTTCTTTTAAATATCACTCTGGGCCAATCTTCACCCATTGTGATGGCAATATATGGATAGCTTTTATCATCTCTCATCATTACATTGTATTGAGGATGATATTTTTTAATTAAATTATTTTCCAGTATTAAAGCTTCAAGTTCTGAGTCTGTTACTATCCATTCAATATTAGCAACTTCATACACCATTCTTCTTTTTTGTCTAGTAAGAGATGCACCTTTTTGAAAATATGACCTGACTCTGTTTCTTAATATCTTAGCTTTGCCTACATAGATAACTTTGCCTAGAGAGTTTTTCATCAAATAACAGCCGGGATTAGTAGGCACTAGGGCAAGTTTTTCTGATACTTGTTGAGGATATTTTTTTTCAATGCTTTCCCAATCTATTTGAGACTGAATTGTTTTTTCTCTTTCTGTTTCCATTAGTTTTTATACTAAGGTCTCTACAGTTTCTTGATTTTCAATATTGATATTTTCATTTCTTTTAGAAAATATATCAGCAAGAAATTTGCCTGTGTGAGAAATTTTAGACTTTGCTACATCCTCAGGTGTTCCTTGAGCTATTATTTCTCCACCTTTATTTCCACCTTCAGGACCAAGATCAATAATGTAATCAGCTGTTTTTATCACATCAAGGTTGTGTTCAATAACCAAAACAGTATTTCCTGCATCAGTTAATTTCCCTAAAACATCAAGAAGCTTTTTTATATCATGGAAATGCAGACCAGTTGTAGGTTCATCTAGTATATATAGAGTTCTTCCTGTGCTTCTTTTTGCTAGTTCAGAGGAGAGTTTGATTCTTTGTGCTTCGCCACCTGATAAGGTGGTTGCTGGTTGACCTAATTTTATATAATCAAGACCAACATCATGCAATGTCTGGAATTTTCTTGTGATTTTGGGAATATGCTTAAAAAATTCAAGAGCTTGACTTACTGTCATATCCAATACATCTGCAATAGACATTCCTTTATATTTTATTTCAAGAGATCG
>JBDNDK010000093.1:0-9325 GCA_046719185.1 Armatimonadota bacterium
AAAGAGAGCCATTTTTTGTGCACAATTCTCTCACTTTTGGAAGATAATCATCAGATGGTATATTAACTCCAGCTTCACCTTGCACAACTTCTAAAATTACAGCTGCTGTATTATCATCTAATGCATAGCTTAAGGCATCTATATCAGAATATGGAACTTGCTTGGTATCAGTCAATAGAGGCTGAAATTGTTTTTTATATACTTCTCTACCAGATACAGATAAACTTCCCAAACTTTTCCCATGAAAAGAATTTTCAGCTCCAATAAATCCAGATCTGCCTGTATGAATTCTTGCACATTTTAACGCACCTTCCACTGCCTCTGTTCCTGAACTACACAGAAAAGAATATTGAATATCACCAGGCAATACTTCTGCCATCAACTCACAAGCTTCTGCAAGTTCTGTTGAAAGAAAAAAATGACTTTTCAAAGCTTCCTTTTCCAATTGATTTTTGACAGCTTCCACAACTTTTGGATGCAAGTGTCCAAGACTAAATGCTCCATATCCACCAACACAGTCAAGATATTTTCTGCCAGATATATCCCATATATAACATCCCTTTGCGTGGCTTTCAGGTATATCAAAACCACTAAATTTCAGAACATTTGCAATCCCGGGATTCACATAATTTCTATATTTTTCAATTGTTTCACCACTAATTTTTTCTATCATTTGTTTATCCAAAATTTTATCCTCCAATAAAAAAAACCGTATCATTATAAAATGGCGATACGGTTATGATACTATCCTTTAACTTACTCTTCAAGTATTTATTTAATATGAGGTTCCCAGTCTATTTCTATTCCAGCTTCTTTTAAGGTTGTAGCCAGTACAGGTAGGTATGCTGTTATTGCCTGCTGATCATAGGAGCATATCCATCTTGCAGGTGGATATTGGTTACCATTTAAAAATGGGTAACAGCCCGGAAGCTCTTTTGATTCTTTTGATAAAACCCATTTTGCCTGATCTAATGTATTTATCAGTATTTCTTTTTTACCACTCAATTTATATGCATGAGAGGCAAAATTAAAATGAAATGCATTATAGTGTGTGCCATGATCATGCCTTTTTGCAGTTGAAGTCCACTCTGCAACTTTCACATAAGCATCAATATATTTTTGATCTCCTGTTACTCTTATAAGAGGAAGCATACCTTGTTGGATATATCTTGTAGAATTAACATTTTCACAGAGCTTATCTATATTTTCTTCTGCCATTCTTGCAACCCTATCACCAATTTTTTTTGCAGTATCAAGATAAAATTCATCAGCTGTTTCATTGTAAGCATACATCAATGAATCAATGAAATTGGTCATAGCAGTCTCTTCCATTTTTTCTTGTATCCCATTTCTTTCAGGGCTAAGCAGATAACCATCATCGGAGACATATTTTTCTCCCCAAAATTTGAGCATCCAATATGTTTTGTCTCTTAAAGTTTTTCCACCAAATAAGAAGCTTGGCTTTATAATTCCTCCCACTCTTTGATATCTAGGATGGAACCACTCCTGATGGTCTAATAAAAATCTTCTAGTGTGCATATATGGTCCATCACCATCAATTCTTTTGCAAAACTGCAAATCATAGGTATAGTAATAAGACATTTTTGCACATTCAAAAAAAGCATAATCACCAGTTCTAAAGAAATGGTAAAGTGGAGCAAGAGCAGAATTTCCGCTGTTTACTTCTTCAATTCCCAACATATCATCTATATCAATCTCTCTCCACCATTCTCCAAACCAGAAAGTACCTTTCCATTGATTGTCTCTAAGCCAATTTGCTGCTCTTTCCGTTACTTCTTTAAATGGTCCAAAATCAACTTTGCTGCCGTTTTCAGGAAGCTCACCACAATCCGAATAGTGCTGAGGAGAAACTATTATACAAATTGGTTTTGCTTCAGATTTTGCCTGATCAACATCAGCTCCAACCATTATAGAGCCTTCAAATGTTCTGGACATGCCATAATAAATTTTTCTATGAATATCAGGGTTTTTATTTCCGAATCCTCCATCCACTGGAGGATTAATTCCGCCTTGACCTATTCTGCCATCTTTTACTTCAATACCACCACCGACACCTAGCCATTCATAAAATGGAAAAGCCATAGCAAGTGTGCCACCTGGTGTGTCAAGCAGCACCCATTCACCAAATTTATCTTGATTTTCTACTTTATCTCCATCTATTACACAGGCACCTTCAGTAAGAGGCAGTGAAAATACATATCTTTTAAGCCACATATATGGGCAATTAAATCTCATTAAAGAAGTGAAGCACCATTTGAATCTAATAACAGGTGAATCTGCATAAAATGTAAATTCAATATCAACATCACATTTATGATGTTTATCAAACTTTCCGGGGTTTTTTGGAACCCAAGCCTTTTGAATGCCCCTCAAAAGCACTCTTGTTCTTTTAGGAGTTTTTTCAATTATTTCATAACTTTCCGGTTCATATTGAACAGGTCTCAAATTTCCTACAGCACTTCTGGCATCTGTTATTAGGCTCATATCAAGCTTGCCATCAAGAATAGTGCCTTTATCAGTTATTAATTTTATATCAGCGTTATTTGTAAGCTCAAAAGAATAATATTTATTTTTGACAGTAAAAATGTGTCCCACAGATAATGATGGAATATCTGATATATTCAGAGTGTCATTATCAAATACCACTTTTGAGCCTGAGTCTTTTAATACAAATATTTTCTCTTCATTTGCCTTCAAATCTACAACAACACTCACCAGCACCCACTTAACTAAGCCTTCATAATCAGTAGATTCTATTTGAATGTTAAACTTGGCAGGATTGCCATTTGAATCTACAACTATCAATTGTTTAGCTTCCTGCTCTGTGATTTTTGGAACAGGTATTCCTTGTTCTGCTAAATAATTTTTTCTAGAAAGCCCTCTTGATTCTCTTACAATAAATTCGATATTTTTCATTTTTCTTACCATCTTCAATTTAATATTGTGAAATTAGAACACAAATTTTGTGTCTTTCAGATTGTAAAATTAACAGATGATAAACACTTTGTCAATATCAATCAACATAGAAGATAGTTTATTATACCTATAGATTATAGTACATTGGGTCTATAATTAGGATAGTAATTGAACCTAAGATATGTTTTGTTTGATTTCAATAAGGGTACAGTAAAAAAGGTTTTATGAAAAATAAATATGGAGGTGTATTAATGCCTAGTTTTGCAAACCCCTTTAATGGCAATATCCCTGAAAAAAAGATGAGTTTATATGAGCTTGTAAGAGCAATAAGATTGGATATTGCCGGGGAACATGAAGCAATTTTTCTTTATCAGGCTCATGCTGATGCCACAGATAACCCTCTTGCTAAAAAAGTTCTGCTTGATATTGCAAATGAAGAAAGAGAACATGTTGGTGAGCTTACTCAGCTTTTAAAATACTTAGTTGATGATGAAGCTGGTCTTCTTGAGTCCGGAGCTGAAGAAGTTAGAGAAATGGCTGAGGAATTAGCCATTGGAGCAATTTCAGAGTCCTCTGATGAAGATGATGATAAAAAAACGACAGTTGGCTCACTCAAGGAATAGTTTACTTAGTTTTAGAAAGGATAAAAAAAATGGCAAATAAATATCTTGCTAGAGATGACGCGATGTTTGGTGAGAATGTGTGGAAAATGCTGGATTCAGTTACTATAAACACAGCTAAAACCCAACTTACTGGCAGAAAATTGCTTGACATTGAGGGTCCGTATGGATTAAATCTAAAAAGTGTACCTCTTCACGATAAAGTAATTAGTGATGGTGATGTGACAGTTATGGCAAGCAGTTCATTGCCTCTTGCCTTATTAGAAATTGATTTTAGTCTTATGGCTAGAGATCTTGCAACATTTGAAGAGACAGGATTTGCACCAGATGTTGAGACTGTTGTTAATGCAGCTAAAGCAATATCTGCTGCTGAAGACAGTTTAATATTTCAAGGAAACAAAAAGCTTGGAATTGAAGGATTGTTCACTGCATCTGGAACAAACTCTCTCAGCCTTTCTGATTGGAAAAAAGGAGTTGGAGTTGCAGCAGATGATATTATAAAAGCAGTTACAGTATTGGACAATGCAGGATTTAATGGACCTTATATGCTTGCTCTTGCACCATCTGTATATAACTTGCTTTATAGAAGATATGAGCAAGGAAATCAAACTGAAATAGAACATATTTCAACTATTATTGGCACTAAACCTATAAAAGCAGGTGGCTTAGATAATGGTGGTGTATTAATTGCATCTGGCAGCCAATTTGCATCTTTAGTGATTGGTCAAGATATGACTTGCGGATTTATCGGACCATCTGGACCAAATATTGAGATGAAGATAACTGAAAGCATAGTGCCAAGGATTAAAGTTCCTTCAGCAGTGTGTATACTTAAAGCTTAAAAAGCGTAATATTTAAAGTAATAAACATAAGCTATGGTATTAAAAAATGCCATAGCTTTTTTTTAGAAGTTTTCTAAATCATGACCTTCAATATTACAATCAGGAGCATCATTTAGATTTCCAGAACTATAAGATCCGCCTGCAGGACAATATGGTATATTTTTTAAGTACGGAACCAAATCATCCATTGATATTTCAATATTTTCAGAAATATTTTTTTCCATAGCCATCTGATATTTAGCATCTTGTATCTGTCTAAGATTTTTAATACAACATTTTTTTTGAGAATTATTTCTTGCTTTCATAACACTTGGAATTGATATAGCGATCAGCAATGAGATAATCATAATTACAAGCATTATCTCTATCAATGTGAAGCCTTTTTTGCTGTTTAATATTTCTTTACATTGCATAAATCCTATCTCCTCAAGTGTCTGCTTTGGCTGAAACAGACACAATAATGGCATGCCTTTGCTAAATATATTCCATCAATGGCTGAAATATGAAAATGTTAATAACCACTCAACTACAAAACTAGTAATCATGCATAATTTTGGAGTTGAAGTTATATTAACTCACAAGAAGTTTAATAGCGGCTACAGCAGCAAGAATAAGAATCAAATTATCAAAAAGTTTTTGTGATATTTTTCTTAGTATCCATTTGCCTACAAATGCACCTACCAATATTGCAGGGAAAACAGAGATATTGAATTGCAGAGTTTGTAAGGTAATCATTGGTTTTTCTGGATTATCTATGCTGAGCCAAATGAATATCGGTAGCTTAGCAGCATTAACTAGGAAAAAAAACCAAGCAGTAGTGCCCATAAATTGTTCTTTTGTTATATTTTGAGCAGCAAGATATATTGCCATCACAGGTCCTGCAGCATTTGAAATGGTGGTTGTAAATCCAGCAGCTATTCCGCTTGCATATTTGCCTATTTTTGATTTTGGAGTTAATCTTTCATCTAATTTGTCTCTTAGAAGATGAAGAGTGAGCATGATAAGGACAAGTGCTCCAATAATTTTTGCCATTATATCTATATTTATTTGAGTCTTGCCTAATATCCAAAGAGCTTGAGTACCAAGAATTATACCTGCTACAACCCATGGGAACAAGATAATTAATTTATCCCATCTTGCATGTCTTTTATACCAAAACACAGCAAACAAATCAGCAAAAATAAGCATAGGAAGCATTATACCTACAGATGCTCTGCCTCCAAATGCACTTGCAAGCAAAGGAACAACTAAAATTCCAACACCCGGCATACCTGTTTTAGATATACCTGTCAGCACTGCTGCTGCAATTCCAAATACCCACTGCCAAGGTTCTAAATTAAAATCCATAAAGTTCCATTTCAATAAATAATTAAAGATATATTATCACTAACAAATAATGACAATCAATGTTTGATATTAGTTCATAGCCTAATTGTAAAGTTTTTTGACTGTATTTGTTATGAATTATATAATTAAATTGTGGATAATAATTGCAATACAAAAGGCAACAAATTAAAAAATGACCATCAATTGGAAGAAATGTTTTCTTCCATTGCACATAGATATGATCTATTAAACAGTATAATAAGTCTAAACCTGCACCACAGATGGAGAAAAAAAGCAGCTGAATTAAGTGGTATCAAAAAAAATATGACTGCTCTTGATATTTGCTGTGGAACAGGAGATATGGCTTTTGCACTTCTAAAAAAGGCTGATGGAGATATAAAAGTAATTGGAATTGATATTTCTCAAGAAATGCTCAACATTGCTAAAAAAAAATCAACTTCAAGTGGTTATAATGGGGTAACCTTTTTAAAAGGCAATATGTGCAGAATGCCATTTGATGATAATTTCTTTGATGTTGCTACAATTGCATTTGGACTTAGAAATATTACAAATGTGCCATTGGCACTCAAAGAAGCTTGTAGAGTTTTGAAACCAAATGGCAAAATAGTATGTCTTGAAATTAGCATACCAAAATCAGCTATTATATATCTTCCTTGGAAAATATGGTTTTCCGTTTTAACACCAATATGGGGAAAAATGTTTAGGTCTAACAAGAGTGCATATAGGTATCTTCCGGAGTCTGTGAATAAATTTATGAAGCCAGAAGAAGTGGTGGAAGAATTTATTCAAAATGGGTTTTGTGAAGTTAAATCATTGCCTTTGAGTTTTGGTTTTGTAACAATATATACAGGAATTAAGGCAAAAATGCCGGAGTATAATAATTAATGAGTTTGAATGCCGCTAAAAAAAATTATAGTCATATTGTCTCTAATTGGAATGTCTCAATTAGAAATGAGCTTGAAAAAGTTGAAAGTCTTCTTATCGATACTATTAATTCTGAGGTTGATATAGCTGCAAATCTATCAAAACACCTAATCAATGCAGGTGGCAAAAGATTAAGACCTTCTCTAGTTATTCTTTCAGGATGTGCAACTGATAGTGATTGTGATAAAAATATACTAATAAAACTTGCAGCAAGTTCAGAACTTTTGCATATGGCATCACTTATTCATGATGATGTGATAGACAACTCTCAAGTAAGAAGGGGGGTTGACACTGCTAATGCATTATGGGGAAACAAGATAAGTGTTCTTGGTGGTGATTTCTTGCTTTCAAAAGCATGGAATTTATTGGCTGGTGAGCTTGATACAGAAATTATAAAACTTTTATCTCAAACTGCTGTTGCAATGACAGAAGCTGAAATATTGCAAGCAAAGTGTTTTGGAGATATGGCACTGTGGCAAGATAATTATTGGAAAATCATTATGGGTAAGACGGCAGGATTTTTTAAGGCTTGCTGTGAATGTGGAGCAATGGTAGCAAGAATTGATGCAGATATCTCAAATGCTTTTGCTGGATATGGTGAAAACCTTGGAATTGCTTTTCAGATAACAGATGATTTGCTTGATTTCACTGGTTTGCCAGAAAAGACAGGCAAGTCTATAGGTGCAGATGTTTCCGATGGTAAATATACTCTTCCAATTTTGCTTGCTTGGAAAGCGTTGTCAGAAAATGGAAAAGAAGATTTTTCAAATTTGCTTGAGAATTCTAAAGATGATCCTCAAACAGCCTTAGAGGTAGTTAATATTATATCCAAGTCAAATGCTGTTAGTGATGCAAAAAAAATGGCTTATGATTATATAAATAAAGCATTAGAAAGTATTTCTATTATAGAGGATTCAATTTATAAACAATCATTAATCTCACTTGCAGAAATGATTGTAAAAAGAGATAAATAGGTGATGTAATAATATTAAAAAAGAAGAGGTTAGAAGGTATTGATTCTAACCTCTTTTATTATTTAATTTTATTTAGCTAATTTAGCAGTAATGGCAACAACAATTATTGTTGCATTTCAAATCATAATTCAACTTATAGTTACAAAAATAAATATGACTTTTATTTCTTACAGCCTATATTTTGCCTCCCAAAAGTACTTTGATATAAGCACTATGGATGCAGGTTTGGGATAATGATAATCAAAATTAAATATATTTTATATAAATAATATAAATAGATATTATCTAAAAGCCAATATATAAAAGAGATACTTATAATTTTTATAAACACAATAAAATGTTTCAACATCTAATGATTGACAGTTATGGAAGAAAAATATATAATAAATTGATAAAATAAGCATACGAACGGCTGACATTACTCGGAAAGGGTGATTCGGTTAAAATCCGATTTTAATATGGCACAAGCCTGCCCTTCCGTTTTTTGTTCTTTATTTAGTTATATATAAAATTACAATATGTCTGCTGATAGATGTTAACGGAGGAGGGATTAATTTGGCGCACGTTCAGGTAAAACCAAATGAAGACCTGGACAGCGCTCTGAAGCGGTTCAAGAAAGTGCTCCAGCAAACAGGCATTTTAAAAGAAGCTAGAGAACATGAGCACTATGAAAAGCCTAGCGATAAAAGACGCAAAGCAGAGGCTGCCAGGCGCCGAAAAATGACTAAAGCAAAGAAATAACTATGTCAATACTTGCTAAGCTTCAAGAAGATATGAAACAAGCTTTAAGAGCGAAAGATGGTGTAACATTATCTACCATCCGTCTAATTCTTTCATCGGTGAGCTATGCTCGGATAGAAAAAGGTGATGAGCTCACCGATGACGAAGTCATTGCTGTCATCTCCAAAGCAGCAAAGCAGAGAAAAGAATCTATTGAGTCAGCTAAAAGTGGCAATAGAATGGATATTGCTGAAAAAGAAAAGGCTGAGCTTGATGTCATCACAAAATATCTCCCTGAACAACTTTCTGAAAGTGATGTAGAGGCAATTGCCAAAGAAATTATTGCTGAAGTTGGAGCTTCTGATATGAAAGATAGAGGAAAGGTGATGGGACCACTGATGCAGAAAATAAAAGGCAAAGCAGATGGCAAAGTTGCATCATCTGTAGTAGAAAAACTTCTAAAAGGGTAATAATACCCAATAATATGAAACCTCATTTGTCCCTACTGAGGCGGGGAACCAAGAAAACCCCTGATAAAAAAAGAAGGCAAGTAATTGATTATCAAAGACTAGCCTTGGCATGTGGTACTGTACTTATTCTTTCTATTTTATTATCAATTCACATGCTTCCAAGTAAAGTATCATTAAAACTTGGGGAAATCAGTGATAAGAGTATATATGCTCACAGAACACAAAGATATGTTGATACAGCAGAAACAGAATTAAAAAGAGCTCAGGCTGCATCAGTTGTAGGAAAAGTTTATGACTTTGTGCCAAATGCACAAGATCAGGCATTAGGTGCATTAGAGACAACATTTCATACTATTCAAAGTGTAAATAAACAACATTCAAATTTACCAATAGATCAAAAAGTTATATTGGTAAGACAGCAGCTTGGCACTGTATTAGGTGCAAGAATCTCTGATTCTAGTATAAAATTACTTTTCAGAATAACACCAGAA
>JBDNDK010000094.1:0-9323 GCA_046719185.1 Armatimonadota bacterium
GCGGGCGTCCGCTCCGGCAGCTCTTGAAACTGCAACTATTTTGAGTTTGCCTTTTTTCTCATAATCATGAGCATAAGCTATACCAACATAACCGATGGCACCTTCTGACTGTGCAACAGCAGAAGCAACAGCAGCATTACTTGGCATACCTCTCATCTCTTTTGCATATCTTTTTCCACCAAGAACAGCATCTTGGAAGAATCCATAAGTTCCAGAGCTTGAGTCTCTTCCTATAGGAATAATCTTACCACCGGAACCACCTACCTTATTCCAATCTGTTACTTTACCAAGATAGATAGAAGCAATCTGAGCAAGTGTAAGCTCTTTTACAGTATTTTTTGGATGAACAACAATAGCAAGACCATCTTTTGCAAGTCTTGTAGCAACTAATTTTTGATTTTTCTCTCTAGCCTTTGCAATTTCGCTAGACTTTGCTTCTCTTGAAGCATTACCAATCTGAACAGTTCCGTTAAGTAACATTGAAATACCAGTACCAGAACCGCCACCACTAACTGAAATTGATACATTGGGATACTTTTTCATATATTCTTCTGCCCAAATCTGTGACAAAGGCAAAACAGTTGTAGAACCAGAAATCTTTATGCTTCCAGACTGAGCAAAAGCTACACTTGAAAGCAATGCAATCATAACAAATGCTAAAATAAATTTCTTCATTATATGCTCCTTTCGTTGAAACTTAGATATGAAGGAATGCATATTTGCATTCCTTCAGATATTCTTATTTAATAGGTAGCTATCCACTCAGCTATGAACTGATTATTGTCTCTTTTGTTTCTTTGCTCTTCATTGATTTGATAGAAGAATTTCATCTTCATTCTATCATCAAGCCAATGGATATAACCTAAATCCCAAGATTTAAGTCTGCCAAAATCAGTAGAGTTAACAGGATCTTTTTCTAATTCATTGTATCTTGCAACAATAGTATTTTTAGGATTAAAGCTATAAGCAATTTGTGCCCAATAACCATCAATCCACTCATTTGGATTTCTTCTGTAGCCATCAACACCTTTACCAGTGATGTATTCAGCTTTGATGGTAAAGTTTTGGAAAAACCATTGAAGATCTGCACCATATCTAATTTTATCAGATTTTACCCATGTATATCTTGTAGGACCAGATTGATTTGAGTAAACACCTTTACCCCAATAACCAGAGAAACCAATATTTAGGTCACCAACAGCATATTGAATATTGGCTAATACATCTTTTTCTCTGTTTACATCTCTTGATGTTGGCCAGTTTTCACTATTTGTTACAACACCAGTTCCAAGATTTGCAGAACCAGGTGCCTTAAGTCTTGAAACAGTTCCATTTCCATCAACAACTGATACAGACCACCTAAAAGGTTGATTTGTAGCACCAACTAAAGATACACCTCTGTCTCTTTCACCAGGGAAAAAGAGTCTTGCAACTCTAGATCTTTCTGGAACTTCTCTTCTAGATGATGAATATACTACATCATAGCCAAATTTATATGTGTATTGACCAATTTGGAATGTTGGACCAAGTACAGGATCTTCAGCAAAGAAATATTCAAGATAAGCATCTTTAACTGTAGCAGCATTTTCAGCCCAGTCACCCTGAACTGTAACTGCAGTTGAGTTTGTAGGTTTGCCAGTCACTTTGATTCTAGCTCTTCTAACTGAGAATGCATTTGTTTCGTCACTAGCTGTAGGAGCCTCATCCCAAGTCCATCTTGTCTGAACATAACCGCTAACAGATGTTTTCTTTAGTTTAGAAATATCAGACTGAGCTGTCTTGAAAGCACCCTCTTCATCTTCAAGAATAGCATCATGAGTTTTTACAATTTCTTGAAGTGCTTCAACTTCTTCTTCAACCTTATCAAGTCTTGTTCCAATAACTGTAAGTTCAACTTTGAATTCATCAACAAGTTTCTTGATTGATTCTAAATCAGACTTAGTTACTGAACCTGTAGCTGCAGATGAATCTGCACTCTTAAGAGGACCAATTTGAGCTTCCACTGAATCAAGAATTCTCTTAATAACAGTAGCAAACTCATATCTTGTCATAGCACGGTTACCCAAGAAATTTCCATCAGGATAACCTAAAACATAACCTTTGCTTGCAAGAGCTGCAACAGCATCATATGCCCAGTGATCTCTAGGCACATCATTTGGAGCTTGAGCAAACACAGATGCTGCACATACTAACATTAGCAGTGCAATAAGTAAGTACTTCATTCACAACCTCCTTGTGTGTTAGGAAAAATATTGGCAATTTTGCAAATACTAGGCTGTTACCTTGTTTCCAGCAAAGTCATCTGCAACAACTACCTGCAGTATATTAATGCCTAAAGATTACATATAGCTTACAATTGAATTGACAAATGATTAATTTTAACTAGAATACAAGCAATGTTTATGTAAACTAATGCAATTAGACAAAATTTATTTATAACTAACAAAATAATAACACTTTCCTAACATTTTGTAGATAAACTAACTTCTGTTTATAATATATAATAAGTATATATAAACAAATGTCATTAAGTAATATAACAGATAATACAATTAAATATGGACTAAATAATTTAGATGCATATAATCTTGGAGAGTTAGTATGTCCGCAAGAATTCTAGTTGTAGAAGATGAACCGGATATAGCAACTTTGATGAAGCATAATCTTGAATCAGAAGGTTATAAAGTCAAAGTTTGTGAAGATGGATTTCAAGCATTGGATTCTATAAGAAAAGATCCACCGGATTTGCTTTTGCTGGATGTTATGCTTCCCGGCATGGATGGAAAAGAAGTCTGCAGAACAATAAGAAAAGATTTTGATTTTCCTATTATTATGGTTAGTGCTAGAGGAAGTGAAGTAGATAAGGTAATTGGGCTTGAGATGGGTGCTGATGATTATATTGCAAAACCATTTGGAGTTTTAGAACTGGTTGCAAGAGTGAGAAGTGCATTAAGAAGAGCTCAAGGTGAATCATCAGGCAAAGATGAGATTCTAAGAGGTGGTGACATCACACTAGACAAAGCAAGACATATTGTGAAGCTAAATTCCACCATAGTAAACCTTAGACCAAAAGAATTTTCTCTATTAGAAACATTAATGGTAAACAAAGGAAGAGTGCTTGATAGAAACTCTCTTTTAGAAAAAGTGTGGGGTGAAGATGAGTATATTGACCCTGGCACTATTGATGTTCATATCAGAAGGCTAAGAGAAAAAATTGAACCATCACCAGATAGACCTATATATGTAGTAACAGTCAGAGGTGTTGGTTATAAATTTGGAATAGAATAGACTCATAAAGTTTAGTCTATATATAAAGGCTGTGCAGTATAGTTGTAAGAAAGCTCATATATAATCAAAAAAACAACTACTGGAGGACTTGATAAAACGCACAGCTGCTTCTTGGATGCCCGACCAAGTTTTTGACCACCCTTTGGACCTCTATATTGTCCTCCTGTGGGCTGAGTGTTTCCAACCCTGACTCAGCCCACGCCCCTATTCTATTTTATATCATTTAATTAAATCCAGAAGGAATTATTATGAGCTTTGAGTAAATTTTCAATGCTTAAAGACTCATAATATAATAAATATCTTTTTTGGAGGAATAATTTTGGAAGAAATCCCAACCACACAACAAGCAAAAAATAGCACAAAAACTGTGCCGATTATAATATTGATACTATTAATTGCAATAGCAATAGCAGGATCAATCTTTATAATAAACAAATTTAAAAAAGAACCATATAATCCTATTGCCTTTGTTCCAAAAGATGTAATAACATCCATAGTATTTGATTTTTCACCAAGCTCAGAAAAGAGCTATGCTCTTGAATATCTAGACAGTATTTTCAAAGAATCAAAGCTTTCTGAAGAAAATAACCAAATTGACAAAAAAATGGAAGAGATGCTTGGAATTAACTTCACAAAAGATATTCTTCCAAAATTAAATGGAATGGGTTCTTTTTGTGTGCTTTCAAAACTCAATGGATTTCAGCCAAATGTTGCTATAAATATTGGTATTAAGAAAGCACAAGAAGCAGACCAGATAATGACTCTTATTGGCAACAAACTCAATGACAGAAATGCTAACTTTGAAGAGAATGAATATGAAAAGTTTCATTATTACAGTATTATGTTTGATTATGAGGTTATGCATATTGGAGCTTTGAATAATTCTATTTTAATCTCAAACTCTGATATGGGATTCAAAGCTGTAATAGACACCATCAAAAAAGGTGATAACCTTGGAAAGAATGCTGAATATGCAAAGTATTCATCTGATAATAAGTCAACTGTTGCAACTATGTATTTTTCTGGTGAAAAACTAACAGAGATGATTGAGCCTGTATTAAACTCATTTCCTCTTATGGAACAAGCAAATGATATAAACTTTGCATTAAGCAAAATTAAAAATCTAAAGGAAGCCTTTGCAGTGGTAAAGACAACTGATAAAGGTTTTGTGATAAAAAATGACTTTATAATGGCTGATGGTGTAGTATTAAATGCATCTAAAAAGAAACTTGAAGATTTTGCAAAAATTGCACCAGAAGATGCTGCTGTGATGCTTTCATTCTCTTCTTTATCTGAGTTGTGGAAAACATTTGATAATGAAATGGCAAAAAATCCAAATTTGAAAAAAGAAATATATGGCAATGAGATGGTAAGTGCATTAAAGCAGATTCTTGGTGTTGATATTATAGATAATGGACTAAAAAGAATAGATTTTCTTGGTATATATTTAACTTTGGATCCTCAAAGAGAAAATACTCAGATGCCTGGTTATGCTGTTGCTGTGATTAAACCAGATAAACCAGCTGTGATGAAAGAGACATTAAACACTCTAAAATTTGCAATCAGTATGAGTGGAATGGCTCAAATGACCACTGATAAGATATATAATTACAATGCAAATGTGTTTAGGTTTACAGAGCAGCCATTAAGCATTGCATTAGTAGAGGTTGATGATTATATTTTAATAGCAGCTTCTCAGTTAGACATCAAGGAATATTTGAAAAAAGCAGTATCAGCACCTGCAGGAAAATCTGGAACACTTGTGAATACAAAAAGATTTGCTCAGTTCAAGCAAATGCTACCAAGTGATGCTGAAGCTGTATTTTTCTTGTCATCAGAAAGTATAGTTGATGCATTGTCTGCTAATATACCTGCTGAAGAGAAAGCAGATGCAAAACTGTTAGCAAAGAAACTTGGTACGATGGCAATCACAGGTGTATCATCTGATAAAAACAAATACACCTACACCACAGTGATCCCTTATCAGGAATAAAAATGAAAAATCAGATAGAATGATATGATTTTAATCAGACTAGATAATACTCTCATTTGATGATAAGATGTATAGCTGGAGCAGCTTATGAAATATTATCACAAAAATCTTATCATTCTATCTATCACATCATTTCTTGCAGCAATTTCGTGGAATCAAGTAATTCCTTTTTTACCTTTATTTCTTAAAGAATTAGGAGTTGGTGAAAATTCATTATATATATGGGTAGCTGTTGTTTATGCAATGCAATCTTGTGCAAGCATTATAGCTCAGCCTTTATGGGGGAAATTAGGAGATGCCACCGGCAGAAAACCAATGATTATAAGAGCCGGTATGTTTTTGACTATTATTTATTTTGGAATGAGTTTCTCACAATCTGCACTCCACCTTGCAATTTTTAGATTTTTGAATGGAGCTCTCACTGGATTTATCCCCGGCACATTTGCTCTTATTGCCACAAACACCCCAGAAGATGAAGCACCTGCAGCAGTGGCAACGGCTCAAGCAAGCACAGCTGGAGGAATGATATTTGGTCCTGCATTTGGTGGGATACTTGCAAGCATTTTTGGATACAGAGGATCAATGAGAGTATCCGGAACATTTGCATTTATTGCAACTATATTGGTGCTTTTATTTGTTAAGGAAGTTAATAAATCAAAACCAAGTGAGAAAACTACAATTATTCAGGATTTTGCATTTGGATTCAAAAGCAAAGTGCTGTTATCTGTGCTAATAGCTGTATTAGTGCATTCTATGTGTGTATCTGCAATCACTCCTATGCTTGTTTTACATTTGAAGAGCCTTAATCTTGATATGCCTAAATGGTTTCCTATATTTTTATATCTAATGCCGGGATTTATAATGTGGGGTATTGTATATAAAATTGGTTCATCATCAGGCTGGATAAAAAACACAAAAGGCAAAATAGCTGCTATAGTATTTATAATAGCTGCAATTGCAGCATTATCTCCAATAATCAAAAAATTGCTAGTGCCTTCTATAGATAATATGCCAAGTGTGATGCCGGACTGGTTCTCTGGTTTAGTTTTTTCATTACCTTCACTTGCATTTTTAATAACTGCAAGATCTTGGACATCTATAGGAAAAAATATCAAATATGAAAATGGAATCAAGATTGGGTTGATTTTATCTGCATTATTTGCAATTGTTATATCATTTGTTCAAAACGCATGGTTTTTTGCAGTGATGTTTTTTGTGTTGGGAATATGGTTTGCATCCACAAGTCCACTTGCTAGTGCAATAACATGCCAGAGGATAGATGAACATTTCAGAGGCAGAGCCTATGCAATCACTCAATCAGCAACTATGCTTGGTGCATTGGTTGCACCTCTTGGAGCAGGAGTAGTTGCAAAAGTTTATGGCATAGATGCAGTGTTTTTGTCAGGTGGAATAGTGCTAATATTAGGAACTCTTTTATTTTCTAATGCAGTCAAGAAATGGGAGAAATGATAGGATTATTATTTTTAAGGAAAAATTGATGAGAAACATAAATCTTTTTTATTAGGGATTTTATTTATTGCAGTTATAACTTTTTTATCTAAGGAGTAGTTTCAGCTATATGACACCTAATATTATCAAAGGAAGTATGAACACAACCAACTATGTGGAAAAAGAAATATTTCACATAGATATGATGGAAGCAAAATGGGATATAAGATTCACAATGACAGTTTTGCAGGGGATTGTGAACAGAGAAAACCCATGTCTGATTATTTCACAAGATTCAGAATGGCATAGAAATCCAAACTATGAAATATGGATTGAAGACCTTAAAGACCGAGAACATACAATAACTGAAATCACAATTGAAGAGGCGATTGAAAGATTTAAGAAAAGGATTAAGGGAGCTGTGCTATATGATACAAATCCTAATTATCCTAGATCTATGCATAAAATTAATCCAATAACTTTATACTGTGCAATTGAAAACTATATTCCCCTCACAAAAGAACAAAATGAAATATTTAAATTGCCAGTGGCATCAGATTTAACAGGCAAATATGATAAACCAATGGAAGCATACACATGGGCATATACAGAGCTATGGCAAAAAGCATCAAAAGAAAGAGTTGCTCATTTATGGCCTGGGCATATATTAGTAAGAGATTATCTAGTGGCAAACAAGATAATGCCATTATGGATTGATAATGAAATGGTTCATGACAAACTTATGGAAGAATCATTACTACATAAATTTATTCAGGAAGCAGAAAATCATGCAATTTTGATGGGATGCTGGGATATATTCAAAGTTCCTCCAGCAGGAAGATACAGTGAAGCTTTTCTTCAGAGGCTATCAAGCATATATGCAAAAACTCTCATTCCCACATCTGGTTGTTATAACACCTCACTTCACTCCAAACAAGGATATAAAAAACCTGTTGGAATTAAGCCAAGAGAGACACCAAAGTTTGATAAAAATAAGATTTATATTGTGTTTACTATAAGTGATGGAGATAATCTGCAATATCTGCAGCAAACATTTGTAAATCAGCAATGGTGGCTGAATGAAGGCAGAGGGAAAGTGCCTATTGCTTGGTCATTAAACCCTGCTGCTATTGATATGATACCTCATGTTGTGGAATATCTTCAGAAGACAGCAACTCCAATGGATGAACTTATGTGTTCCACAGCAGGGATTGGGCTTGTTACACCTAGTCTTTATGGAAAAGAAAAGCGTGGACAAAATTCAACAGAGCTATTTAGAGAATTTATGAAAATATCAAATGATGGTATGAAAGCTTTGGGAATGTCTTCAATACAGCTTGGAGATACAAGTGAAACTAGATGGAGTTGGGCTGATTTTGATTTATGTGCTCAAAACATGCCTGAAGTAAAAATTATTCTTGGAGATTATGGTGAAAAAGATGTATTTGTACTCCCAGACAATCACACATATAAAGTATCAAATGATGTTCTTGTGATGAGAACAGTTGGCACTATAGGAATGGCACCAGATATTACTGAAGATATCCCTGCAGATGATTTTCGGGCAAAGCAAATAGTGGAACAAATAAAAAGCTTTGTGACAGATGAAAGACCACTGTTTATGCATGTTCCTCTAGTGAATTGGTATATAACTCCCACAGCTATAGTAAAAGCAACAGAACTGCTTGGTAATGAGTATATGCCAATACTGCCATCTGAGGCTGTGGCACTTTATCATGAGGCTCAGAATATGGGTTCAAAATAGGTTTTATATAGAAATAAACCAGCTTTGGTTATGCTCATTGGCTGGGTTTGGAAGTTCTCGAAACACCGAACAAACAAACCCACAAACAACAAAAACCGCAAAAAATAAGATCGATGTTTATCATCAACATTAAGATCAATGTGACCGTATCAATATTGGTACAAATCAGATTAATAGATTAGTGTCCATAACAATTGAATTAGTTACTATTTGCTTTATTCCAATTATTTGAAAAAAAATCTAATTTTTCTACTTAATTCCAACTTTGAATGAGTCGATAAGTGTTTTGAATCACTTGATAGGCAAGTAAAAATCAAGATTAAAAATTAAAAAGAATCATAAAGATTCCCACGCTCATATAATCAAAAAGACATGAAGTCTATGGAGCAAAAGTTCAAAGGAGGAATTAAAAGTGGGTCTAAGAATTAACTTAAATGTAGCAGCAATGAGTGCCAGCCGCTACCTAGAAGGAACAGAAACAAGACTCCAAAAGAGTATGGAAAGATTATCATCTGGCTATACTATTAATAGTGCAGCAGATGATCCAGCTGGTCTTGTTATATCTGAAAAACTAAGGGCACAAACAGGTGGTCTTGCCACAGCTATTAAAAATGCTGGTGATGGAGTGAATATGGTAAGAACCACAGAGGCAGCATTGCAGGAAGTTAGCACGCTTTTAAGAGCAATGAGAGACCTTGCAGTGCATGCAAGTAACACAGGTCCAAATGATGCAGCATCAATTGCAGCAGACCAAGCTCAGGTGAATTCAACAATTCAAGCACTAAACAAAATTTCAGATGAAACAATGTTTATGAGCAGAAAGTTGCT
>JBDNDK010000095.1:0-9125 GCA_046719185.1 Armatimonadota bacterium
TGCAAGCAAGTTACCGCAAACACCGTAAACATCGGAACACCACGATGGTTACATCACCCTGAATTTATTTCAGGGTCTCAATGGATTTTATGGAGATGCTGAATCAAGTTCAGCATGACGGTGGTTTTGATATATCCGGAACATGTTCCCAATACTTATCAGGCATTACACATGTTTCGCAAGCAAGTTCCCGAAACACCGGTCACCGGAAAATGATCTAAGAGCAAGTCTTAATGCTTTTCACTAAGTTGTCTTTGCTTATCTCTTTCAACATCCTTTTTGGCAATAGCATCTCTCTTATCCCAGAGCTTTTTGCCTTTTGCTGTGCATATCTGAAGCTTTGCATAACCTCTAATAAAGTGAAGTTTGATTGGAATAATAGTATATCCTTTCTCTTTCACAGCTCTTTTAATCTTGTTGATTTCTGATTTGTGCAAAAGAAGCTTCCTTGTTCTCAGAGGGTCAGTATTCCATCTATTTCCCTCTTCATAAGGAGCTATTCTCATATTATAAACAAACATCTCTCCATTCTCTACTTTGCAGAATGCTTCTGAAATGCTTGCATTACCCTCTCTAATAGATTTAACCTCTGTTCCAACAAGCACAATCCCAGCCTGATATGTATCAATCATCTCATATTCATGAAAGGCTTTTCTATTCACTATATTTATTGTTTTCATTACTTTTTTATCTTGCATAATGAAATTATATCACATAATAAAAAAAACTAAATTACTAAAATTGCATTTTTGATTAAATACTACTTAAATTTATACAAAACAAATGTTGACAACTATTAGTGAACACTGCTAAAATATACCAGCAGATCTAGTTAGGATTGAGTAGATATATTTCCCTCAAGGTGGAGAAAGAGGGTTTTATGTTTCATTCAGTCAAATCAAAAGATAATCATTCAAACACAAAACAAATTATATCAAATCCCTTTTTTCTTGCTGATTGTGATAATGCACAAAAGTTTTTTGCAAAAAAGCTGTATCATAGCCTTAAGTATTTTAGAGAAAAAAATATAAAAAATATATCTGCAGAAGATTCTGTAAAGGAATATCTTTATCAGAGCATGATACATCAAATGCAAATAAATGCAGGATTAAGCAAAAAAGAAGAAGAAGTTATTGATTTATTTTTATATGGATTATCTTTTAGGCAAATTTCTGAAATATTAGGTATGCCACATCAAAAAATATCAAGGCTGTTTAACTCTGCAATAGATAAAATGAGAATAGCATACAATACAGACCCTTTATCTGGCTGGCAAAAAGTATATTTAGCTGAGATAAATAGAAAATAAAGAGAAAAAAAGGAGGCTGTCTTTGAATAAATCTTGAGACAGCCTCCTTCGATGTGGGGAAGTTGACACGCGAATGAAACTCTAGACATTTACCCCAACGGTGAAGACAATATAGACAGCCAAATACAAACCAATTGCTAATCTGGAAGCCTTAATGGCAAAATCTGGTTGTTTTCTTCTGTAATATTCTACTGCGGCTATGAATGGCACAAAACTAGCCATCTTTACTATTACAAATGTCTCCGGGCTATGATTGATTGCTGCTGCCATAATAGGGTTTTGTTCAGTGGCAACACCTATCATTACATAATAAAGAGTAATAAGCATATCTGCTATGCATATTGCAGCAAGAACCACAGATTCAACACAAACTTGTTTTTTTAATATCATCATCTTATTCCCTCCGGTGGCTGTCATTAAAATATGTTTCAAAAGCTGTGCCAATTGAGCTGTAGAGAATACTAGCTTTATTTATTGCAGCATTATTTGAACCTTATAGAGGAATATTTTATTTGCAGTTTAAGTAGATAATATAAGTATAAAATACCAATATTGAAGTGTGAATTATGAATAATTCTTTTAATCAGCCTCTTGTATCTGTTGTTATCCCTGTATATTCCAGCACACAAAAACATCTTGAATATTTAGAGCAGACCATACAATCTGTTGCGAATCAAACCTACAAAAATTTTGAACTTATCATCATTGATGATGTTTCACCACTAGATATAAACTCTACTATAGAAAAAATTGATGGAATAGAAACAATCAGAATCATCAGAAATAACATCAATCTAGGGCATGCAGAGTCTAGAAATATTGGCATTAGATATGCTGAAGGTGAACTAATAGCTTTTTTAGATCATGATGATATTTGGCTTCCTCAAAAACTGAAAAAACAAGTTGAGATATTAAAATCAGATACATCAATAGGATTTGTGTTTTGCAGATGTGAAATAATTGGTGATAATGCAGATAGGTTAAACATCAATCAATCAATAATCCCACAAAATCCAGATTTTTGTTGGTTTGTAAAACATGGAAACTTCACAATCACAGCTAGTGCTGTATTAACACACAAGAAAATCATGGAAGAAATTGGACTGTTTGATAGCAGATATTCCACTTGTGATGACTTTGATGCATGGCTAAAAATATGTGAAAAATATAAATCAGCATATATGCCTGAAGTTCTTATCAAATATAGATTGCATGAAAGCAATGTGAATTACACTGTTGACAGGCTCAATGATAATATCCTTCTCACATCTCTAATTTGGAATTATGCAAAAAAAACTGCATTCAAAGAAAAGCTATGTCTTTATCCTAGGATAGTAAGAAAACTAATAGGCAGGATATATTTTTTCTTTAGAAGATATAGAGAATTTAAATAGTAAAAAAAAGCCCGGTTTTATCCGGACTACGCGGACATTTCCGCAGGACCTAAATCACCACAACACTCGAAAAGGAGGAGACATCGAATATAATTCAAAATAGGGAGAGTTTTTCATTCGATAACCCACACCATTATATTTCCCATTGAAAAAATTATATAAACTTCAATACCTAAAAAAATACAACTATTTTTTATTGTAAAGATTTGTACAGTATTTAGGGCAGTGATACATATCACTGCCCTGTTTTTTTTCTGAGGGACTAGTCCCGACAAATGAGCATTTATATTAATATGGTTATCATTTTGTGCCTATTTTGATTTTATGCTTTTCTTGAACTTCTGCCTTTGGAAGTTCTACAGTCAGCACACCATCTTTATAGGTAGCTTTGGTTTCATCAGGTTTTATACCTCCAGGGAAAGTATAATAGACACTAAATGAACCACTGCTTTGTTGTTTTATATGATATTTCTCACCTGGCTTTTCTTCTTCGGACCTCTTTTCACCGGATATTGTTATGCTATCACGGGTCACATCAATATTGATGTCATCTTTGTCCATTCCAGGTATGCTTGCCTCTAATATAAACTCTTTTTCTGTTTCCTTTAAGTCAACCTCAGGTTTGAATCTCTTTTCAAAACCATCAAATAATCTTAGCGGAGCCTGCGTAGTATTAAGGAATCTTGAGAACATGTCTTCAAACATTCTTTCAATGTCTAATACGGGACTAAATGAACTCCTTGTAGCAAGCCCATCGCTTTTTACTCTTGGTGGAGTCTTATTGTCAGCCATACCAACGCACCTCCTTTTATATAATGATAATTATTACATTATATAATTACCCCAGTGGATGCCTTTTAAACTATCATAAAATCAATTTTTTAATTACTTTTTTTGATGTATAATCTTTCTTATTGGTTTGTAAAATATCACTGTTAAATATGTTCTTAGATACTAATATTATAGGAAGGTTTTCAATGAACATTTATGAAGAATTTGAAATAAAGCAAAACAGAGCTTTTGAAATAATGGACGATATCGGTGTAGATGCACTAATGCTTACTTCAGTTGGCAATTTTGCATGGATTACTTGTGGAGCTAATAACTTTGTTGCTTGTGGAGCTGAAAATGGTAATGCTTCAGCTATAATCACAAAAAATGGTGGAAAGTATATTGTTTGTGACAATATAGAATTTAATAGGATCATAGATGAAGAAGCTAAAGAGCTAGGTTTTGAGGTTGTAAGTTTTCCTTGGCACAATCCAAATGAAAAATTTGAAGTAATAAAAAAGAATATCTCACACTCAAATATGGCTTCAGATATACCGATGCACAATTTTATTGATGCATCTGCAAAAGTAGATGCAAAGAGGCAAAGCTTGACTTTATCTGAAGTTGAGAGATATAAAAAGCTTGGAAAAGATGTTGGAAAGGCTCTCACAGAAACAGCTTGGATTGTTGAGCCGGGTATGAGTGAAATAGAAATATCTTCTATCTTGAATCATTATATAATTGCAGCTGGTGCTTGGCCCCTTGTATCACTCATTGCTGCAGATGAAAGAATTGCTCAGTATAGGCATCCAATTCCAACTGATAAAAAAGTTAAAGATATCTTTATGTTAGTAACTGGTGCCAGAAGGAATGGGCTGATAGTTTCTGCATCTAGAATTGTTAGTTTTTCTGAGCCCAGTGATGAAATCAGAAATAAGCATAACGCTGTTACATATATAGATACTGTATTTAATGCAAACTCATATATTGGCAATAATATATCATGTGTTTTCAAATCAGGCATAGAGGCTTATGAAAGTATGGGATACAAAGATGAATGGATACTCCATCACCAAGGTGGACCAACAGGATACAAAGGAAGAGAATTTAGAGCAACACAAGACACTGATTTTACTATCTGTGAAAATCAGGCATTTGCTTGGAATCCATCTATCACTGGCACAAAATCAGAAGATACTATCATATCCACATCAAATGGGATAGATTTTATATCATCTGATGCCAATTGGCCCAAAATAGAGCATCAGTATAACGGGAAAATATATAAGAGGCAAGATATACTTATAATATAAAAAAAGTAAATATGTGGTGTTTAAATAGATGCTTATTAGGGAATGAATATAATTGCTGCTGAATATCAGAAATAAATTTTAAAAAATTTAGCAATATCTATTGACTAAGTTTTGATAGCTTGGTATTATATGATCCTCAGGCATTTACAAGACATTCAAAAGCTGTAAATCAAGTTGTCAAAAAATATTTTAACGAAGTTAAAAATATATATTGACAAGCCTGAAGGTGTTTGATAAAATTATATTCTGCTTGGGGGTAGAAAGACCGCCCACAAGCTTTTTTGTTCCTTGATAATCGAATAGTGCGAGTGATTTGTTAATGAGTTTCAGGAAATGCGTCGTATGAAGAATATGACAAGAACGAGATGGATTTTCCGTGTTAATTAGGCTACATTATGCGTAAGTATAATGTGGTTGTATAAAGAATTATTATGGAGAGTTTGATCCTGGCTCAGGACGAACGCTAGCGACGTGCCTAAGAAATGCAAGTCGAGCGAGGCCAGAGACTTCGGTCTTGAAGCCTAGCGGCGAACGGTCGCGTAACACGTAAGCAACCTGCCTCAAAGTGGGGGATAGCCCTCCGAAAGGGGGATTAATACCGCATGTGGAGTATCTATGCATGTAGATATATCTAAAGCAGTGATGCGCTTTGAGATGGGCTTGCGGCCTATCAGCTAGTTGGTGAGGTAACGGCTCACCAAGGCGACGACGGGTAGCTGGTCTGAGAGGATGGTCAGCCGGACTGGGACTGAGATACGGCCCAGACTCCTACGGGGGGCAGCAATTAGGAATCTTGCGCAATGGGCGAAAGCCTGACGCAGCGACGTCGCGTGACCGATGAAGTCTTTCGGGATGTAAAGGTCTTTTGCAAGGGAAGAAGGGATTGACGGTACCTTGCGAATAAGCCCCGGCTAACTACGTGCCAGCAGCCGCGGTAATACGTAGGGGGCGAGCGTTGTCCGAATTCATTGGGCGTAAAGCGCACGTAGGCGGACTCATAAGTTGGTGGTGAAATGCCGGAGCTCAACTCCGGAACTGCCTCCAAAACTGTGGGTCTAGAGGTATGGAGGGGGAAGTGGAATTCCTGGTGTAGCGGTGAAATGCGTAGATATCAGGAGGAACACCCGTGGCGAAGGCGGCTTCCTGGTCATATCCTGACGCTGAGGTGCGAAAGCTAGGGGAGCGAACGGGATTAGATACCCCGGTAGTCCTAGCCGTAAACGATGGATACTAGGTGTTAGAGGCATCGACCCCTCTAGTGCCGAAGCAAACGCATTAAGTATCCCGCCTGGGGAGTACGGCCGCAAGGTTGAAACTCAAAGGAATTGACGGGGGCCCGCACAAGCGGTGGAGCATGTGGTTTAATACGTCACTAACCGTAGAACCTTACCCAGACTTGACATCTGGTGTAAGTCCATGAAAGTGGAACCCCTGTATGTTATCATACAGCACCAAGACAGGTGTTGCATGGCTGTCGTCAGCTCGTGTCGTGAGATGTTGGGTTAAGTCCCGCAACGAGCGCAACCCTCATCCGATGTTGCCAGCGTAGAGTCGGGAACTCTTCGGAAACTGCCCGTGTAAGCGGGAGGAAGGTGGGGATGACGTCAAGTCAGCATGGCCCTTACGTCTGGGGCTACACACATGCTACAATGGATGTAAACAAAGGGCAGCGAAGCCGTGAGGTGGAGCTAATCTCAAAAATACATTCTCAGTTCGGATTGTAGTCTGCAACTCGACTACATGAAGTCGGAATCGCTAGTAACCGCAGGTCAGCTAAACTGCGGTGAATACGTTCCCGGGCCTTGTACACACCGCCCGTCACGTCACCTGAGTTGTCTGCACCCGAAGTCGATGGCCTAACCGCAAGGAAGGAGTCGCCGAAGGTGTGGGGAGCGAGGGGGACGAAGTCGTAACAAGGTAGCCGTATCGGAAGGTGCGGCTGGATCACCTCCTTTCTAAGGATTAAGAGGAATATGCATTTAAGATTTATCTTACTTTGCAATTTATATCCTCTATCCTAGGTCGGTAACTCATTGATAATACTCGCACTATTGGATTTAAGGAATATATAAAAGCCGACTATTGTCGGCTTTTTTCTTTTTATATGACCAAAAAATAAAATATATTATTATAATTGGTGCATAATGCAAAATCCATTTGTTTCAGTTATATTGCCTGTGTATAATGGTGAAGAATATATATCAGAAGCTATTGAATCTGTAATAAATCAAACTTATAAAAACTTTGAGCTTATAATTGTTGATGATGGTTCAAATGATAACACCGCAAAAATTATTGATAAGTATTTATGTAATGATAATGTTAAATATATATATAAAAATAATGGTGGAGTGTCGTCTGCATTAAATACTGGAATTATAAATGCTGTTGGTAAGTGGGTTGCATTTATTGGAATGGATGATATATGGTTGCCAGAAAAATTATCTAGACAAATAGAAGTAATAAGAAGATTTAATGATTTATCTATTGTTGAAATAGGCACTATAGCATTTGATAATAATGGTGATCAACAATATTGGAGTTATAAAACACAAATTCAATCAGGAAAAAAACTTTTATCAAAAATTTTAAAAGGAAATATTTTTTGTGCTAGCTCAATAATTGTAAAAAAGGATGAATTAATAAATGCAGGACTCTTTTCTGAAAATTTAACTAGCTGTGAGGATTATTATATGTGGTTTAAGCTATTATATAATGATCTAAAAGTTGCTTTTATTCAAGATTATCAAGTTAGATATAGATTGAGAAGTAATAGTCTTTCTCATAATATTGAAGATTTGCAGAAGCATTATTTATGCAAACTAAAAATTTTAGATATTATATCAACTTATAAGCTATCACTTATACAA
Source organism: Armatimonadota bacterium (assembly GCA_046719185.1). GTDB lineage: Bacteria > Armatimonadota > UBA5829 > UBA5829 > UBA5829 > JBDNDK01. The sequence continues at coordinate 7,658 of JBDNDK010000095.1, forward strand.
AGAAGAAATTTGCATAAATCAAAAAGAAGAATAAATTATCTGTTAAATACACTGCTTGCATATAAAATAATAAATAACTCTAGAAAAAATGCATTAAAGCATTTAATAAAAGCTTGGGTATATACACCACATAGAGTAAAATTATTAATATATTCTTTATTATTATTAATTCCATCTGCATCACAATATGTTTACTTCAAACTAGAAAAAAGATTGTCTTGATTTTTAATCTGAAGTTCTTGATAAATGAATAAAAACTATAACCATAATCAATTAGGTCCTGCACACAAAATCATTTTGAATTAGATTAAGCCAAATTCTAAAGTATTAGAGATTGGTTGTTCTACTGGTTTTGTAACAAAAGAGATTAAGAAAAAGAATTGCTTTGTTACTGGTGGTGAAATAGATTATGATTCCGCTGAAAAAGCAAAAATGATTGCAGACCAAGTTATAATTGGAAATATTGAAGATAATAGTATTTGGAACAATATATCTGATAAATATGACTATGTAATTATGGGAGATGTTTTAGAGCATCTTATTGATCCTGAAAATGTTCTTTTAAAATTAAAAAATGTGCTTAGTGAAAATGGTGAGTTGTTATTATCTGTTCCCAATGTTGCATATTATAAAATACGTTTAGATTTATTATTTGGAAGATTTAATTATACTGAATTTGGAATATTAGACAGTTCACATTTGAAATTTTTCACAAAAGAAACTTTGTATAAAATGCTACATAATACCGGATATGAAATAAAGGAATTAGAATATACATATCATAGATTTAGAGATAGGTTATTGAAATGGTTTCCTGATACTTTTATTGCATATCAATTTGTAGTTAGAGCAATATGGTCAAAAAAATAGAAATTAAATTTTAATTTTGTATTGACTTTCTATTTATGTATGCCTATAATATTATCTGCGGCTGTAAATTAATAGTGATGCCGCGGAGAGCCTATGCAGTATATCAATCAAACAAGTTGGCATATTGGCTGAAAGACGGAATCGTTCCTTGAATTTTCAGGGGAGGGCGGTTGCGTCCTCCCCTTTTTATTTTGAAGCAATATGGGCCTGTAGCTCAGTTGGTTAGAGCGCACCCCTGATAAGGGTGAGGTCGTTGGTTCGATTCCAACTAGGCCCACCATTTGAAAATTAAATAAATAGTTTTTTATTTTGGGGGCTTAGCTCAGTTGGGAGAGCGATTGCTTTGCACGCAATAGGTCAGCGGTTCGAGCCCGCTAGCCTCCACCATTTAAATTATTTTGCAATGTTTATGCAAGACTCTTGACATAAACAAGTAAAAGTTTGTATGATATTTTCCGCTTGGCAGCAAAGTTTGTCTTGTGGTAGTGTGTTCTAATTTTTAGAATACGGAATTAGAACCTTGACAATTACATATTGATGGTAGCGTATGTTATAACTTAAGGGCTCAGTTATCTAGAGATAACGGGGTATAGGTATA
>JBDNDK010000096.1:0-9123 GCA_046719185.1 Armatimonadota bacterium
CTGATTCTAAATTAGATTTAGTTTTCTCTATATCTTGAACTTGTGACTTTAAATCCCTAATTTTATTATCATATTTTGCTATACCTTGCTCTAATTGCAAGATTCTTTGTTTTGAGTATTGAAGAGAGTTCTTTTTTGAGGCAACTTCTTTGACAAGCTCAAGGTAATTTGCTTTGTGGTCATTTACAAGTTTTGCATATTTAGAATAATCATTTTCAATATCAGTAATTTTTTTTATTAATTCATTATATTTAATTTCTTTTTCTTTTTCTATTTTTAATGCAAATTCTTTCTGCCTATTTAATTCATCTATTTTTTTTTGTATATCATCAATTCTTGAATGTAATATATCAACCTCAGTGTCTGAGTTTTGAATTGATGATTCTACAGATTTTAGTCTTTCTTTTAGAAGTGTTTCTCTGTTTTCAAGTCTGTTTATATTAGCTAATATACTTTGATGAACTTTTCTCGAGTTTTCAAGCTCTTCTTCAAATTTCTGAAGCATTTTGCTTTCATTATCTCTGCTTTGTTCAAGCTCACATATCATTGTCTCATAATCAGAAATTTTTTTATCTGAATCTTGTTTTGATATTTTTATTTCATCAAGAGTTTTATATATCCTTTTTATATCTTTTATCAGTATTCCTGTTTCTATTTCTCTAAGTCTTGATACAAGTGAATTATATTTTTTAGCGTCTTCTGATTGAGCTTTCAATGGTTCTAATTGTCCTTCAAGCTCACTCATAATATCATAGACTCTTCTTAGGTTCTCTTCTGTTTTTTCAAGCTTTCTGACTGCTTCTTTTCTTCTATGTCTATATTTTTTTACACCAGCTGCTTCTTCAAAAAGCTCCCTTCGATCTTCTGGTTTTGCAGAGAGAACTGCATCAATTTCGCCTTGAGTAACCATTGAATAAGCTTCTCTGCCAATACCTGTATCCAAAAAGAGTTCATATATATCTTTTAATCTGCATTTAGTGCCATTGATTAAATATTCAGCTTCACCATTTTTGTATGCTCTTCTTGTAACTTTAACCTCTGAGAAATTTATAGGCAATGTACCACAACTATTGTCTAGAACTATAGATACTTCAGCCATTCCAAGAGCTTTTCTTGTATCGCTCCCTTTGAATATCACATCAATTGCTTTTTGACCTCTAATATTTCTTATATTAGACTCACCAAGCACCCATAAAAGTGCATCAGCAATATTGCTTTTTCCAGATCCATTAGGACCTACAATTGATGTAATACCTTCACTTAATACAATTTCTGTTTTATCAGCAAATGTTTTGAAACCAAGCAATTCAATTTTTTTTACAAACATAAATATATTTCCTTATGAATGATATTCATACTCACAAGCTATAATTGGATTAGTTTATTATATACTATGATTTTTATATACGTGCAAACAATTTATTATATTGGGTAATAAATCCTCATTTATGTATATATAAAAAAAGAGTCAGGTATTAAAACCTGACTCCACGACGCCGTGTTTTTATTTTTTAATTATTTATTTACTTTCTTCTTCTTAATGCAAAACCAGCAAGTCCAACTAAGCCAGTTCCAAGAGCAGCAATTGTGCCAGGCTCAGGAACAGGTGTTGGGTGAACCATTACACCAAAGAAACCTTTGTCAATTGTGTTATCTGTGTATGCAATGAATGTTGCTGATTGACCAGGTAATACAGGATTTCCATAGAAATAGAAATCAAGTGTTGCACCTGTTGGATCAGTGTTGTTTACAACAATTGTTGCACCTGTAACGCTTGTAGATGATAGTGAGGCATCAAATGTTACATTAGCAAGATTTGACCAGAGTGGAGGTGTTCCTGCAACAAAAATCTTGAAATGGAAATCACCCCATGCAATGTCACTGTTGTTTGTAGCGTTTACTGTAACTGTGCCCTTGAATGGGAAATCATCAAGGTGATTTTCTGAGTAGGCATAATCTATTCCTACACCATCAAAAGACCATGTGATGATACCATCATGAGCAAATGTTGCGGTTCCTAGCACAAACACGGCAATTAATGCTAGGAGAAAACTTCTCATCTTCATTTACATAACTCCTTCCCTCTACACCAAATTTCTGGTATAGTTCCAGACAAGTATTATTGGAAGATGTGCAATTTTAGTTTTTATACATTTCTTCCAATATACATTTTTAGGTTATCATGGGATAGGCTTGTTGTCAAGTAATATTTGAATATTTTTTTAATTGTTATTTTCTTAAATATATCTTGCACTTGTGTAGTTTTGAAGCTGATTCTGATCTTATTAGTAGGAATTCATATAGATTTGAGCACATTTGTGCTAACATGCGTTTTATATTAGATACTATTATAACATTATTATATCATATATAGTCATACATATATCACAGATTGATTATGCTGCTTCCTGGTTTTTCTTTCTCAACTTTGAAGGGTTTTTCTTTGAAATCGTAAAAAGCAACTATTGAATCAAGTGCATTATCAGCTTTTTCTGTTGCATTATCAATTGATTCTTGTATAGACTTATCTGCTTTAATTTCCTGCAATTCTGATAACAGTCTTTGTAAATCTTCTATGTTTGAAAGATTTACATTTCTAAAACTAATAGCTATGGCACCAATTGCAGCAGTTTGATTGACTATTACTTTTCTATATAAACCAGAAAATTCCCTTGCCTCTGGAGGTGCTATCCTTTTGTCATAATATCTTAGCATATCTTCCCAGTTTTTATGTTGTCTGCTTAATTCATTTTTTGCATCTGCTAGTGGATCTATTGCATCTCTTCCATCAGGATTCATTGCCCAATTAATCATTGATAATAATGCTTGTGCCTGACCACCTGCTCCCATTAGCTGCTGGGCTCTTGCAGTATCTCTCAGTAATTTCTGCCTATGTGCCTCAACACCTTTCACAAATTCTAAATAGTCAATCAACTCTTGAGATGGGTCTGGTTTTTCTCTATCTTTTAAAGCTAAATCATCTGGTGGGTTTTTACCAATCGGTGAATTTAATACATTCCCCGTAGGAGGCTCTGCAGATGGAGCAGAAACAACATTCTTTGGAATACTTGTTTCACTGTCATCAACAAACATTAATGAACTTCTATCTTTACTTGAGTATGTTGCTATAGCAATTGTTATTGCAAAAATAACTAATACAGCAATAAGTATATAGGTTGCTTTATTTTGAGTTTTTCTTTGTTTTCTTTTTTGTTTTTCCATAATTTGCCCAATCCCCTAGTCTTATACATATCAGACGACATATCAATAATAAATGTGCCCTGTTGTAAAATATCGTTTTTTAATAATGAATATATTATTACAAAAAAAATAGGCCCCGCATCTCGCGAAGCCCGGAGGGAAGGAGGAAAAGATGGTCGTTTGTGCCAATTAAGTTGTTCCGTCTCCGGGCAATAAATCTAATATGTTTTTTTAATTTTTTAAAAATATTTTTTCTTTTAATTTATGCTTTTATCGGTGATGCTGTTCTTATTACTTTTGGAAGCTTTGCATTATCTCCCATTCTCAGTTCATAAGGTATGCCGGGAAGTAAATCAAAACAGTTGTCCTCAAAATGAGCTTCACCAGTGTTGTCTATACAAACACACCACACAAACACAGGTGATTCAAAAACAACACAGTCATCATGCTTTCTAACATCAACACAAGTCTCACTAAATTTCAAATCTTTATGAGGTGCATTGAATAGTCTTTCTTGAGATATAATTTTTCCATCTTTTATAAGCAATACAAATGCAGCAGAACTCTCATAACCAATTGCATACCATTTATCTAATGATATTTCACCAATCTTAATAGAACAGTTTGCAGGAATTTCTATATTATCTTGCCTGTCTTCTGGAAACCCACCAGCAAGATTGAAGATACCATATCTAATCTGCCCTATCCAAGGTTTCAGAGTATCATTAACAGCATAGAAAGATACATTATCTCCATCTAATGCTGCAATTGCTCTAATATTTTTAAAAGCATTCCTCACAGGATGATATGAAAGTTTTTTCCGCAGATAATAGTCAACAATAGTCCAGCCATGGCTTACTGGCCAGGAATCATTATACATCCAAAAAACTGCAGATGAAGAATCATATTTTCTTCTGCGAAAATTGTTTATATATTCTCTTAATCCTTCAGACTGCATCACAGCACTATAAAAAAGATAATCTTCAAAACTCATATCTCTAGGATTTTTGCCAAGCCATCTTTCAATCATGTCATAACAAGCACCTTGAGGCTCATGCATATAATTCATCAGATTATCATGAAATTCCCAGCTAGGTGAGAATAGTTTTCTTTGAGACTCCGGCAAGAATTGATTAACTGTTGTTGGCAGTGATGCTCCAAGCACACCACCCTCATTTGGAAATCTGCTGATATCATCTCTATATGCCCAGAAATTAGACTTGTGCTCACCAATTGATACTCCCCAAGGATGCTGGTCACCTGTTGTAGGATCATTTGGGTCTCTATGATTTTCAGAATATGGAGAACTAGGCCAATATGGTCTTGATGGATCTTCTGATAACAGTATTCTTGGTATTTCCATGTGATATAGTGCATAATCTGGATGTGGTTTTTCTTTATCATATGACCAACACCAAGCTGCCCATTCAAGCTCATTATTTCCACACCATATAGCAAGACTGGGATATTCAGATAAATCTCTTACAGCAAATCTAATTTCATTTCTTACTAAGTTAAGATACTCTGGGTTGTCTGTTGGATATTTTGAACAAGCAAACAAGAAATCATGCCAAACTAATATTCCAAGCTCATCACATCTTTCTAAGAATGAATGATCTGCATACAATCCACCACCCCAAATCCTGAGGAAATTAAACTCTGCATCATAGGCAAGTTCAACTAGCTTCCTATAATGCTCTGGTGTAACCTTGGAATATATCATATCTGCAGGCACCCAATTGCCACCTTTGCAGAATATGGGTTCATTATTTACTTTGATTATAAAATACTCACCTTTTTCTGGGTGTGGAGATTTATCTATTTCAATTTTTCTAAATCCAGTTCTAGCAGAAAAAGAATCTTCAATGTTTCCTTTTATGATGAGTTTTGCTGAAATGTCATATAGATTTTGTTCACCATACTCTCTAGGCCACCACAATTTTGGATTATCTATATCAATCTCTATATTGTAGTTTGCCATACCCGGTTTAAGGGATATTAATTTTATATGTTCTATTCCAGCTTGTGGAATACTAATCACAATATCTGCTTCAATATGATAGTGCTGAACATTTTCTATATTTAGATTTATATTAAGTTTTGCATTTGATAAATCTTCAGATAGAATTGAATAAATACATTTGGAATCTATTCTTGCATTCTCTGCCCATTCTATTTTCACTGGTCTAAATATGCCAACATTTATCAATCTAGGATTCCAATCCCAAGAAAATTGATATTGAGGCTTTCTGAGCCATGCTCTTTTATGAAGAGGATGATCAAAGTTTGGATTATAATCTTTGCCATTTTTATCAGATACATAATACAGTCCACCATCAAGCATCACAGCAAGAGTATTCTCACCTTGTTTTAATTTTTCTGTTATGTTTATTCTGCAGGGAATATATGCATTACAATGAGTGCCAATTAACTCTCCATTAAGATATATTTGTGCATCTAAGTCTAAGCCTTCAAAAACTATCCAGCAAGGCTTATTTAAAGCCTCTGATGGTGCTTCAAATTTCTTTCTGTAAACCCAAACCTGCTCCTCAACCCATCTTGCCTTCTGTGCATTGTCTGCAAAGTTTAAATCATCAATTATGCCTTCTCTTTCTAAATCTAAATGAATTTCACCGGGAACTATTGCAGGATAGAATACAGTCTCATCACAATCTTCTTTTATAAAATTTTGTGGAAATCCATGTTGTCCATCAAAACCTCTAATTTTCCAATTTCCATCAAGACTGATATAATTAGTCATTAAATGCTATACTCCTTATAACAAATGATAATTTAAAATTGTTTATCAGATTATATATACTAGGTGCTTAATAGTCTAGTTTAAAATGATTTTATATATTTGATTGACCTAAAATACGGAGGTGTTATACTTTCAATTATGAAGAATTCAATCTTTATCCAATCAGAAATAAATGCAAAAAAAATAGAAATAAAAGAAGCTGGGTTTAATGTATTCTCATATACATTTCAAATAGAAAATATTCCTGATGAGCTTTTTATCAAAAGCAAAGCCTATCCATTTCATGCTGTTTATGTAAATAATGAGTTTGCATATAGTGATGAATTTTCTACTACTAATTTATTTAATATATCAAGCTTTTTAAGAGCAGGTGAAAACACAATAGATTTATTACTATTCACACAAATTATGGGTGGATGGGTGCAGTTAGAATCACTTAATCCAAGCTTTAATATATCAACATCAAACTCTGATTTTACACTTAATCCCAATTCAGAATTATTAGGACATGAAATAAGAGTGTGTGTTAGAGGAGATATAAATAACCCTTATGATGGTAATGGTTCAACCCTTAATGCTATGCCATATACTCCTCAATACCCTAAATTTGTTTTCAAAGCTCCATTTGATGATATAACAAATACACTCTTTCCAGACACAAATAAAGCAATTAAATATAATAAAGGCGACAAAGTGCCTATTATGGGTGAGATTGTGATTGATTTTGGAGAGGAAACAGTTGGATATATCCAGTGTGAAATAACATCTGATTCTGACAACTCTATTACATTCTCTTATGCAGAAAGCTTTAATATGCTGGATGCCAATCTATGGTTCCATGACAGAGACACCTTTAATATTAAAAAAGGCACAAATAAAATAACCAACCCTTCTAGAAAAGGCTATAGATATGTAAAAATAACTCAGCAAAAGCCTGCAGTTACTCAAATAACATCTTTTGTGAATCTTAAAACTCAAGCTCTTTTCCCAAATAAAGGCTATTTTAGGTGTTCTGATGATTTTTTGAATAAATTAAATGATGTGTCTGTGAAAACTATTGAAATCTGCTCCCAGAAGTTTTTGGAAGATGGAGTAAAAAGAGATAGACTTTGCTGGACTGGTGATTTGAGACCAATGGCTCAGGTGATTTATAACCAACTTGGCAACACTGATATTGTTAAAACATCACTCTATATTTTTGCTAATCATCTAAATGATGAAGGTATAATTCAACCTGCATTCCCTTGGAAAACTGGCTGGGTGATGACAGATTATGTGATGTGGTGGATAATAAGCCTTTGGGAATATTACAATTTCACAATGGACTATCAAACAATGCTTGATTTAGGTCCTGTTGCCATTGAACAAGCAAACTGGCTTGCATCAAAATGTGATGAAAGAGGATTAATAATCACAAAACCTGAAAAAGATGCACCAATCACTTGCTGGTCAAGCAGAAATAGAGATGGATATACTTCATATCATAATACTTTATACTATCATACTCTGAATTGTCTTTCTTTTATAAAGGATATATTGCAAATAGATGATGATAGAGATTGGAAGGCTGAAGAAAAACAACATATTATACTTAGAGAATCGCTAACTGATGAAGATACTATATTCAGAGATATAGACTTCGAAGGCAAACACAGAAATGAAGTTCCTTATGATGGAAATATAAATGCTATAATGTTTGGTCTCTCTATCAGTGATTCATTTAAAAAGCACCAGAACAATACCCACTATATACTTGAAAGAATAGAAAGAAAAGGCTGGACTGAATATGGCACACCTATCTGGTGGCCTCAATCAAACAACATCCAATCAACTGAATCAAATAGAATAATGCCATTATATAATGCATATGAAGCAGAATGCAGAATAAAAAATGGTGAGTTTGATTCTGCTTATGAAATATTGAAAAGATGTTTTGGCTCAATGCTGGATAAGGGAGCCACTACATTCTGGGAAGCAATGACTCTTAATGGAATGCCATATGATGGTGAAAATGCTGGATTTGGCAGTTTGTGTCATGGATGGAGTGGATATCCTGCTGCAATTTTGCCAACTCTTTTGGGATGCTCAGTAGATGTTTGGAATGATGAAGTATTTATGAATCCAATGGATGTGTGCAGGAAGTTTGAATATATTGAAGCTGAAATTCCATCAAGGTTTGGAAATGTTCAGATAAAAAGTGAGTTTGATAAAAATACTGGACTTTGGAAAGTGTCAGGATTTGTGCCGGAAGATGCACCCGAGGCTACTTTCTCTACAACTCTATTAAAAATGGGGTATGAATTAGTTGACACAATAAACTGTGAGCCTGCTGAATATGAAGATGAAGAAGAAGAGTCTGATTCAGAGGATATTTTTGATATTACATCAGGAGAAGATTTCCAAATTATAATACAATGCGAATCCTATTAATCACATTATTATTTTTGTCTATATCATCATTATCAAAAGCTGATGATACAATAAAAGCTATGTGGATAAATATTGATCCTAATGACACAACTTTTCACACATCAATTGTCTATAGGAAAACTTTTGAAGTAAATATGGATGTAGAAAAGGCTGTTCTTAAATACACCTGCATCACACCAATGGATTATAAGGGAACAGAGTTTACAGGATATATAAATGGTGCAAAGTGTGCATCAGGCACATTTTGGATGGATGCACAATATACTGACATTTCAAAAGCCATAAACTATGGTATTAACTACCTTGAAATTGAGGTAACAAGAGACAAAATGGGCAGTATAGGTCCTGTCCTTGTAAAGCTTGAAATACAAGGGAAAAATGCAAATGGTAAACAGATAAATCAAACAATATATTCAGACTCCACATGGAAATGAAATACTACACAGGAAAAATATCAAAAATACCCAGTGGTGTAAAAGAAAATATACTTAAAAATTCTTTTGTAGAAGCTTCTTTTGATGAACATCCAAGACATAAATCTCCAATGGTTGCCTGCAAAATAAGCAATACAGACATGGTGGGTGTAACTGATGTTCTTATAAAAGGTGGAAATGGTGGAAGCTTATATCAATTTAATTTAGTTAGAGATTACAGTGATAAATTCTATTTCCTTAAGCCTCTTTGATACCATTCAATAATCACATATATTTTTGGTCAAACAAATCTCGACA
>JBDNDK010000097.1:0-9086 GCA_046719185.1 Armatimonadota bacterium
CGGGCTCTGGTCCTATAAACATAAAAGGCATATCTTTAAGATTATTTTTGCAGCTTTCTGCAACTGCCATAAATAGCCTTAAACTTCTTGTATTATCAACACATCCACCTACTGCAAGAACTGGTGGTATATCCAACTGTGTGCATATCTCTTTTAGACCATCTGATGCATATTCTGCAGATGCAGTATCACAAAGAGAATCATTCAATAGTGCATGTGAACAGCACCCTGTTGTGGTAAGCAAAATCCCTTCTTTTATAAGAGCTCTTGCAATTGTGACATGATTATTTTCATATACAGCTTTTGGTGTGTTGCATCCAACAATAGTTGCAATACCTCTTATCTTGCCATCTTTTAGAAGCTGAGCTAGATTATCAACTCCATTAAATACTTCACTAATAGCTTCAAAACTCCATCCTGCCATTGCCTTTGTTTTGGTTCTTGGTATGTTAATTTTTGATCTGTCTCTTTCAGCAAAAGCTCTCACTGCAGATTTTGCAATATTTAAAGCTGATTCATCCATATCCTCTGGATGTTCTGCATCAAATGCATAATGCTCAGCTCCGGGAATTCTGTTTGAATTACAGGTTGTGATTATCTTTGTTCCAAAACAATCTGCAAGTGTTTTAACTCCCGGAATTACACACTGCATATCAACTATCATTGCATCCACTGCACCAGTTCCTAAAACTAATTCCTGACCAAGTATATTTGTTACTGTTCCAATACCATACCTAGCAAGCAGTTCAGTTCCTGTGCAGCACATACCACCCAAAACAATTCCTTTAGCTCCATAACTTAATGCAAGCTCTTGAATCTCTGGCAACATAATTTTTTCTAACACACACTCAATCATTACTGGTGAATGTCCATGCAAAAGAATATTCACATGGTCTTTTTTTAAAATCCCATAATTAACTTCACATATAGTTGGTTTTGGAATGCCGTATAATATTTCAGTGGCAAAAGATGAACCAAAAAGTGTGCTATAGCAGTATGCTAATGCTAGCCTTAGTTCATGCATTGCAAGAGTTTGCCAGTCTGAACAGCCACCAAGAGTGGTCATATGCAATGCTTCCATCACTTCATAAGATGCAGATCTTGGCAATATACCTAACTCAGACCATCTTTGCTTTCTTTCTTCTGGTGCAAAAGTATCTAGCATCTTCATTGGCTCATTAGTCATTCTACCAAGGTCATCAAGAAGTATCTTGCAAACATCTTTTGTTATATCTTTAAAATTTCTATTTTCAGTCTCAATAGAAAATTTTTCTGCAAGATGCAATACTCTATCAGCACCTTTTAATTCTCCATTGATTTTCCCATCTGCAAATGAAATAACAGATAATATAACTTCATGGGCATGTCTTGCATGAGCAGATAACCCAGCAGATAAAGATCTAATAAGATTTGCAAAGACAATAGTATTGATATCTCTGCCACATACACCTCTAGAGCTCTTGGGTGTTATTCTACAAGGTCCCCACTGACACATTTTGCAGCAGCAACCCTCCATTCCATGCACACATTGAGGTTTTTGAGCATTATATCTATCAAAGGCTGTCTCAATATTTTCTTTATCAAGCCTTTTAATGATTTCAGAAGTAGCAGAGTTTGGTGTTTTCTCTATTACTATTTCTTTTTGTTTATCCACTTTCACCACCATTATAACTTACTATTCCTATCAACTTTCTTGTATTTTATACCCTATATATTTTTTTGTCAAAACTTTTTTTGATTTTTTGTTGGATTTTTTATAAGCAATTATCATATTTGCAATGAAAACCGATATATTGATTGCTGCAATATTTTTGAAAATAATTGTTTTTAGGCAATTATATGAATTATTGCTGATTTATGATGTATAATACAAAACAGATATAATCCTCATTATTTATAGAAGGATGAAAGATGAAGAAGCAAATATTTTTATTTAATATAATTGTATCTCTGGCACTTTTAATATCTGCTGATGAAGCATATTCTGCTGTGTTAGAGGTTGGATTAAATAAACAATATGCAACTGTAGAGTCCGCATGGATTGATGCTAATCCCTATGACACTATATTAGTATATGAAGGGCATTATAACCCCTTATTGCCTATAGAAGATGAGAGAACAACTAAGTATGGTATAACAATAAAAGCAGCTACTGATGCTTTTGGCAGATATCATAGAGTATTCTTTGAAGGTGAATGTTTATTTGTTGGCAAGAAAGATCTCACACTGCAAGGTTTCATTTATAGAGGTAATAATCTCGAAGGTCCTTTTCTTGCTAATGGCTTAATGGAAAACCTAACTATTAAAGATTCTATTTTTTATAATAATAATGATTTTGGAATGGGAGGTTTTGGCTTAAATATATCATCTATATATGGATCAACTATTGGTGTTACAATTCAAAATTGCACTTTTTATGATATTAGGTATGGTATTGGCTATCCGCTCCCAGCAATATATGCATCTCATTCAAACACAAGAGATGTGCAAGTGAAAGATTCATTATTCTTTTTTGTATATCAAACAGTAGCGAATACCACAGGATATAATATAAATGTTTCCCACTCTGCCTATGGTCAATTATATGATAGTACTCATAATGGATATGTTACTTTCAGCAATATGATAACAAATTATTTAAGTGAAGATATTTTCTTGAGCACAAATATAAATGATCCTTATTTCTTATATTTAAAACCTGATGCTCCGGAAGTGTTCTACAACGGATCATCAACAAACAGCTATATTGGTGCTAGGTCTATATATATAGTGCCAGAACCTGCCAGTAGTTTAGCTATTTTATCTGGTGTTATTTGCATTTTGACATATATGAGAAAGAAATAATAAAAAGAATTAATATCTATGTTAATACTACTTGGTAGTTTTTTGCTTCATAGTTTCGTCTTCCCATTATTACGGTATGCTCTTATAATTGCAAAAATACTTCTGAGGTGCATAAAATGGAGTTTACTTCAAAACTATTTATAAATACAAAGATTGTTTCATTATTATTCATTTTAACTATTTTTTGTATAATTTTATCAACTCCAGCTATTACAAATAGTGGTGGCTTGGTATTTTCAAGACAAGGCTATATATTTTACATAAAAAGTGGAACCACTAACTCTGTAAAACTTGCATCTGGAGACTATCCAAGCATTAGTCCTGATAACACAAAAGTTGTTTTTTGTAAGCCTACTGATTTGTCTAGTGAGAATGTTGGAGAGCTTTTGATATATGACATTCTCACTAAAAAAACAACTTCTATATATAAAGCAAAAGGTGATTTTTTTTATCCACAATGGTCATCTGATGGATCTTTGATTGCTTTCAAAAAAGTGATTGATTATACACTAACTCAGCTGCTTACAATAAAACCAGATGGATCTGATATAAAAAAACTTATTGATTCAAAAAGCGGCAATATATCTGATATTTATTTTCCTACTTGGTATGGTGATTCTAAATCAATATATTTTCATGATATAGATTTTTTATACAGAATTGATTTAAATGGAAAGATACTCTCAAAAGCAAATTTAGAGACTCTTATAGGCAAAAAATATTCTATATCTAGTGAAGATAAATTTGTTGTTAATCCAAAAAACAATAATCTCATTTTATACTCAAGATATGATACAGGGTCAAAGAAACTTGAAGATGCTTTTATGGGTCAGCCAAATACTTCTTTATATATATATGACACCACAACAAGAAAATCAAAAAGACTTACAGACAACACTATGTTTGCAAGCTCACCAGCATGGTCTAAAGATGGAAAATACATCTATTTTTCAGGATATAAAGATACAAATGCATCTGAGATGTATCCATTTAGAATATTCAGAATGAATGCTAATGGAACAGGATTATCCTATATAGCAATGGGTGAATATCCTCATTCCAATTAAATGGCAAATATATAGCTTTTATAGCGTCTTCTAATATTAAGGTAATTAGATCCACATTCTGTGTCATATTTAGAACCGTATAAATCATTCTATCGTTAAATAAATGGTATAATATGAATACAGCCAAACTAGGTGATTAGAATGAAAAGCAATGCTGTTGCAAAAACTTATATACTCATCTACACAGCACTAATACTATTTGTGTTTGCAATTTTTCCTGCCTTTGCTGTTGATGAATCAAAGCTTGGTGAAAATGAAGTAAAGCTGGGCAGAGAGGGAATGGAACAAGTTAAAAATGAATATAAATTTATTGAAGATGAGGCAATATTAAACAGAGTAAGAGAAATAGGAAATAAAATAGCAAAAGTTGCTAATGAAGTAGAAATACCTGTTCTATATGGCTCGCCCAAAAAAACTCCTTTTGAGTATGAATTTTATGTGATTGAAGATAAATCAATTAACGCATTTGCTTTGCCCGGTGGATTTATATTTATAAACACCGGCTTGTTGGATTTTGTAGAATCTGATGATGAACTTGCTGCACTGATAGCTCACGAAATAACTCATGCTGCCCATCATCATATGGTTTATATTATAAAGCAAAGATCTGCTTTCAACAGCACTGCTGCCATTGCAATGCTTGCTGCTATATTTAGCGGAGGTAAAAATGCTGATGTTGGACATTTATTACTTGGTGCTCAACTTTATCAAATAGCTAAAATTAATGATTATACAAAAGAAGCAGAAAGAGATGCAGACCATGGAGCAGTAATGTATTCAAAACTTGCCGGTTATAACCCCGTCGGATATTTAACATTACAAGAAAGACTTGCTCAAAAACCAGAACTCATTGAATATGGAATTTATAGAACACATCCCATTAATAGAGAAAGAATAGCCAACACAAAATATCTTCTTTCAAAACTTGATGTAGAAATAAATAGAAGAGCAGTAACCAACGCTATTAAAGCTGAAGTGAAGGCTGAAACTGAAGATGTAGAAAGCAATCAAATATGGCTTGATGGAAAGTTAATATATAAAACTGCCAGCATAGATGGTAAATCTGCAGCTGAAAGAGCATATCAAATTGCAGAACAAATAAACCTTGCACTTGATGCAAACCTTAAAATGCATGAAATAACAACTAATGCTTATTACGGAGTTGTTGCTAAAGGAAATACTATTTTAGCAGTAACTGATCAAGATGCAGAGCTTATGCAGCAGGATAAAAAAACATTAGTCAATAATGTTTCCTCTGCAATTAAGAGTGTTGTATTGAAGCAAATAATGAAAACTATCCACTAAAAATCTAATCTTTATCTCAATTTTCTAAAACTTCAGATATATCAATGTATGCCACTTGCATTTGGATTTTGTATCTGTTATTACAAATACCACTTTCTTTTCATCTGGACTAAGTGTGATGTGCAATAGATTTAATCTTTCCGAATTATCATAAATAACTTTTCTTTCTCTTGTTTCAAAATTGATTGATAAAAAAAGTAAATCTTTTAGTGAAATATATATCTTTGCCTAATGATCCTATCACTTTATGTGTTTTCCAAACACCCGGCTTGCATATGTCAATTGGTATATCAAGCTTCATTTATATTTTCCCACATCTTTGATAGGTCAGGACAACCATCAGAATGAATGCTATCACAATATAGATATTAATTCGAATAAATAATGTGATCTTTATTAATTGGGTTTATTTGTGAATCATTAACTTGTGTGGTAAATTGTCTATCATATTGAACATGTTTTCTAGCTGGATATGCAGTTATGATTTTAGGCTCTCCAATTGGCTCTAAAGTTTCAACATCTATATCAATTGCAAAAATTGCAGATATGAAATCAGAAAAGAATCTATTTTCAAGTGATCTGAATGAAGCATAATATACTACCTTGAGCCACCATGTGTGATAGCAGCCGGATCACCTATTGTTCCTTTATATTCATGGAGTATTCTATTTACTTTTCCTGTTTCCACATTTAGAAGATATAGATTGTGTCCTCTGATATCATAATAAACAAGTATATTTGCATCTGGTGCATAATCAAAATGATATTGAGATGAGCCTCCAAACTGTGCAGTGCCATACTTATCAATGTCTTCAACTTCCAAAGTAGCAAGATGTACCATTTCACCTGTTTCAATGTTTGTTTTATATATTCGTCTTTCTAAATTATTATGTGTACCATCTTGTCTTGGTCTTGTGGATTCAAAGAAAACCCATTTAGAGTCTTTGCACCATGTTTTGCTTGTTGGATATGCAATAGTATTAAGGTGTGGTGAATTATTTATATAGTTTATTTTCATATTAGTCTCTTTATTAATTATTGTGTGTCTCTCATCTGCAAATAAGCAACTAGATATAATTATAGATATTAAAACAGCATAAGAATATATTTTCATTGAATGTCCTTTTTATTAGAGAAAAATATGGAAAGTTATAAGTCATATTATATTATGAGAAAATGCAATTAAAAAAAGAGTGGCAGTTGAATGCCACTCTTTGTGAAGTGAAAAGAGTTAGAATATATTTTGTTAGAAACTATTAAATGTTATATTATCAAATAATATATCTGAGGTTGAACCTGAATCCCTTACTCCCCATAGATATATTGTTACAGAACCTGTGGCTCCAACTGTTCCTGTAATTGTTTTTGATTGCCAACCTGTTCCACTAGGGAATGCAGTTCCTGAAATTGGGATTACTGAACCATGACCAGTTCCCTGTGCTACACCTAAATAAAGAGTATAGTTTGTAACTGTTTTTTTGCCTTGAGCGGTGAAGCTATAGCTTGCTCCCGGAGTTAAGCCTCCTATTTCCTGAGCTATCCCTATACCTACTCCATTAGCAGAGCTACTTGCCTTTTGACAGTTTCCATATGTATCACTCTTTATATCCCAACTTCCATTAGTTCCACTGCCATTTGATGTCCAAGCTGCACCCCAGCCATTTCCCATTTTTCCGCCCCAGAAGTTAAAGCTGCCTGATGAAAAATCACCATTTATCACTTTGTTAGTTGCTGTTGGGTTTAGGTTGAAATTAACATTTGTTGCCTGATTTTCTTGAACCATTACATTTGATATTGTCTGATTTTGATATTCGGAAGCTGCTGCTGTTAATGAATATGTGCCAATTAATACATTTGAAAGTGTATATGCACCACCAGAACCGCTTGTTGTGCTATAACCTCCATAATTTGTAGAAATTGTTGCACCCACGACAGGATTTCCATAGAAATTAAGAACTGTTCCGGATATTGTACCTGTCTTCTCTGTGATTACAAAATCAACAGCAGTTGTGTTTCCTGCTGTTACTGATATATTTGTTTTTGTATCTGAATTATAATTTGTCTTGCTCGCGGTTACTGTATATGTGCCCGGTGAAACACTTGATAATGTGTATGCTCCACCAGTACCGCTAACAGTGCTGTATCCACCAGATGATGTGCTTACAGTTGCACCTACCACTCCTATTCCATTGCTATCTCTTACAACTCCAGATATTGCACCATATAATGCAGCAAGATTGAAATTTGAAGTTGTTGTCTGACCAACGTTTACTGTTATATTGCTGTTAGTCTGGCTGCTATACCCAGTCTTTGATGCTGTTACGGAATATGTGCCAGGTGATACGGTATTTAATGTATATGAACCATCACTTGCTGATGTTGTTGTGTATCCACCTATGTTTGTGGATACTGTTGCACCAGATATTGGCTGATTGTTGTTATCTCTAACATAACCTGATATTGTACCAGTTGTTGGAGTAAGCACAAAATTAAGATTGACAGTCTCACCCTCACCTACTACTACACCTTCATCGATATCTGATGTATAGCCATTTGCAGTTGCTGTAACATTATATGTTCCTGCTATTACATTTGGAATTGAGAAAGTGCCATCTGAAAGTGAGGTTGTGGTGTATCCACCTGTATTTGTTGATATTGTTGCTCCAGATATAGGGTTTCCAAGACTGCTCATGACAGTTCCTGCTATCACTCCCGGCTCAGGACCAGAATAATGAATAGTCAAATCACTCCAGCTTCTCATTATTATGTTTCTTCTGTTTGTAGGCCAACCACTTGGAATGCTTCCTCTTACTATTCCGCTGACTGATACAACATATCCAACTTGAACAGGAATGTTTGAGTCAGGAGTTGTTATCAATATACCTAATCTATTCGGAATATCTGGAATATTTTTTCCATCATCCACATAAAAACCGCTTGAAAGCACTCTTGTTACTGTTCCGTATGTCTTCACCAGCATACCCATTGTGTTTAATCCTATAGCAGGTGTAAAAACACCATTTATTGGTCCGTCTGTCACACCAGGAACATAAGGTGGAATTGCTCCACCACCAACAGCATAATTACCCATTCCAAATGGTTTGACTGCATAGTTGGAACCAATTTTTGTTATTTGAGCTGATGCAATTTCTCTTTCGGAAGGAGTTACTCCATCAGGTTTTCTTGTTGATATAACACCAGAAATATTTACTCTATCACCAATACTAAGCCCTGCTCCATTGTTATTTACTCTTACACCAGCAGAACCATCTTTCTCAGATATATAAACAGCATTTTCATTTGTGAATATACCGGAAACTACTTTATCTAATAATGAAATAGGTGAACTATCAGGAAGCAGTTTTGCATGCATAATTCCCATTTCTATTGGCACGCCAGATACATTTGCACCGCTTGAGTATAAGTTGCTGTAATCATAACTAAATGCTGAATAGTAATAAGTTTGACCAGCAACAAGGTTTGTGTGGATATGAAAATCATTAGAACCCGGAGTAGCTTCTTTATTGACTAATAAAGTGCCATCTGTTCTTGATGTTGGATAGCCTGTTGTCTTGAATCTTATCATTGTTCCCCTAAAGTCTAGATCATTAGGGTTTTTCCAGCTTATGATGAGATCTTTGGATGTATATGGTTTTGCAGTAAATTGGGTTACATTTGCTGGTGGTGTTACATCTACTGATGTTGTACCTAATGCATTTGCTACTAATGACCAATTGCCGGATGTATCCTGAGCATATGCTGAGAAATAATATGTTGTGTTATGTGCTAAAGGATACACAGTGAATGCATCATTAGAGCCAGGTGATGCTATTTTCAAACAAGCTTCAGTGCCCTTAAATGGTCCTGTTG
>JBDNDK010000098.1:0-9032 GCA_046719185.1 Armatimonadota bacterium
CATATAATTACAATAGATTCCAAATCAAGTTTGGAATGAGGTGACGGTGCTCAAAACAGCATTAGAGTAGAATAAAAAACGAATAATCACTCATAATGACATCAACAATAACCTCAATATCACACCTAGCTCTGCATCAAAAAAATAATATCAAAAAATTTTATGCATGAGTTTACAAGTGAAAGGATGTTGGTTATAATTGATATATCGACATATATAGATATATAGATATTATTATGGATAAATTATTCAAAGCATTAAGTGACCCTAACAGAATAAAGATTATTGAAATACTTGCCAACAGAGGTGAGGCTTGTGTATGCAGGCTAAATGAAGAGATAGATATTTGTCAGTCTTCTCTATCACACCATATGACTATACTCAAAAATGCTGGTTTGGTTGAATCCAGAAGAGAAGGTCAATGGATACACTACTCCATTGTGCCAAGTGCATTACAAGAAATGAATAACTATCTCAGAAACATTATAACAAATGTGAAAAATACTCATCCCAGCACCCATGATTCAATCTGTCAGAAATAATATTTTTTTGATAGATATTTCTATATATATAAATATGCAAATATGTCAATATACAGGAGAGGATATATGAAGAAGGTAGTTTTTGTATGTGTTCATAATTCAGGCAGAAGCCAGATGGCTGAGGCTTTTGCAAAGAAACTTGGTGAAGGCAAAATAATAGCTGAATCTGCAGGCACAGAGCCCGGTGATACACTTAACCCACAAGCAGTAGAAGCTATGAAAGAAATAGGATATGACATGTCCAGCCACTACCCTAAAATGATGACTGAAGAAATGGCAAAATATGACAAAATCATCACAATGGGTTGTGGAGTGGATGCAGATTCTTGCCCAGCAACCTTTATGCCTACAGAAGATTGGGGTCTTGAAGATCCTAAAGGCAAGCCTATTGAGAAAGTAAGAGAAATAAGAGATGAGATTGAAAGAAGAGTAAAGCTATTGATAGAAGAACTGACAAATTAGTGAGGTAAAGAAATTGGAAACTTGCACAACATCTAGATTATCTTTCTTGGACAGATTTCTCACACTATGGATATTTTTAGCAATGGCTATTGGTGTGGGTCTTGGATATTTTATAGTTGGAATACATGACTTTTGGGATAAATTTTCAGTTGGAACAACAAATATACCCATAGCATTTGGTTTGATACTTATGATGTATCCTCCTCTTGCAAAAGTGAAATATGAAGAGCTTGGAGAAGTGTTTAGAAACTATAGGATACTTGGTCTATCTCTCATCCAAAACTGGGTTGTAGGACCAATACTAATGTTTTTATTAGCTATCATATTTTTAAGAGGCTATCCTGAGTTTATGGTTGGTCTTATTATGATTGGTCTTGCAAGATGTATTGCTATGGTGATTGTATGGAATGAGCTAGCAAAAGGTGATACAGAATATGCAGCTGGATTGGTAGCTTTTAATTCTGTATTTCAAGTGCTTTTCTTTTCTGTTTATGCCTATATATTCATCACAGTATTGCCTCCACTATTTGGACTAGAGGGAGTTGTGGTGAAAATCACTATTGGTGAGATAGCAAAGAGTGTGTTTATATATCTTGGGATACCATTTATAGCTGGAATCATCACCAGAATAATAGGAATCAAAACAAAAGGCAGAGAATGGTATGAGAAAAAATTTATACCTAAAATCAGCCCAATTACTCTTATTGCCCTACTTTTTACTATCATTGTGATGTTCTCATTCAAGGGAGATACTATTGTAAAACTGCCATTGGATGTGGTTAGAATAGCAATTCCGCTTTTGATATATTTTGTTGTGATGTTTATGATTTCATTTTATCTTGGCAAGAAGATTGGAGCAGACTACTCAAAATCTGCAACTCTATCATTCACTGCAGCATCAAACAATTTTGAGCTTGCAATAGCTGTTGCAATAGCAGTATTTGGAATAGGTTCTGGAGTTGCATTTGCAGCTGTAATTGGACCATTGGTGGAAGTGCCAGTATTAATCAGCCTTGTGAATGTAGCATTTTGGATAAGAAGAAAATATTTCAAAGAAGATGTAGAAAATGCTGTTGAACAGCCAGCTTGATAAAAGAAACAAATTGAATTGATATTTTGGTATAATCTCCCTTGGAAACAGGGAGATTTTTTTGTAGCTCTTTGTAGTATAATAAATCGTTATAATATAAAAATATATAGGATGGATTAAATGAAATATCTATTCAGAAATAGTGAGAATATAGCAGACTCCGGCATACCACTTGGTGGTATTGGAACAGGAGCAGTTGAACTGAGACCAGATGGAAGGTTTTATGAATGGAACATATTCAATAACAAGCCTTTTTCCTGGAATGGACCAGAAAAATCAGGAATGGATGTATCTGATGCATACTTTGCAGTGAGGGTTAAATCAGAAAACTCCACTCCCAAAATCAGACTGCTATCAACAGCTCCAAACTGCAGAGAAATGGATGTTTATACTGCACCATATCTAAGAAACATTCAAGCAATTGAATTTGATGGCAAATACCCATTTGTTGAAGCTCAATATTATGATGACAATTTGCCAATAGACATACAAATGGAAGCATTCAGCCCATTTATACCAAATGACTTGCACAACTCCAGCCTGCCATCTGTATGCTTTGGCTTTATGGTTACAAATAGATCTGATGAAAAAATATCAGCATCTCTTTTGTTTTTTGTGAGAAATCAATCCTTATATGGAGCAGAGAAAAGGAAATTAAGAATAAAAAAAGAAGAGTATGATGAACTCAAAATGCTGTTGATGGATGCCGATGGTGATAGGACAGACCCTACTTTTGGCTCTATGTGTATAGGCACAGATGCAGAGGTTTGTGATACCTTCCTAGGGTATAGATATGATGTTAAATGGGAAGATGAATATGAAGTAAACATCACCAATTATTGGAAACATTTCAGAGAAACAGGAAATCTGCCTGAAAGCAAAGATAGTGGACAGGCAGGTGTTATATCAACAAATATTGAGCTTGAGCCCGGTGAGACTAAGACAGTAAACTTCTATCTTGGTTGGCATTTTCCTAATCTGATTGGGAAAAAGCCACAGAGTGATTATATAGGTCATTACTACAACACTTTTTTGAAAGATGCAAAAGATGCAGTAGTTTATATGTATGAAAATCTCTACTATCTCTACAATGAATCTAAAAAATTCAGCAAACTTTTGTATAAGAAAAACAATGCACAGTGGCTTGCAGATACATTAAGCGGTCAGCTTGCAACTCTATCAAAAAGTGCATGGCATGGTGAAAAAGGTCAATTTGCAGTATGGGAAGGACTTGGCTGCTGTGGACTACAGACTATTGATGTTGGTTATTATGGTTCAATACCAATAGCTTTGATTTTCCCTGAAGTTGAAAAGAGGCAAATGATACTCAGCTCCAAGTTTCCCAAGCCTGATGGAAGAGTGCCGCATCTATTTGAAGGTACATTTGAATCTGTTGATGAGACAGGTTATATCAGGATTGATATGATACCTCAATATACCCTTATGCTGTATAGAGATTGGCTCTGGCTTAATGATAAATCATACCTATCAGAGGTATGGGAATTTACCAAGAAATCAATGGAATATATACATAAAACAGATAAGAATGGTGATGGTCTGCCAGATAATAAGGGAGTTGACCAAACCTATGATGTATGGAAATTCTTTGGAACATCAGCCTATGTGAGCTGTTTATACTTAGCCTCATTAAAAGCAGGAGCGGAGCTTGCAAAAGTAATGGATGAACCAAAACTAGCAGAAAAATATGAAGCTAGATATTCAAAAGGTGTTGAAAGCTTTGTAAGCCAGCTTTGGAATGGTGAGTATTTTATCTTATGGAATGAAATATCAAATAACACTAAAGATGAAGGTGTGATGGCTGGTGCATTAGATGGTCAATGGTATGCACATATGCTTGGTCTTGGTTATATTCTACCAGAGGAAATGGTGAAGTCTCACTTAGGATCTGTGATGAAATACAACTTTGACCATGAGCATGGATTACTTAATGGAGCATACCCTGAGGGGGTTCCTATTCCTGAGCAGGTTTATAAAAGCCATCAAATACTCAGCCCCTGGTCAGGCACAGAATATGCTGTTGCCAGCCATATGATTTATGAAGGAATGTATGATGAAGCAATATCAGTGATATATGCTGTTGAAGAAAGATATTATGAGAGATGCAGATATTGGGACCATAAGGAATGTGGTGGTCACTACTACAGAGCAATGGTGGCATGGGCAATCCTAATGTCCATGAATGGTCAGAAGTATAATAAGATAACAAACACCCTGCATCTATCACCTGCTTTCATTGAAGGCAAGAGCCCTCTTATCTTACCTGGATTTGTGGGAGAGATTATCAAGACAAAAAGCAGTTTGTGTATAAGACATATATCAGGAAGTCTTGAGCTGGATAATATAGTATGCACAGGGTTAGGCAAAAAGCCAAAATCAATATCCTATGGAAGTAAAAAGCAGGATTTCTCAGTGAGTAAAGAAGACAATGCTGTTAATGTTAGTTTGAAGAAAACTATCAGCATTAAGAGCAAGAAGCTATGTATTGAGTAACACATACACGTCATTCCAAACTTGATTTGGAATCTATATAATTATCAACAAACTCTGTATGGGTAGTTTACCCAATCATCAATACCAATTCAGGGCAGACACATTGGTCTGCCCCTAAACTTTATTTTCAAAATAATAATCATAGCAGATGCTGAGTCAAGCTCAGCATCACGTTGCTCACGTCACCCTGAATTTATTTCAGGATCTAGTTTTATGGTGTGTCAGGAACTTGTTCCCGACACATGTTATTTGAAGTTTAAGAAATTATTCTACTTTCACCTTGATAGGCTTTTCATCTGTAGGTTTATCTCTTTTTATTTTCTTATCCCTTGGGGTGTAGTGGGTATGAAGAAGTTCATGGGATTTATGAGATAAAGGCTCACCTAAAAATTCCTCATAAATCTTTTTGATAGCTGGGTTTTCATGTGATTTTCTAATAGCCATTGCTTCATCTTCTTCATAGATAGCATCAAGTCTTTTCTTTCTGATTTCTTCACTTGTAGGCACAGGCTGACCACCACCACCAATACATCCACCAGGACAACACATAATCTCTATAAAGTGATGGTCTTTGAATCTGCCATTTTTGATGCCTTCAAGCACTTCTCTGGCATTTGCAAGACCATGTGCAACAGCTGCCTTCACTTTCATATCACCAACAAGCACTTCAGCTTCTCTCACACCTTCCATTCCTCTAACAGGTGTAACATTAACATCATCAAGAGCTTTGCCAGTGATAAGCTCATAGGCAGTTCTCAAGGCTGCTTCCATAACACCACCGGTGTTGCCAAATATAACAGCTGCACCAGTAGATACTCCCAATGGATCATCATATTCAGACTCTGGAAGACTAGGTAAATCAATGCCTGCTTCTTTCATCATCTGAGCAGCCTCTCTAGTGGTGAGAACATAGTCAACATCTTTATATCCACTATCATCCATCTCTGGTCTTTCACACTCATATTTCTTAGCTGTGCAAGGCATTATGGACACACTTACAATATTTGCAGGGTCAATGCCTTCTTTTTCAGCATAATATGTCTTAGCCAGAGCTCCAAACATCTGCTGAGGACTCTTGCAAGTTGAAAGATGAGGAATAAGCTCAGGATAATAATGCTCAATAAACTTTATCCAACCAGGTGAGCAAGATGTCAGCTGAGGCAACACTCCACCTTTTGTTATTCTCTGAATTAACTCACTGCCTTCTTCCATAATAGTTAGGTCTGCAGTGAAATCAGTATCAAATACCCTATCAAAACCTAGTCTTTTTAGTGCAGTAACCATCTTCTTGGTCACTCTGGAACCAGCAGGCATTCCAAATTCTTCACCTATTGCAGCTCTAACAGCAGGTGCAGTCTGAACAATCACATGCTTATTAGGATCTTGAATAGCATTCCAAACAGCCTGTATTGGATTAGCTTCTTTTAATGCACCTGTAGGACATCTATTGATGCATTGTCCACAGTTCACACAAACCACTTCAGCTAGTCCATCACCTAAGCCCGGAACAATCACAGTATCCCAGCTTCTACCCATAGAATGAAGAGCAGCAACACTTTGGATATTTTCACAGGTTCTCACACATCTGTTGCAGAGAATACATTTATCAGGGTCTCTAAACACTGATAGACTGCTGACATCTTTATCATAATGCTTTCTCTCACCCTTGAATCTTATATCCTTTACTCCAAGCTCCATTGCAAGCTCCTGAAGCTCACATTTCTGGCTCTTGTAGCAAGTAAGACATTCCTGTGGGTGATTTGCAAGCAACAGCTCTAATATTATCTTTCTAGCTTGTCTTATTTTGGGAGTGTGAGTTTTTACCACCATACCTTCTGCAACTGGATACGCACAAGATGGCTGGAGCACTCTCTGCCCTTCTATTTCCACTACACATATTCTGCAAACACCATCTGGAATCAAATCTGAATGGTAGCATAATGTTGGTATATGAATACCAGCAGATCTTGCAGCCTGCAAAATAGTGTAGCTGTCATCAACTGTTATCTTTTGATCATTTATTGTTAAATTAACTTTTGCCATCTCAGCTCACCTCCTGAAGGACACTGTCATCCATACGGCATTTACCAGCCGGACAAGTCTTAGCACCAGTCAAATGTGCCAAATACTCATCTTCAAAATATTCAAGGCTTGAAATGAAAGTATTAGTGGCAGCTTGACCAAGCCCACATTTTGATGTCAAAGCCATTGTCTCACCAAGCATTTTAAGCATCTTAATATCTTCAGCTTTTCCAGCTCCACTCATCCACCATTCTATTGTCTCAAGTATTCTCTTGTTGCCTTCTCTGCAAGGACTGCATTGACCACAAGACTCATGAACAAAGAATTCTGCTATATTATGCATAATATCAACTATGCATTTATCTTCATCAAACACAATCAAAGCACCAGCACCAGGATTCAAATCCTCACAGCAAAGCTGAGAATCAAGAGCATCAATATTAACAATCTTTCCAGATGGTCCACCCATTATGACACCCTTAATTTTCTTGCCTGATTTTATACCACCAGCAAGATTGTAGATAACTTCTCTTAGTGTTGTGCCATAAGGAACTTCATAAACACCCGGATACTGCACATCTCCACAAGGTGAGAATATCTTTGTTCCCTTGCTCTTTTCTGTGCCAATACTCTTGAACCAATCAGCACCTAATCTGATAATGTTAGGCACATTGGCTATAGTCTCAACATTATTCACAAGGGTCGGTTTGCCCATTAAGCCTTGCACTGGTGGGAATGGAGGTTTTAGTCTTGCTTCCCCTCTTCTACCTTCCATACTCTCAATAAGGGCTGTTTCTTCACCGCATATATATGCACCAGCACCTTTGAATATTTCTATATCAAAATTAAATCCTGAGCCAAATATGTCATTGCCAAGCAATCCCATTTCTCTAGCAGTGGAAATTGCTTTTTCTGTGTGGTCAACAGATTGATGATATTCACCTCTGATATAGATATATCCCTTTTCTGCACCAACAGCATATCCTGCAATTATCAAAGCTTCAATTATAAGATGTGGATCACCCTCTAATATAAGCCTGTCTTTGAAGTTTCCTGGTTCACCTTCATCAGCATTGCAGATAACATACTTTGGAGATGCACTTGAATTTGCTGTAAACTCCCACTTTAGACCAGCAGGAAATCCAGCACCACCTCTGCCAGTGAGCATTGAGCTTTTTATTTCATCTATCACTTGATTTGGTTTCATTTGTGTGAGTGCTTTTGCAAGTCCCTCATATCCGCCATAAGCGATATATTCTTCTATGCTAGTAGGATCAATAACACCAACATTTTTTAATACTACTCTGTGTTCTTTTGACCTTGCTCTTTCTGCTGCACTAACAACTTTTGCAAAATCACCTGTGTAAACTAATCTTTGAAGAATTCTACCCTTGAGAAGGTGTTCTTCTACAAGTTCAGCAACATCAGCAACCGTAACTCCAGCATATACAACGCCTTCAGGATAAATTACTATTGCAGGGCTCTTGCCTTGCACTCCAAGATTACCTGTTTCAACTACTTTTATTTCATTTTCAAGTCCCTGCTTTTTGATTTCCTGAATCAATTTGTTTTTAACAGCAATTGCATTGTTCAAAACAGCAGGAGTGCCTGTGTCTATTAGTATATGTGATCTAAACAGGGCCATTTTAATTCTCCTCCCTGTATTTTTTTATAATCTCTGGAATCATCTCAGGAGTGAGATTTCCATACACATCATCATTTATCATCATAGCTGGAGATACACCACACAATCCCATGCATGATACAACCTCAAGACTAAACAACCCATCTTCTGTGGTCTCACCATCTGATATATTGAGCAAATCTTCAATTCTATGCCTTATTTTACTACTTCCTTCAATATGGCAAGGTGTTGAATTACATAGCTTTATCACATATTTGCCATGAGGTTTTGTATAAAACAGACTATAGAATGTAACTGTGCCATGCACTTGTGATACAGGCACATCCAGCTCTTCTGCCACCTGCTCAATTGCATCAGGAGAAATATATCCAGCCTCATCCTGAATCTCATGCAAAATAGGCAAAAGATTTTTAACATCACAGTTGTATTTATTTACAATCTTTGAAATATCAACTGATCCGCAACAACATTGAATATCATTTGATCCCACTTAATTGCACCCCCAATAGGAAAAAGTCTTAATAATAATCTTTTTGTTGTTATGAGCATTATACAAATGTCATTCTGAGCGTCAGCGAAGAATCTATTAGGTTTCGGGAACTTGTTCCCGAAACACCACAAACACCACACATCACCGTCATGCTGAACTCGATTCAGCATCTAATTAAATTAGAATAGAACTTGAAACAAGTTCAGGGTGACAGCAAATACTCACATCTAAAATCTAAATCACATCCCCCGGGCTTTGCCCACCCCCTTC
>JBDNDK010000099.1:0-8859 GCA_046719185.1 Armatimonadota bacterium
CTCATTAATAACCAGCCCGCCTTTCTCGATGCGGCGCTGGTCGTCGGGTTGATTGGTTTCATCGGGACGATTGCCTCATCAAGAGAAATGTGTGTGCCTAGCATTATTGACAATTGTGAAGCTAAAGGCATTAGGTATCTTGGTCTTACAGACCATTTATCAATCTACACAGACCCTTCAATATTCCAAAGAGAGAACAGAAAAATCTCAAACTCAAATTCAAATATAAAAGTATATCTGGGTGTGGAAGTTGATATTCTTGATATTGGTAAACATGCAATGCATGAAGATGTGTTAGAAAATGTTGATTATGTGATTGCAGCATCTAATCATTATTGGAAGCCTGAAGTGAACTCTCCTTCTGATGGCACTTTGCATTCAATTGGTAAACATATATTAGATATGTTTGAATATGCTTGTTCTCTTGATTTTGCCGATTTTGTAGCTCATCCTATGGTGATTATGCAGAATATGTATGACTCTACTTGCCTAGATTTATTAACTGATAAAGAATTAGAGAAGGCAATTAGGGTTGCTGTGGAGAATAATACAGCAGTAGAAATTAGTCCTAGAGCTTTAGCACCTAGCCAAAGATACTTTTTAGTGAGATTTTATAGTATATGCAAAAATATGGGTGTAAAATTTGCTATAGGCAGTGATGGACACAATCTTAAAGATGCTGGCAGGACAGACATACTTGGTTCTTTAATCAAAGAAATTGGTATTGAAAATGATGATATCTGGCTTCCTGAAGTGCATGGGAAAAACTTAAATAAATAAATTCTGCCTATTATTGAAAGGATATTTATGAAAGCTGTAATTCTTGCTGCAGGCAAAGGAACTAGGCTTGGTTCCCTTACTAGAAATATTCCTAAGGCAATGGTTGATATTGCAGGCAAGCCTGCTATTGAGCATATTATAAGTTATATATTACATTGTGGTATTAAAGATTTTATTATTGTAACAAGATATTTAGCTGATAAATTAGAGAGTTATCTTGGAAGCGGTAAAAGACTGTCTATTAATATCAGCTATGCAAGACAAGGTGAAAAGTATGGCACGGGTGCAGCATTATATACAGCAAAAGAGCTTGTTGGTAATGAGCCTTTTATGATGACATTTGCAGATATTATTACTGGTGCACATAATTATGATAGTGTATTTAAGCTTTTTTCACAAAAGGGTGGAGCAGGAGTGGTAACTTGTAATTGGGTAGATGACCCTTTTTCTGGTGCATCTGTTATAATAGATGATGAAAAAGATAAAATAACTAAAATTATTGAAAAACCACCTAAAGGAAATGTGATATCACATTGGAACAGCTCTGGCTTGTTTGTTTTTGAGCCGATTATATTTGACTATCTTGCTCAAATACAGGTGTCGGAGAGAGGTGAGTATGAGCTTGTTGATGCTCTTAATATGATGATTGAGGAAAATCTTGATTTATATCCTTGTTATCTGAAGGGTGCATGGAGAGATATTGGAAGGGTGGAGGATATATCTGCAGCAGAAAGAATTGTGCTCAGAAAAGATTTTTAAGTTTGTGAATTAAGATGTTTTTTGCTGAAATTTTTATAGTGTATTCTATTCTTTTTTGAATAGAACTGTTGTGAGAGCTATGGGAGGCTGTTATGAAAATGAACTTGTATGCACTTTATGATTTGCAAGAGGTTGATAGTGAGCTTGAAAAAGCCAAAAAAGAGCTAACGGAATTATGTGGTGCAGATGAATTAAAAGAAAAGCTGTCAGGTGCAAAAGCAAAATTGAGCAAAGTGGATTCAGTTTTCAAAAAACATCATGCAATTCTCAAAGATGGTGAGCTGAAGAAAAAAAGTCTTGAAGAAAAAAGAAAAAAATATGAGGATAAACTTTTTGGTGGTACAGTAACAAGTGCTAAAGAGCTCACTGCGTTAGAAAAAGAAGTGCAAAATTTAAAGATACAGGAAAAAGAGCTCTCAGATTCAATAAGAAACTTAAAAGAACAAGTTGATGCTGCAAAGCATTCCTATGAAAGAGGAACTGAAATTATTGCAAATCTTGAGGCGAAAATCAAAAATATTGTTGATGATGAGAAGGCAAAAAGAACATCACTTGAAAAGCAAATTGCAAAGCTTCAAACTAAAAGAGAAAAAATGGCAGCTAAAATTAAAGATGCTCAGCTTATTTCTAGATATGAAAGAATTAGATCTAAAAAAGAAAATAATGGTATTGGAATTGCAAAGGTTATTCAATGTCAATGTGATGCTTGCAAAGTTGCTGTTACACCGTATATTATCTCACTTCTTGAAAAGGGTGATTCTATTGAAACCTGCGAAAATTGTGGCAGAATTTTAATGCTTGGCTAATTTGTATCTCTAGATAAAATAAATCTATGTGCAGTTCATAAAATAATCACAATTATGGTAAACTGAGATTATAGTTTTGTATTATGAGTCTAATATATATGATAGTTTGTTGTTTGATGAGTTTTGTGTTGATATACTAAAAATGTGAAAGTACACCCAAATGGAAATAATATATGGCTGATGTTTTATTCAATGTAAAATTTGAGCCAGATGGAACTGAAATAAATGTCCCATCTGGCACTTTAATATCAAAGGCAGCTTCTGCTGTTGGCAGAGCAATTGAGACTCCATGTGGTGGAGTTGGCACTTGTGGAAAATGCAAAGTAACTGTGATTTCTGGAAAGGTGAGTGCTCCTCATTCCACAGAATTAAGGCTGCTTAATGATGAGGAAACAAAAGCAGGAGTTAGGTTATCTTGTCAGACAAAAATTTTGGGTGATGTTGTTGTTGAAATTCCAGAAAGCAGCAAATCTAAGGTTCAAAAGATATTAAGTAAAAGTGATCTTAGAGATTGTGGTATTATGTCTGGTATTAGCAAGTTTTATTGTGAGCTCAAACCTCCTAGTTTAGAAGATGAAACTGCAGAATATGATAGGCTTGCAAACTTCCTAAAAACAAGAGGAATAAGTATAAAACCCAGATGGAAAGTGGTTCAGACTATTTCATCAGTTTTGAGGAAATCAGATTACAAAGTTACTGCAGTGATTCAAGATGAGGAATTGATTTCTGTTGAAGATGGAGACACCACAGGCAAGAGCTATGGTATTGCTTATGACCTTGGCAGTACTACAGTTGTTGGCTATTTGATGGATTTATACACTGGTGAGGAGCGTGCTGTGTCTTCTGCTATGAATCCTCAGATGGTTTATGGTGGAGATTTAATATCTAGAATTAATTTTGCTACAAATCATGAAAATGGTGCTCAAATTCTGCAAAAGTCTGCAGTGGATGCATTAAACAGAATTGCTGAAGATTTAATTAAAACTGCTAATATTCCATCTGAGTATATATACAAGGCAACTGTAGTAGGCAACACTTGTATGATGCATCTTTTGCTTGGAATTGATGTTACAAGTTTAGGTCAATCTCCCTATGTTCCAAGTATTTCAGAAGGGATTATTATAAAGGCAAATGATCTTGGGCTAAAAATAGTACCTGAGGCAGATGTTGTTATACTGCCAAATGTTGCTGGTTTTGTTGGGTCAGATTTAGTGGCTGTTATGCTCTCTAACCTTTGGGAAAATGATGGCAGAACAAGGCTTGCTGTTGATATAGGAACAAATGGTGAAATGGCACTCACACATAAAGGCAAAACTTATGTATGTTCAGCTGCTGCTGGTCCTGCATTTGAAGGTGCTGGGATTAGCTGTGGAATGAGAGGCGGACCGGGTGCTATTGATGCAGTTATTATAAATGACAAGCTTGAAATAAGTACTATTGAAAATAGAGCTCCAATAGGGATTTGCGGTTCTGGTATAGTGGATGCTATTGCACAAATGCTTGATGCAGGCTTGATTGATGAAACAGGAAGACTTATTTCACCATCTGAAGCTGACCATTTGCCAGCAGATATTAAAAAGAGACTCTTTGAAACTCCTGATGGAGTAGAATTTGTTCTTGCAGGTAAAGAAGAATCTGGAAATGGTTCAACTGTTGCTATCACACAGGCTGATATTAGACACCTTCAGCTTGCCAAAGGTTCTATTCATGCTGCAATTCAGACATTAATTGCAACAGCAGGCACTAGTGATCACGAATTGGAAGAAATACTGCTTGCAGGAGCATTTGGAAACTATATAAGAATTGAAAGTGCAATAAGAATTGGTTTGATTCCTGATGTTGATATTGATAAAGTATCATCTATTGGAAATGCTGCAGGAGCTGGTTCTAGGCTTGCTTTAATATGTCAGGATGAATTAGAGCTTGCAAAGAAACTGGCATTAGAAGCGGAGCATATAGAGTTGGCTGTATCACCTGATTATCAGATGGAATTAATGACTAGGATGATGTTCCCTGTTGCTACTAAAAAAATTGATTAAATTGGGATATACCGTTATAATATTGAACGGTTTATCATAAAAAGCAAACTTGTCAGGTTAATCCGTGATGGGACGATCGCCTGATATATTAACTAGATCCAGGAGGACGAAATTGGCTGATCTCAATAAATTAGCAGAAGCTATCATTTCCGGAAAAGCACCAGATGCAAAGGCTTTAGTTGAAGAAGCACTTGCTGAGGGAGTATCTCCTAGTGAGATACTTAATGATGGTCTTGTAGCTGGTATGAATATTGTTGGAACTAGATTCAAAAACAACGAATTTTATGTTCCTGAAGTTCTTATTGCTGCAAGAGCTATGAAAATGAGTATGGAAGTTTTAAGACCAAAACTTGTTGAAGGTGGAGTAGAATCTAAGGGTGTTGTTGCTATTGGCACTGTTAGAGGAGACCTTCATGATATTGGCAAAAACCTTGTAGCTATGATGCTTGAAGGTGCAGGATTTGAAGTAAGAGATCTTGGTGTTGATGTTAAGCCGGAGCAATTTGTAGAAGCTGTTAAAGGCGGAGCACAGGCTGTTGCATTATCTGCTCTTCTCACTACAACTATGCCAGCTATGAAAGAAACAATTGAAGCTTTCGAAGCTGCTGGTCTTAGAGATGGTGTGAAGGTTATGATTGGTGGTGCACCTGTTACACAAAATTATGCAGATGAAATTGGTGCTGATGGATACTCACCAGATGCAGCTAGTGCTGTTGATAAAGCAAAAGAATTGCTTGGTGTTTAATTAAATAAATATAATTATGAAGCCGGAGTTTGTGTAACTCCGGTTTTTTTATGTACAAATCTATGAGGAATATACAAATTACTATATTGAATAAAGTTATTTTAGCTTGTATACTTCTATTTAATTATAAATTAATTATAAATTTTTGGGAGAATAAATTGGGAAATCTAACACTTGGTGCTTTTTTAATGCTGATGGTGGCTGTTACGCTTGGTGCATTTGGACAGATATGCATTAAAACTGGATTAGCAGATGGTAAAATTGAAATTGCATCTACTCCATTTCTCACATTATTAAATATTATCCATAGAGCATCTAATTTTTATGTTCTTTTAGGTTTATTCTTATATGTTATCAGCACATTTTTCTGGCTGATGGTTGTTAGCAGAGTTAGACTTAGTGTGGCATATCCATTGATTAGTATTAGTTACATTCTTGTTGTCATATTATCATCATTGGTACTTAAGGAAAAAGTTGATTGGAGATTTGCTGGTGCAGGTCTATTCTTTATTATGATTGGTGTATCATTTATTGGTCTTGGATTAGGACAAATGTCTCAAAAATAAACAGATTACGCATGGATTGTGCTAATGAGGTTTTTTCCTTATATTCTTCTATTGATATTGGTTTCTATATTTTTATGGAAACCATTATTTCTTGATGAGGCATTGCTTCCTGGTGAATATTTAGCTCAAATGAAACCTTGGAGTAGTGTTTTAGAAGCTCCAGAAGTGCCTCTCCAATGGAACCCACTGCATTTTGATGCAATTTCTCAATTTTATCCATGGAGAGTTTTCTATGCAAGAGAAATGAGTCAGGGTAAGATTCCATTGTGGAACCCTCATCAATTTGGAGGTACTCCATTTCTAGCAAATGGTCAATCTGCTGTTTTATACCCTATAAATTTATTATTTCTTATTTTTAATCCTATTAGAGCATTCACTATTATTGCTCTTGTGCATCTATTTCTAGCTGGTGTATTTACTTTTATTTTTGCTAGATCATTAAAATGTTCATCATCTGCTTCAATTATATGTGCTGTAGCATATACATATTGTTCATTTAATATTTTGTGGCTTGAACTTCCAACATTTCTTTCTGTTGCTGTATATCTTCCATTAGCTCTTTTTGCTATTCACAAGGCATATGGTAGGAAATCAATTTTTTATGGGATATTATCAGGATTACCTTTGGCAGTTTGTGTATTTGCAGGACACCTTCAGATTGCATTATATGTGTTTATTTGTGCTTTTTTATGGTGGATATTTTTAATTATTAAAGAAAGTATAACTAATGGAACAGCTGTTACACTAAAAAAACTTACTTTGCCATTTTTGCTATGCTTTTTATTTGCATTTCTTATAAGTGCTCCACAGATACTTCCATCTATAGAACTAGGAAAAATATCACATAGAACCGTAGCTGCTGATGAAGAAGGTTATAATAGATTTATTTCAGCGGGCATTCCACCATATAAATGGGTTTTATTTTTACTTCCTGATTATTTTGGAAATCCTTCATTAAACACCTACTACCTTGGTAGTAGTGCAGATTATATAGAGCATGGAATGTATGTTGGTATATTTACAATAATGCTTGCTGTAATTTCATTTGTTCTAATAAAAAGAAACAGCTATGTTTTATTTTTTGTTCTTATATTTTTATTTTCAGTTTTGTCTGCACTAGGCACTATTGTAAACAAACCTATTTACTTTTGGGTTCCGGGCATCAGTTCATTTGGGGGACCACACAGAATAATATTGCTGGCTCAGTTTGCATTAGCAATGTTAGCTGGTTATGGTATAGATTACTTGCTAAAGTTAGACAAAATTCAACAAGCTAGGAATATTCCCAGAGCAGCACAATTTTTTGTTCCTGTTATTTTGCCAATAGTTACTGTCTCATTGATGTATGCAGTATTTGTAAATATATCTATTGATTTTCTTGAGAGATTAGGTCTATTTAAGATAAAAGAGGTTACTTTTGAGGTATCAATTCTATTCTTCTTTATATTTGTTTTATCATCTTTGATTTTATTTCTCAGATCTACAAAGATAATTAGTGGAAATATATTTGCAGTGCTTGCATTTTTGCTTATTGTTTCAGATTTGTTTTCTTTTGGTGCTAATTTTAATCCTATTTGTGATAAGAAATATATATATCCTCAAACAGAAACAATATCAATTCTCAAGGAATTATCTTCTCCAACAAAACTTATTGCTCCAATAAACTCAAAATGGAGTTTATATAAAACACCAGAGGCTATTCTGCCTCCAAATGCTGCAATGGTGTATGGTTTATATGATGTTCAGGGATATGATTCTTTATATACTAGAAAATACAAAGACTTATCTAGCAGATTGCAGGGTGGTGATTCAAGCCCAATGGAAAATGGGAATATGGTATTTTTCAAAAGATTCACACCTGAGTTATCAGATTTAGCAAAGTATGTTGTGTCGGATAAGCTAATAGATGACAGTAATGTAAAACTTTACTCAGAACAAGAGGGATTATATATATATGAGTTATTAAATAATTCATTGATACCAAATGTTATGGACAGCACAATAAATGAACAGAAAATTAGTGTGTTTAGTTTTAAATTTGGACTATTTTTGATGCTGTTGGGTATATTTTTCATATTTGCTTATATTCAGTTTATTTCACAAAAAAACAGAAACATATTAAAGGCTTTAAGGATGTAATAAGTTGGCAAAAAGTGAAAAGATATGGGTTGCATTTATTAGTTTATTAGCAGCTGTTTTATCATCATTACCATATATTATAGCTCTCATTATTCAGCCTGATGGCTATAAGTTTATGGGATTTACAAGAAATATTGATGATGCAGCTGTATATCTATCTTGGATTGCTCAGGCAGCTGATGGCAATTTTTTCATCACAAATCTATTCACTCTTGAACCACAAAACCCTAAGCAGTTTAATATATTTTTTCTGATAATGGGTTTTATTCAGAAAATCACTTCATTTTCTCCTGCAGTAGTTTTTCATATATTTAGGTTATTGCTGATATTTGCTTTTGTTTTTACAGCTTATAAATTTTCAAAACTATTTCTTAATAAACCAAGTTATAGGAAGCTTTTTATTGTTATCATTTGTTTCTCATCCGGTCTAGGTTGGTTGATTAACTATGGTGTGGCAGGTATTGGCTCAGTTGATTTGTGGCAGCCTGAAGCAATAACATTTCTATCTATGTATCTAAACCCTCTTTTTTTAATATCTCTTATTCTGATGATTGCAGTCTTCTATTTTCTATTGAAGTTTGAGGATGAAAAAAACTTATTATTTGCTGTAAAATCTGGAATATGTCTTCTATTGCTTAGCAATATTCACACATATGATGTTGTAACAATTGCTTTTGTTTGGACAATATATGTCATCACTTCTTGTATTATTGACAGACAGATAAAATCATATCTTATATTAGGAAGTTTTATAGCAGCTCTTATTGCACTTCCTGGAGTAGGCTACCAATATTATTCTATTATTTCTGATGCAGTCCTTTATGCAAGAGCAAACACACCTGCTTTTTCACCACCTATATTATCATATTTTATTGGATATGGATTGGTTTTATTTTTTGCACTTATAACCTCTTTTATTGTTTTCAAAGATGGATTATTTAATGCTAAACAGGTTAGTGATAGTGAACAATTACCTTTGACAAATAATATGTTTCTTATTATATGGTCAGTTGTAGGATTTATGA